>JBDGQN010000294.1:0-13514 GCA_042219055.1 Salinibacter sp. | reverse complement strand
GGATGTGCCAGGGGAGGTCCTTGTCTTGTCCGATGACCCGGTTCTCTTCGGCGACAGCGGCGATGAGGACGAGTTCGGGCACGGTGGGGAAGGCACAAGGGGGCGGGGGCGGGAGGCGACGGGCGGTTCACACAGGTCCTCTACGGGCCTTCATCGGCACGATCCGGATCACTGCGGCGGAGCCATTTCTCGCCGTGCCAATTGTGCGAACAACGCCGAAAACTGTTATGGGACTCGACCCCTAGAGTTTTGGGTCCCCGTTCCGCCCGTCGTCCCGAAGAACGCACCTGCGGAAAACATCCGGCGGGCAAGACGTCCCCTCACTAGAGCGGGTCCGGGTTGCGGAACGGTTTCGGGGCGCACAGGCTACTGCTCTGCGCCGTTTACCGGTTGGTGGTTCTCGCCGTCCGCTCCCCCCTCCTCCCCCCTCGGCAGCCGCACAACGAATCGGCTTCCTTCACCCTGTTCGGTCTCGACCTCCAGATCTCCGTCCATCTGCTCGGTCGCCTCTTTCGTCACCGCTAGCCCCACGCCAGTGCCCTCGTACTGTCGGCTCAATCCTTCGGAGGCCTGCCGGAATGGGGCGAAAAGGTCCTCGGCGATCTTCGGCTCCATGCCGATGCCAGTGTCCTCGACCTCCAGGACGGCCCGGGTCCCCTCCTGATAGGTCCGAACCCAGACGCACCCGCCCTCCTCGGTATACTTGATCGCATTGCTCACGAGGTTACGGAGCACGATCTGCACCCCGCCCTCATCGGCCGCGGCCCAGGTCGATGGATCTTCCGTCTCCAACTGCAAGTCGACCCCTTTCTCGTGGGCCTTCGGCCGAAGCTCATCGGCGGTCCGGTGGACCTGATCGGCCAGATCGACCGGCTCGGGGCCGAGCTCCATCTGTCCAGCCTCAAGCTTCGAGAGGTTGAGCACACCCTCGAGCGTGTCGAGCAGACGCTTGCCCCCCTGCTCAATCAGGCTGGCGTATTTCGAGAGGGAGCTGCCCGCTGGCAGTTCGAGCTCACTAGCCTCAGTGCCGACCGCCTCGGCAAACCCAATGATCGAGGTCAGGGGCGTGCGGATCTCATGGCTCATGTTCGCGAGAAAAGACGACTTCATGCGGCTGGCCGCCTCGGCCTCCTCCTTCGCCACGAGAAGCTCCTGTTCGCGCTCGAGACGCTCCAGCACAAGCGCGGCGTAGCTCCCCAGCACTTCGAGGAGGCGCAGGTCGAACGTCCCGATGCCGCCCTCTTCGGGGCTCCCGACAGAAATGAGGCCGTAGTCCCCCATCGGCACGTACGCGGTGGCACGGATGTCGCCGCGATCCATCGTGTCCACCTCGGCCGAAAGGTCGTCGAACGCACGGGTCTCGCCGCCCCGATATGCCTCAGCCGCAGGGGTCTGTCCCTTGATGTCGTAGGACGGGCGCTCGGGCATGTGATCCTGCACAGCGTCGGGCACGTGGACCGGCACGAGTTTGCCATCTTCGGCAAGGCGGACTGTCGTCGCGGGATAATCGAGCGTCCGGTGGACGAGGCTTGTGAGCCGGGTGCTCAGGTCTTCTTCGTCCTCAGCCCCAAGCAGGTGGTTGGTCGCTTCGTAAAGCCCTTCGAGTTTTTCCTGCCGGCCCTGGAGGGAGCGCTCCCGCTCTTTCCGCTCGGTGATGTCCTGAATCGTTCCACGGATGCGGACCACCTCTCCGTCCTCCTGCTGCGGCTCTCCGCGGAGGCGAACCCATTTGATCTCGTCCCCGGCACCGATCCGCACTTCCAGCCCCGAGGACGAGGACTCGCCCTCTTCTACGGCTCGTTGCAGCGCTTCTCGCACCTGCGGGCGATCCTCCGGATGGTACAGGTCGAGCGTGGTTTCGGGCGTCGGCTCGGCGTCGAGGGGGTACCCGAGGATCCGGTGGGCATTGTCCGTCCAATTCTCTTCCCCGGCCTGCACGTCGTACTCCCAGGCGCCGACGTCGGCGATCTCCTGAGCGCGTTCGAAAAGATCGTTTTGCCGTTCCAGCCTTCGCTCTCGCTCTTTCCGCTCAGTGATGTCCTGAATCGCGCCGCGGACGCGGACCACTTCTCCGTCCTCCTCCTGCGGCTCCCCCCGCGTGCGAACCCACCGTTCGTCTCCCGCCTCGGTCCGAAGGCGCAACTCAAGGTTATACGGCTCCCCGTTCTCGACGGCCCCAGCGAATGCGTCTTCGAGTCTCGGCTGGTCGTCGGGGTGGTAGTACGCGAGGGCATCATCGAGCGCCGGGGCGTGCTCGGGGGAACGGCCATGGATGCGGTACACCTCCTTGGTCCACCGCAAGGTATCCGTCTCCACGTCGTATTCCCAGGCCCCAACGCTGGCAATTTCCTGCGCCCGCTCAAAGAGATCGTTCTGCCGCTCGAGCCGTTCCTTGCGGCGCTTCCGCTCGGTCACGTTCCGGGTGGTGCCCACGATCTGCCGCACATCCCCCTCCACGATCACCGGTGCGATTCGGGTCGTCCAGTAGCTCATCCGGTCCCCTAGAGGCATCTCCTCGTTGTATTCGAGCGGCTCGCGTCGGCGGACACACTTCTGGAACTGCTCCGTCTTGTGCCGGCCGACCTCGCCTCCGAAGATCTCCTCGGGTGAACGTCCCCGAATGTCTTCCTCGACGAATCCCACCTCTCGCTCGTAGGTAGGGTTGACCCGCTGGATCGTAAACGCCCGTTCCGTCTTCCCCCCTATCTCCTCCACGTCGAGGAGAAACAGCGCGTCCCGCGCGTTTTGAAACAGCGTATCAGCCTGCCGGAGCCGCCGCTCCCGCTCCTTCTGTTCGGTGATGTCCTGCAGGTGAAAAACAGCCTCCCCTTCTTCTCCACGAAGCGGCGCTCCGCTTACTGAGAGGTACCGCCGGCTGCCATCGGGCCACCGGAGTGAACACTCAACGCCCTGAATGGGCGCGTCCGTCCGAAGAACGTGAGCAAAGGGACCCGCCTCTTCGGTCGCGTCCTCCCCGAACGTTCCGGGTTCCCACTCTAAGTCGTCGTACGTGCGGCCTCGAAGCGCTTTCGCACTGACGCCAAGCACGGCTTCGACCCGGCCGCTCGCCTGCAGAATCGTTCCATCCCGGGCAAGGCGAATAATCGCGTTCGGGCTCGTCTCAATGAGGCGGTCCAAAAGGTTTCGCTGCTCGCGGATCATAAGTCGCCCCTGGAGAGAAAAGCCGATTGTGAGGCCCACCACAGCCATGATGCCTAGTAAAATCGACGGGGCGATTTGGGGCGCAGGGACCAAGAACAGCCCTCCGGCGACGATCAGGAAACCGAATGCCAGAAACCAGAGAATTGGCCGAAACGACCGGGCGCCGAGTTCGATGACCACCCCGATGGACGCGTAGGTGAGCAGCACGGCGAGCACATATTCGTTGGCAAATTCCTTCGCCGCGGCCCCGGCCGTGACCCAGACCATCTGGACGTACATCAGGCTCCACATCAACGGCACGTAGTGCCGGCGGACCTGCCGGGAGAAATAGGACGTCGCGAACAGCCCAGCGAACAGGCCCGAGAGGCCAAAATAGGTCCACGCAGGCGTGGCGGGATCGAGCTCGGACACCCTGTACAGAATGCTGATGGACGGAATCAGGACGGCCCCGAGAAGGCTGATCAGGCGATAGAGTTGCACCCGACCCTTCTTGTCAGGGGGCAGGGACGCGTCGCTGGGACGGAAAAACGAGTAAATCGGACCAAAAAGGCGAATCATGACATCTCTACACGAGCGTGTGGCGTGAAGGTCGTCCCCGTATGCTATGGACGAAGCGTCATAAGATATAAAGGATACATCGTAACTTCCACTTCATCATACTCATTAAAAGATTTCTAGGCACAGAGCGAATTCCTCTCGTGAGCGGTACCTTCCTCCGTGATGAGCACCGCGTTGACGAATGGGGACTGCCCGTTCTCCTGCAAGTCTCGTACCGTTGGATTCGTCGCGTCGACCACGGTGCCGCCTCGGCACGGAGGGCCGCCCCCTCTCGTTCGGGAAAGACCGCCGATGGGGACGCCGCCGCGCACTCCCTCCGTCGTTTGCAGGCAAAACGGGTTTCGGAGGCGGAGATACGCAGGCGTCTTCGGGACAATCGTTCCGAATGGGAGCCCTCGCCCGCGGCGACGCCGGAGCATCGTGTCCCGCTTCACGCCCGAGCCCCCCACGCACCGACGCGCCGGGAATGCCCGGACACCAGCGGACGCCCCCTGGTGCGGTGGGCGAGGAGGGGCGACCCCAGTCCAGCCGTTGCGGCCCGGCGGCTTGGTTCGCCAGTAGCTCCTCTTTCGTCTCCCCCGGCTCGTTCCTAGCTCTCGTCTGATCTTCGGTCTGCGGTCGTCGTCTCATCGGGGGCGTCTGCCGCGTGATCTCCAGGCGCCGTCCCACTCCCTTCGGGCGTCAGGTCCGCGGGCAGGGGCGACCAGACTGATCCCGGATCGGCCGCCTCGATTTCCTGCGCGAACGCATCGGCGTCTGGGACAAGTCGTCGGGCGAGGTGGACGGCCCCGACGCCCAGGCCCATCGCCACCGCCAGACCGACCGGGCCAATCAGGCCCATGAGGTGTACGGGCCACATCATCCCGAAAACGAAGCCGTCGACCCAGCCAATGCCTACGTCGAGGAGCATCCCCCAGAGCGTGCCCCCCACAGTCTCGGTTAGAAACGCGAGTTCGTTGCTCGGCCACTGCAGCGGCGGGACGTGCCAGGCCGAAGGGACCAGCCAGGTACGGGGGACGGTACGGACCTGATAGACGAGAAATGCTCCGGCGGCCACAAGCCCGTAGAAGCCGCCCCCGAACGCAGCGATGCCTCGGGCAAGGGCAGCGCGTCCCTGCCGCAGCGCCACCTGCGCGAGCGAGACGTCCGCGGACTCGGCCGCCGCCCGGCGCGCCTGAATGGCCTGAAAGCGCCGCCAGGCCACATAGACCACCAGCGCGAGCGGGACGCCGAGCTGTACGACAAGCTGCACCAGTGCCTCGAAGGCATCGGCCGAGGCGACAGCAAGCACCCCCAGGCTTACGAACGCAACGAAGCCGACGCCGGCCGCTCCTTTCGCCACGGGCGACGTCTCCACCGCGAGACCCGTCCGCGATGCGTCTTCCGAAGACCCGGGCGTGTCGGCTGACGAATCGTCCGTTGTTGAATCGTCGGTTGGCGACATATCGGGCGTGGATGTCTCGGGTGCAGGTTCCTCCGACGGGGTCCGCTCTATCAGAGTGTCCATCAGCGGCGGTCTGCGCGCGTTGCGGCCGGCGAGTGAAGCACGGCCTGCGCGACCGGTGAGGCATCGATGCGGACGCATATGGCTTGAGCAAAAAAACATAACGGCGCAACCAGCAAGGGGTTCATGGGGCCGGAGTGCTCCTCGGGGAAAGCTCTCGCCGATGAAGGCGAGGCCCTTGCCGATGTGGTTCCGCCAGTACGTCCAGTTGTGCGCCCCGTCGCGAACCCGGTACTCGCGGGGGATCTCCCGGTTGCGGAGGATGATGTGCAGCCGACTGTTGCCCTCGTAGAAGAAGTCATCGTCCCCGCAGTCGACGTACCACCGGACCGACTCAAGCAAGTCGACCGGGGGGGCGGGCCAGGCGAAGCGGACCGTTTGCCCGAAAGTGCTCGGTGATCCGCTGCTCCGGGGAAGGTGCCCCTCTCGCGAGGGAGAATCAACGTACCAGCTTCTTACGGTAGAAAAAGCTCGTTTTTTACCGTACGGGATTCGGCAACGGTAAGCAGTTACCGCGGGGCGATCAGTACGCACAGCCCCCACCTCGTTCTTTCTGCCCGGCCCCAGTTGGCTACTGCTGCCCCCGTGCCCCTCGGATCTCGAACCGGGCGCCCCCGTCCCGGCCTTCCGCGATCGACAGGGACCAGTCGTGCGAGTCGGCCACCGACCGAGCAATCGACAGCCCAAGGCCGGTTCCGTCCTCACTCGTCGTGTAGCCGGTCTTCAGCACCTTCTCACGCTTCTCGTCGGGGATGCCGGGCCCGTCGTCCTCCACGAAAAAGCCCGCCGTAGACGCGTCCGCTTCCGGATTGTCCGCCGACAGCATGCCGACCCGGACCGCCACGTCCGCTCCACCTTGTTCGAGAGCGTTTCGGAAGAGGTTTTCCAGAAGCTGTTGAAGACGCCCCTCGTGCGCCATGATGTCCCCGTCCGTTTCGACCGTCAGGGACGCCGTCCCTTCCACGTCAGGCCAGCACTGCTCGGCCACCGTCCGGAGATTCACGGGCACGATCTCGTCCCGGTCGGCCTCGCGGCGCCCCCAGGTCAGGGTGAGCATGTCCTCGATGAGTTCGTTCATGCGCTCCAGCGCGCGTCCCGCCGCGTGGAGGTGATCGGCCGCCTCCGTGCGCCCGGATACTCGGGGGGCGCCCGAGCCGGACGAATGGCCCCCTTCGTCCCCTTCTGCGTGGGGGACGGGCGTTTGTGTGTCCAGGGCGGCACTTGTGGAAAGGGCGTCCTTGGCCAACTGGAAGCGTCCTTTCGCGACGTTTAGCGGATTCCGGAGGTCGTGGGAGACGACGCTTGCAAACCGGTCAAGGCGCTGGTTTTGGTTCTCGAGTTGACGGGTCGCGCGGCGTCGATCAATCTCGTAGCCGACCCAGAGTGTGAGAAGCTCCACGAATGTCTGCTCCCGTTCCGAAAATGGCCTCTCCCGAGGCGCCTCCGCGGCAAAGCAAAAAGTGCCGTAGAGGTCCCCGTCCACCTCTACCCTGGATCCGATATACGTGTCGACCCCGAACGTCTCAGAGACGGGGTCCCCTTCCCAGCCCTCGTCTGGGGCGTTCTGGACGGCCAGAAGGCCCTCCTCTACGGTCTTGCGGCAGTAGGACTGGGAAAGCGGGAACGGCTCTCCAGTACTGAACATCGGATGTTCGCCCACAACGTGGGTAATTTCTTGAGTGTCCCCGGAAATGCGCGTGAGGTATCCGTAGGAAAGATCGAGGTAGGACCGACCGAGGTCAATTAGATCTTCCACCTTCGCATCGAAGGCGGCTTCCCGATCTGCCGTAACATGGTACATTTGGCGTAGCACCTCCTGCTCCTCCCGCAGGACCCGCTCGACCTCCTTCTGCTCGGTGATGTCTTGAAGCGTGCCCGTGAGGAGGAACGAACCCTCCTCGGTGCGCTGCCGCTCCCCGCGCACGCGCACCCAGCGCTGTTGATCGGCCGTTCGGGCGAGAGGCACTTCTAGATTGAAGGGGATACCCTGCTCGAGACAACGGCTCACGTTCTGGCGGACCTCGCCTTGCTCGTCGGGCGAGGACAACTGAAACACACGTTCTGCGGTAAAGTCCTCCCCTTCCGGCACCCCAAGGATCTGATTGAACTGGTCGGTTCCTTCGACCGTGTCGGTAGAAGGATCGTATTCCCATCCCCCGACCTTAGCGACCTTTTGCGTTCTACGGAGGAGATCGCGGTGGCGACGCAGCGTTCGCCGTTGCCCCGCGAGCCGGTCTCGCATCCATAGCACCCACCACGTGCACACGCCCTGGAAGAGGACAACCAAGGCCATGATTGCAGTCAAAAGCAGCGGACGCGTGTGGAAGCTTGACGCTCCCCAGAACCCACCTCCCACAAGCAGAAAGCCCGCTCCGAAAAACCACAGGACCGGTGCCAGCGATTCGCTCCCAAGTGCCACGATGCCGCCGAAGAGCGCGTAGGTGAACAGAAAGGCCACCGCGTATTCGCCGGAAAACTGGTTCAGCGCCGTCAAAACCGTGACCCACGCCATCGTCAGGTAGAGCAGTCCCCAGGCGAGCCCCACGTAGTGACGACGGATCTTCTCTGAGAGAAAGGAGGCCCCAAAGAGCCCGACAAGCAGTCCCGAAATCGCAAGACGGCCCCAGATTGGGTCGACGGCCTCGAGGCTTGATGCCTTGTACAAAAGGCCGAAGGCTGGAAACAGGACGGCCCCGAGAAGTGAAAGCAGTCGATATACTTGGACCTGGGCCTTGGTCCTCGGAGGGAGAGATTCGTCCTCCGGACGAAACGAGCGGAGGATTCTCGGAAACACGTCGGTCATAGCGTTCAGGAAAAGGCGCCTCGGAAAGACGCTGTCCGATGCCGAAGCGACGATAGGAAGGCCGGAGGCGTTGTCGAGGTTAAACCGACCTCTGGATGTACAAAGACGCAAAAATCATACGACAAAGTGGCTCATCCGCTGCGTCTTCGGGGACACCGCCGCTCTCTTCGCGAGGGGGCCTTTACGAGGACGACGCGTCGTCGAGGGGGGCGAGCGACGAGGTGTGCCCCAGCGCGTCTTCGAGGCACCGACCCGCCGCGAGCAGGTTGGCATCCGCCCCCCGTCGGGCATGCACCTGCAGGCCAATGGGGTGCCCGTCGGCGGACGTGCCCGCGGGCAGGGTGAGGATCGGGTGGCCGAGGACGGCCGTCGGGCAGTTGTAGGGGGCGATGGGGAGCGCGTAGGGCACCGAGACGCCCTCGATGTCGAGGTCGGCCCCGGTGGGCCGGTGTGTGAAGGCCGGGAGGGCGGCGACGGGCGTCACCCACAGGTCCCAGTCGTCGAAAAAGGCGTCGAAGGAGTGGCCAAGTTGTGCCTTGTGGTCAAGGGTGTCGAAATAGCCGCGGGGGCTGAGCGTGGCCCCCTTCGCCATCCGTCCGGCGAGGCGTCCGTACTTGGACCGCACGTACCCCTGCCACACCAGCTGTCGGAGCGGGGCAGTGCGGAGGGGGGCGGGCAGGCCGGCGGTCAACTCGAAGCCCTGGAGGCGGGCCCAGGTGTCGAAGGCGGTCTCCACGTCGAACGGCGCGGGGCGTTGCTCCACAGTGCACCCTGCGTCGCGCCACGTGGCGACGGTGTCGCGGAGCACGCGCTGGGTGTCGGTGTCGACCGGGACGCCGCCCAGTTCCGGCGTGACGGCGACGCGCAACGTGTCGGCGGAGGGGCTCGGGACGTCAGTCGCATTCGCCGAATCGGACAGCGCCGTCCACGCCAGCTGCAGATCCTCCACCGTGCGGGCCATCGGCCCAGCCACGGCGATGTGGCGCACCGTGGCGGGGCGGTCGGGCGGGCGGATGCCGCGGAGGGGCCCGGAGGGCTCGGTGGGGCGCAGGCCCGCGATGCCGCAGAAGTGCGACGGAATGCGGATGGAGCCGCCCACGTCGGCCCCCAGTCCGAGGGGCGTGAGGCCCGCCGCCAGGGCCGCCGCGGAGCCGCCCGAGCTTCCACCGGGCGTGCAGTCGAGAGCCCACGGGTTGTTGGCGCGCCCGAAAGTCGGGTTCTGGCACTGCCAGTCATAGGCCGCAAACGGCAGGTTCGTCTTGCCCATCAGGATGCCCCCTGCGTCTTTGAGGCGACGGATCTGAGGCGCATCCGCGTCGGGCACAAAGTCGGTGTAGGGGGGCAGGGCGTAGGTGGTTCGCAGCCCGGCGGTCGAGAACTGATCCTTGGCGGTGAACGGCACGCCGTGCAGCGGCCCCCAGACCTCGCCGCGGGCGAGCGCTTCGTCTGCCGCTTCGGCCCGCCGACGGGCCTGCTCCGCGTTGAGCGTCACCACGGCATTGACGGCCGGATTCCAGTGCCGGATGCGGGTGAGGTGTGCCTCCAGCACCTCCACCGCGGACACCTCGCGGGCGCGGAGGCGACGGGCCAGTTCGGCGGCGGAGCAGGCGGCAAGGTCGGGCACGCGGGGCGAGGGGGTTCAGACAAAGCTCAGACGGTCCAGTTCTACGGGAGGGCCCGGAGGCGAGATTCAAGACCGTCGTCTCTCCGGCTCCTCGAAACGACCCCAAATAAAAAGGGCCCGAGGACCCCGGCCGGGACCATGATAGCCAGGGAGACCTCGGGGCCCCACCGCTCTAATACGTTTCGCGTGAGACGTTAGAACGTTGGCACGTTGTGCAGAGGGGCGCCGGTGTGCGAAATCGACCTCCAGAGACGTTATCGCGTGCCCGACGCGGAGGACGAGGTGTCCATGTTCGAGAGGGTCTGGGTGATGGTGCGGGTGCCGCGGGGCGTGGACACGTCGAGTTTGGCCTTCACGACGTGGTGCGGTGCGGCCTTGCGCAGGTGCACCGTGCCGGTCACCTTGTCGTCGCCCACCGTCACGTCCACCACGTACGTCTCGAACGAGCCCGCGGGCGTCTTCACGGTCTCCGTGCCCGTGACCTCAAAGTTCGCGGTCCGCACCGCCTGCTGCCGTGCGGAGAACACCTGGAGGGACGTGGAGAAGCCCGGCTCCAGCGGCATGGTCCCGAGCGCGATGAGGTCGTGGGCCCCGCCCGCGAGCGTTGGTTGGTCAAAGGTTTTGCTGATGGAGGTGGAGCGGCCCCGCATCTTGATGGTGCCGGTGGCCGACGTGTCGGTATAGGTCACGTCCATTGTGAGGGGGCCGCGCTGGTGACGCGAGAGAGGGCGGAGCGTAGACCGGTTCACGATTAGCGAATCGGTCACCGTGGCCCGCGGCGTGTTCGTCTTGTTCACGATGGTCCACGTCGGGGTGCCGTTCGTGGTGGTGGCCTCGATGGTGCGGGTGGACGACAGATCGATGGAACGGCCGCGCATCTTCATGGAGGCGTCGTACGAGAAGGTGCCACTCTTTAGCGTCGACCCGTCCATCATGGCGATGCCGCTCGGAGCGTCGGACGAGGCCTCGGTGGTGGTGTCGGGCAGCGTCACGCTGTCCGGGTTGACGGCGAGGGCGTCGAGGCGCTCCTGCACCGCGGGCGCTGTGCTGGTCTGATACCGACCGCCCAGGTGTTGACCGAAGAAGCGCTCCAGCTGGGCCGCCACGGCGAGGCGGTTGTGCTCCTTTTCGAAGCCGTGGCCCTCCTCCGGCGCTACCATGTACTGCACCGGCACGTCGTTCTTGCGGGCCGCCACGACGATCTGATCGGACTCCTGCTTCTTCACGCGCGGGTCATTGGCCCCCTGAATCACCAGCAGCGGATCGTCGATGTTGTCGGCGTGGAAGAAGGGCGACTGCCGCTTCAGCCGCTTCCGATCCTGCGGGTCGTCCGGGTTCCCCACGCGCTTGTTGAACATTTTTTTGATGGGGGCCCAGTACGGCGGGATCGAGTTCAGAAGCGTAAGCAGGTTCGACGGCCCCACGTACGAGGCCCCCGCCGCGTAAACCTCGGGGGTGAACGTAAGGCCGGCCAGCGTTGCGTAGCCGCCGTACGAGCCGCCAAAGATGCCGACGCGCGTGGAGTCGGTAATGCCCTGCGCCACGAGGTGCCGCACGCCGTCGGTGAGGTCATTCTGCATCTTGTCGCCCCACTCTTCGTTGCCCGCATTGAGGAATTTTTGGCCGTAGCCCGTAGAGCCGCGGAAATTGGGCTGGAGGACGGCGTAGCCGCGGTTGGCAAAGAACTGCGCGTAGGCGTTGTACCCCCACGTCACGCGCGACCACGGGCCGCCGTGCGGAAGGACGATGGTGGGAAGATTCTTGTGCTCGACCCCCTTCGGCAGCGTCAGGTAGGCCGGGATCGTCAGCCCGTCGCGCGCCTCGTAGGTGATCGGCCGCATCTCCGCGAGGTGCTGGGTCGGCAGATCGGGACGCGACTCGTAGAGCTTCTCCACCGTGCCGCTCGTCGCGTCGAAGAGGTACGTGGTGCCCGGGTCCACGTCGCGGCTTACGCTGACAATGTGGGTGCGGAAGTCTTGCGTGGAGGATTGGATCGAAATTTCCCCGTCTGGCAGCTTCTGCTTCAGGGTTTGGTACTTTTGCTTAAACGCCTCGGTCTGCGGGTACACGCGCTGCCGCTCGTCGACGTAGACGGTGGCGGCGAGCTCCTCCGTTCGGTCGTTGAAGATGGCGCCGCCGAAGTCGACCTCGCCCTGCGGGTCGGAGGCCACGACCTCGGTCTCCCGGGTCTTCGGGTTGAAGAGGACGAGCCGCGTCAGGTTGACGTCGTCCCCCTTGTTGGTCTGCATGTAGACGCGCTCGCCGTCCTTGTGGAAGCGCACCGGGCTGCACGTCTCTTCGAAGCTGCACTTGTAGACGGACACGAGCGTGTCCTCCTTCACGCGCAGGACCTCGGTGCCGCCCCCGGAGGTCTGCCGGGTGGCGAGGCGGAGGTCGCCGTCCAGGTCCGTCACCCACCCGGCGATCCGCTTGTCGTTTTTGTAGAGGAGCGTGCGCTCGCCCGTCTTCAGGTCGAGCTGGTACACGTCGTGGTACTTCGGATTGCGGTCGTTGAGGCCCACGATAATCTTGCCGGGCGTCGACTCGGGCACGTCAATGATCCGGGCGCGCACGTCCTTGTACGGCGTGAGGTCTTCGGCGGGCGGGACGCCCAGTGCCGTTTCCTTGTCCGAATCGGGGTCGACAGCGTAGATATGAAAGTTCTCGTTGCCGCCCTTGTCCTGCACGTACAGGATGCGCTCACTGTCCTGCGTCCAGAAGAAATTGCTCACGGGCCGGGTCGTGTCGGCGGTCACCGGCTCGGCGGCGTCGAACGGTTCGTCCACGCCCTTCACCCACACGTTCATCACGCCCTTGTACGGCTTGATAAAGGCGACGCGCTTCCCATTCGGGGAAATCTGGGCCCCGCTCAGCTTCGGATCACCGAAGAAGGTTTGCCGGTCGATGAGGGGAGGCAGTTCGCCCTGGTATTCCACCGTGGGCGGGGAGATGTTCTCAGAGTCTACGATCGCATCAGCGGTGGCCTGCTCTTGCGCCGCGGCGGGCGGAGTCCCCGGAACGGCGCCGAGAAGGGCGAAGATGAGGAGCGTGCAGGTCGTGCGAAGGGTGTGCATGACGGCACTGTAGTCGGGTTCGTGACAAGGGTCGTGAAGAGATCCGGGCTGCCCCATGGTTTACGGATGTCCACGCGTAAGCATATACGCGGGCCAAGTCGACCGCAAGGGATTTTTGACGAGTGGGGGCTATGTTCGATCAACGGGGGATGCGACTGGTGAGGAAGGGGGACAGGAGCTGAGCGCACCGTTCGAGCTCGTCAGAAGCTGTTCGGAGGCACTGCCAGACGCCCTGTCCCCATTCGCCTGTGCATTGCGTTTTCATTGGACGACCTTCGTCGATGGAAGACGGCTCCCTGAATGGCCGCCCGTCAGAGCGCTCCGGCGATGGCCGCGGCCAGGATCAGTCCCAGCACGATCAGGAGCCCCCAGTTCATCGAAGAACTGTCCTCGCCCTCCGCATCCTCGCTTTCACCAGAGTCGCTTTCGGCGAGGTCAAAATCCAGCTCAGGCGGCGCTTCCGAAGAACCCCGGCCCAGCACGAGGCTTCCCATCTTGGTGGGGTGGTCACGGACCCAGGCGTCGCTGGGCACGCCTCTCAGCATCCAAAGCAGCATGGCGTCTCCGCCCGCGGCTCCCAGCATCAAGGCGGCCAGGAGAACCGTCGTCCAGCGGCCGATGGTTAGGCCGACGAGAAGCGGGTCCGGCGAAGAGTATCTCGCAAAAGCTCGGAGTCTGGGGTCTCACCAGCCCCATGACCAGCGGCAGGAGCCGCCCTGCTTTTCAAGAGTGGTCCGATCTGCAAATACTGCCATCGCGAAATAATACAGCGCCAGGGCCCCGAACACC
>JBDGQN010000293.1:0-4295 GCA_042219055.1 Salinibacter sp. | reverse complement strand
TGGAAGACCAAGTCGACGCTTTCACCGAACTGGCCCGAGGCTACCTGATGCCCTCCTTCGATTCGTGAGAAGGCCCCTTCGCGTCTACTTATCGTCGTCTTGACTCGGAAACAGACGCTGGATCCAGCCGACAAAGCGTTGGGCAAGTTCAGCGTCCGGGTCTAAAACACTTTGTGTGAGCGCACGCCCTATCGGCTCCCGGGGCGTCTCCTGCCACGCCAGCCACGTGTGGATCCGGGCTTTCCCTTCATTTTTCTCCTCAAATCGTTGCTCCGGCAGGTTCTCAATCACCTCTCGGGAATAGTCCCAGAGCGAATCCTCGTCCGGGACGAGATCCATCGCAAACTCCTCCAGGGCGCCTGCCGACCCATTGTCCGGCATGATCCACACGCCCGCCGAAATCTCGTCCTGCTCAAACGTCGGGACCGATCCAACCCATCCGTTGGCCTTCAATTCAGGCAGTGGAGGACGCTTTCCGTGAGCGTGAAGGGCATTCCAGATCGACTTCCACTCGTCCCCGGCGGACTCGTCTGCATCTGCGACCACCCCGAGAATGGATAGGTCGGGACCGACCTTCAACTCGTTACGGATTGCCGGGGGGAAATCGTCCACGCTTTCCACCTCTTTGAGGGCCACCGCATGTTGATCTCCAGCGTTCGAGACAAACGCCGCCGGGATGTCGTGCTCGCCCAGGAGATTCCGGATTGCGTGGCGGTCATCGTCTCCCTCGACCAGGAGAAGATGGGGATGTGACATGGCTATCGAACCTCCGTGTGGGACTCCACCGCGTATTCCAGCTCCTCCTCATCGATCGGCACCGCGACGATGTCCTCCGCATCGGATCGCTTCCGGCGAAGGCTGACGAGCATTCCCTCTTCCTCATGATCTTCCGAAACTTGGTGAAAAGCTTTAACGCAATCGGAACTGTGCGTCGTCGCAAACACCTGCACGTCGAGGTCTTGTGCTGTCTCGAAGATCATCCTCCAAAGCTCCGGCTGGACACTGTAATGGATGCCGTTCTCGACCTCGTCAATGAGGAGCACACCGCTTCCCGAGTTAACGAGTGCGCTACCGATCCACAATGCGCGACTGGTGCCCTCTCCAAGGCTGGATAGGGGGACGGCTTCTTTGACTCCTGTCAACGAAACCATTGGGACACGTTTCGATGCCGCATCCGGAATCCGTCGCAGAGTTTCACCGGAGATCGCAGCCTCAAGAGAGGGCTCATTAATCCAATTGATATCTTCTACGCCCGGTACGACGGTATTCACAACGCTCAGAATACGCTCCTTGAGATTTGACCGAATCGATTCATCCCAGAATTGACTTGCATCCTTCTCGAGTAAGCCATCAGAAGGAATCAAGTTGAGGCCTCGATCTCCCCTATCATAGGTGCGAAGACTGAGTTGAGGATCCTTGATACTCACCTTACTCGTTGGAAATTTCTCGGCTACAGAGCTATCTACCCAAGGACCTGGAATTATCTCAATTCGAGGATGGGGGACCTCTTGCGTTCTACCCTGGAGTCTACCCCCTTTCTGGGTTGTATCTCCCTCCCCTGAAGTCACAATACTCACCTTCACCAAATTGCCCCCTTCTTCGAAAAGACCTGTTTCGATTGTAAGCGAAGGATCTTCGGAGATATTAGGATAGCCGTGAAAGTGTGGCTTGAGAATTTGGTATCGACGATTGATAACTCCACGCTGTGGCAACTCACCATTGCTAGGGAATTGCATTTCTAAAAATTCTGCCAAGTCTTGCCAGTACTCCGGATGCCCCCACAACCAGATTCCCTCTAACAAGGCCGTCTTCCCCACATTATTCTTCCCCACGATCAGGTTTACCCGACCGAGGCGATCAATCGTCAGGTCCCTGAAGGTCCGGAAGTTTTGAATCCGGAGACTGTCGAGCTTGAGGTCACTCATGGAATCGGGCTCCGCTGTGACAAAGAAGTCGGGAGGCAATACAATTCCTCTGCGCACGAAAAGTTACGGAAAATCGTCTCCGAACGGATGTCTTCCCCCTCCATGCCTCCAGTGCCTGAGGGTCTCAGTTTGGAAGCGCTTCCATCTATTTCCTATATTCTACATCGGTTCCGGTGGCGCTCCCGACGGGAAAACGTGGACGGAACCGTTTGTAGTTCCTATTCTGTAGGGCATACTGGCATAATCCGCACAGTCACCGGGACTCTTCTCCCGTACCCCTTCCACAAGACCTCTACCCTTCCCATGGCCGAAGCAACACGCACCCCCATTGCCAAGCACCTCGGCGACGAAACCGAGTACCTGCTCGATCACGAGTGTGAGACGATTCCGAAGGAACAGCTTCACCGTCCCGGTCCCGACTTCGTGGACCGCGTCTGGAAGGACTCGGACCGCAGCCCGCAGGTGCTTCGCTCGATGCAGCAAATCTTCGACCACGGACGCCTCAGCGGGACCGGCTACCTCTCCATCCTGCCCGTCGATCAGGGCATCGAGCACTCCGCCGGGGTCTCGTTCGCGCCCAATCCGATCTACTTCGACCCGGAGAACATTATCAAGCTCGCCATCGAAGGCGGCTGCAACGCCGTGGCCACCACCTACGGCGTGCTCGGATCCGTGGCCCGAGACTACGCGCACAAAATCCCGTTCATTCTCAAAATCAATCACAGCGAGCTGCTGTCGTATCCAAACCGATACGACCAGGTGCCCTACGCTCGCGTGGAGGATGCCTACGAGCAGGGCTGCGTCGGCGTCGGGGCCACCATTTACTGGGGCTCCGAGGAGTCGAACCGGCAGCTGCAGGAGATCTCGAAGATCTTTTCTCGGGCGCACGAACTGGGCATGACCACCATCCTCTGGTGCTACGTGCGCAACAAGGAGTTCGTCCTGAACGGCCAGAACTACGAGGGCTCGGCCGACCTCACGGGCCAGGCCAACCACCTCGGCGCCACCATCGAGGCGGACCTCATCAAGCAGAAGCAGCCTACACTCACGGGTGGCTACGCCGCGATGCGCGAGCAAAAGGACAGTGGCTATGCAAAAGACCCCTCGCTCGTGGACGAGAAGCTGCTGACGGACCACCCCATCAACATGACCCGCTATCAGGTGGCCAACAACTACATGGGCCGCTGCGGCCTCATCAACTCCGGCGGGGCCAGCGGCGAGAATGACCTCCAGCAGGTCGTCCGTACGGCCGTCATCAACAAGCGCGCCGGTGGCATTGGCCTCATTACCGGCCGCAAGTCGTTCCAGAAGCCGATGAAAGACGGCGTCGAGATCCTGAATGCAATCCAGGACGTGTATCTCGACGACGACATCACGATTGCTTAGCCGTTCCCGTCTCATTCCGGTCCGGATTCGGGGACGATCTCCAGAGGGAGGTCGTCCCCATTTTTATGTGGAACTGGACCGACTCTCCTCCCCTCCCGTTCAGCATAGCCGTCCGTTGCATTTTGCTCCACAGCTGTTCCGCCGAGATGCCCGACCCTGCCCCGTCCAACTCGCCGGACGGCCCGGCCGCTGCCCCGTCCGAATCCACGATCTCGGAGACCGCCACGCCTCCCCTCGACCCCTACACGGCCCACTACCCCCCGTGGGCGCGAGAACTGGCGCGGAAGTACTTCACGAAAACGGTCTCCACCTTCATCCTGCACGGCGACATCCGGGACGCAATCCCGACCGAGGACCGGGACGGAACCCGCATTTACCCGTCGCTCCGCACGTTTCTGACCGACGACCTCTTCGCTGCCCGGGACGTGGTCGTCTTTTACGACCGCAGCGCCGGCATCCACTTTGCGGACAGCGCCTCCCAAAAAGACTTCAACCGCGCCCTGGCGGGCCAAGACTCCCTCTCCGGCACCGAGTATGAGGGCAATCTGCCGAAGGCGCCGGACAAGGTGTTCGAACTGCTCGAAGACTACTTTCGGCTCCGCCTCTCGGATGGCACACGGATTGCCTGCGTCATCGACTACGCGGAAACCGTGGCCCCCATGGCCGAGGCGTCGATGTACTCGGCACAGGACCGGCAGTCGCTCGTCTACCTGCAGAAGTGGTCCCGCGATCCGCTGTTTCTGGAAAGCGACTTTACCCTCACGCTCCTGACCGAAAACCTAACGGACCTCAACCAGCAACTCGTCCAGAGCCCCCACACCGCCGAAATCTACGTCCCCATCCCCGAGGCAGACGACCGGCAGGCGTACATCGACTGGGCGCTGGAGGAGCGGGGGGACCTCTTTCGAGCCCACTCGGACGTGACGCCCGAGGCCCTCGCCAAAAACACCGCGGGCCTCAACTACACCCAGCTCCGGACGATCC
>JBDGQN010000292.1:0-11271 GCA_042219055.1 Salinibacter sp. | reverse complement strand
CAAAACGTCGGTCACCGTCTCGCCGGCCCAGCCGAGCCGCGTGTGGGCCCTCGTCGAGGCGCCGGAGCCGAAGGGGGGCCTCTACCGGTCGGACGACCACGGGAAGACCTGGACACAGGTGAATGACAACCGCCAGCACCTGCAGCGCGCCTGGTACTACACCCACATCTACGCCCACCCCACGGACCCGAACACGGTCTACTCGCTAAACACCCGCTTCTACAAATCGACCGACGGGGGCGAGACGTTCGACTCGTACGGCGTGCCTCACGGCGATGAGCACGACCTCTGGATCAACCCGGAGGACCCGGACCGCATGGTGCTGGGCAACGACGGCGGCGCGCAGGTGACGGTGGACGGGGCGGAGACGTGGTCCACCTACATGAATCAGCCGACGGCGGAGATGTACAGCGTGACCGTGGACGACGAGTTTCCGTACCGCGTCTACGGCCCACAGCAGGACAACTCGACGATCCGCCTTCCCTCCTGGAGCGGGGGCTCCATTCACCCAAAGTCGAACTGGACGGATGTGGGGGGGTGCGAAACCGGCCCTGTGGCCCTGCACCCCGATCGGCCCTGGCTCGTCTACAGCGGCTGCTATGGGGGGCACCTGTCTCGCGTGAACATGCGAACGGAGCAGTCCCGCAACGTGATGGTGTACCCGCAGCTTCAACTCGGGCAGGCCCCGCGCACCCTCCGCGAGCGGTTTCAGTGGAACGCCCCCATCGAGGTGTCGCCCCACAACCCGGACGTGGTGTACCACGCCTCGCACCGCATCTGGCGCTCCACGGACCGGGGCATGAGTTGGACCCGCGTTTCTGGAGACCTGACCACCGATACAAAGGCGCACCAGGACTTCGCCGGGGAGCCGATCACGAAAGACAACACCGGCGTCGAGGTCTTCAACACGGTCTTCTCGCTGCAGGTAAGCCCGCACTCCGCGAAGACGTTGTGGGCCGGGACGGACGACGGGCGGGTCTGGATCTCTCGGAACCGAGCGGGCAACTGGAAGGAGATCACGCCCGACGCCCTGCCGCAGTACGGAACGGTGCAACGCATCGAAGTATCGCCCCACGACCCGGGCACGGCATACGTGACCGTGCACCGCTACCGGCTCGACGACTGGCGCCCCTACGTCTTCCGCACCACCGACTACGGCGACTCGTGGACGCGCATCGCCGACGGCACCCGCGGCATTCCGAAGGACTCTCCAACGTGGGTTGTGCGCGAGGATCCGAAGCGGGAGGGGTTGCTCTACGCCGGGACCGAATTTGGGGTCTACGTCTCGTTCAACGATGGGCAGGACTGGCAGTCGCTCCAGCAGAATCTTCCCATCACCCGCGTGCCGGACCTGAAGGTGAAGGACAGCGACCTCGTGGTGGCCACCCACGGCCGCTCGTTCTGGATTCTGGACGACCTCGGTCCGCTCCGCCAGCTCACCGACCGCGTGGCCGACGCCGACATGCATCTGTATTCGCCTCCGGCGGCGTACCTCGTGAACTCGGGGAGTGGGAACGCCGACCACGAGGACCGCGAGCCCGCCGGTGATCCAGGCGGGGCCACGCTCGACTATGCGTTCGCCGAGACGCCCGATACGACCGTTACGCTCGACGTGCTCGGTCCCGACGGCGCAGTCGTCCGTCGCTTCACCAGCGACTCGGCCGCCGCGAAGAAGAACAAGGAGCCGGTGCTCCCGGCCGAAGCGGGCCTGAACCGGTTCCACTGGTCGCTCCGCGGAAAGGGGATCAATACGGTCGACGACGCCATCCTCTGGGGCTACACGGGAGGCCCGAAGGTCGTCCCGGGCACGTACACGGCCCGCCTCGCCACGGCGAGCGGCGACACGCTCAGACAGTCGTTTGAGGTCCGTATGGACCCGCGTCTGAAAGACGTCACGAAGGCCGACCTCCAGGCCCAGTACGACCTCGCAACGGCGATTCGAGACACCACAAACGCGATCTACGACGCGATCCGCACGATCCGGTCGGTGCGTGAGCAGGTCACCTCGGTGGCCGAGCACGCCGCAAAGGCCGGACACGACGGCCTTACGGCGCGCGCCGACTCGATCGCCGAGCAATTGACCTCCATCGAGCAGGAACTGATGCAGACGAAGAACGAGAGCCATCAGGACCCGCTCAACTTCCCGCCCCAGCTCGACAACCAGTACGCCTACCTGTACGGGTTCGTCGTCGGCCCGAACGGCCCGCCGACCAAGAGCGCCAAACAGCGGTTCCGTGACCTGAACCAGGAGGAATGGGCCCCGCTCCGAAGGCGTCTCCACACGGTACTGAACACCGACCTGCCGCAGTTCAATGAGCGCGTTCGGGCGTTGAACTCGGATCCCGTCTTCGTGCCCACCTCCGGCGAGTAGGTCTCTACCTTGATTGCTTGCGCCCGCCCCCCTGAGGCCACCATGCGTACCTGTGCGATCGTGAATCCGGTGGCCGGGGGCGGGCGGGTGCGGCGGGTGTGGCCGCGAGTCCTGTCGCGGCTCCTGGCAGCGACGACCTCACTCTCGGTGCGCTGGACGACGGGACCGGGGACCGCAACGTCGCTCACACGACGGGCGCTGAATGATGGCTTCGATCGGGTCGTGGCAGTGGGGGGCGACGGAACCCTCCACGAAGTGGTGAACGGGTTCTTCGAGAATCAGTCGCCGATCGCCCCCTCGGCGGTGCTCGTGTTCGTGGCCTGTGGCTCCGGAAGCGACTTCCGCCGCACCCTCGGCGTGCCCACCGGCGTGGACGCAGTCCGGCAACTGCATAGCGGTCGCATCGAGCCCCTCGACGTGCTGCGTGTTGGGTACACCGCGGAGCATGATCGTCGTGCCCGGCGGCACGCGATCAACATCGCCTCCGCCGGCCTGAGCGGGACCGTCGTGCGGCGGTTCGCGTCGGGGCTTCTTCCGATTCCCGCCCGTCTCCGCTACCTCCGCGCGGCGCTCCGGGCCCTCGCCACGGACCGCCCCGTTCCGGTGCGCCTCACCCTTGACGGCGAGTCTCTGCCCCCCACCCGCGTCCGTCTCGTCGCCGTTGCCAACGGGCACACGTTTGCTGCCGGCCTGCCCATCGCCCCCACCGCCACACCACAAGACGGCGTGTTCGACGTAACGGTGCTCCACGACCTCCCCGTGCCGACGGTGCTCCGCCACGCACATCGGTTTTATCTCGGGACCCACACGGCGCTCGACGGCGTCACCACGCACCGCGGTCGGCGCCTCACCGTCGAGCCCCTCAACGACCGGCCCGTCTGGATGGAGGCGGACGGGGAAGCGCTGGGGACACTCCCCATGACCGTCGAGATCGTGCCAAAGGCCCTCCGCGTGCAGTACTGATTCCCCCCGGATCCTCAGCGCAACCACACCGGCCATGCCCCCTCCCCCACACCACCATCCCTCCAAACCTCCACACCTCCATCCTTCCACACCTCCCTGAACCCCTCCCGTCCCCGCCTCGTACAGCAGCACGCACACTTTTCGGCCAGGCTCCTCTCCCATCATGGCGACCCCGCAACTCGAAGACGACGGCAGCAAAGTCACGCTGGACCTGCACGGCCTCTCAGTCGACGAGGCTATCGACCTGACCTACAGCACCCTGCGCCTCGCCGAGAACCGGGGCCGAAACCGCCTGAAGGTGATCCACGGCTCCTCCACCACACAGGGGGCCCACTCCCGCACCATCAAGAGTGCCCTCCACGATCACCTCGATCGGGGCCACTTGGCATCGCACGCTACGGATGTCGTTCGCTCCCGCGATGCCCTCACCTTCGTGCTCGACCTCACGGCCCCCTCCGACGCCACTCCTATCACGCAGCGCGACGTGTGGCCCTGAGCGTCCCCCTCGAATCGGGAACATTGAAAACGGAAACGTTGGTAATTCCCACTCGCCCGTCGTACCCTTGTTTTCTCCACAGGCTCATACATTCGCCACCGACCCCTGAGGCTGATCGATTCGTCTGCCTGTCAGCGCGTGCAGACGGGTGTACGGGAGGGCGCCCGGACGGAAACAGAAAGCAAGAGTCCCGTGCTTATGAAACTCCACGCTGCTCTGTTTTCCCGTCCCTGCTCCCCAACGGTCCGCACCGCTTCTCCAACATCCATTCCCGCACCATGCCTGCTCGAATTGGCATTACGACCTCCTTCGAAGACGGCGAGCAGCACCTCGACCGCCGCTACGTGACGGCCATCGAAGAGGCCGGAGGCGTGCCCGTGCCCCTACCGACTACGGACGCGGAAGCCACCGTCGAGACTCTGCTCGACCAGCTCGACGGTCTCGTGGTCCCGGGCGGTCCCGCGGTGACGGAGGGCCTCACTGGCCCGCTGCCCGACGACCTCGACCCGCTCGACGGTCTGCGGGCGGACTCGGACCGGCGCTGGATCGAACGATGCTGGAACACCGGTCGTCCCATCCTGGGCATCTGCTACGGCATGCAGCGGCTTAACGCCCTCGCGGGCGGTACCATCTACGGGGACGTAGAGGCTGAGCACGACGGCGCCCAAACGCACAGTCAGAAGCGGGGCGGCACGACCCACGACGTGACCCTCGCCGACGACTCCCGCCTGCGCCGGTGGCTCGGCACGGACACCCTTACCGTCAACACGCGCCACCTTCAGGCCCTCGCGACCCTGGGTGAGGGCTTCTCAGTGGCCGCCGCGGCCCCGGACGGCGTAATCGAGGCCATCGAGCACGAAAACGGACGCCTCGTCGGCGTACAGTTCCACCCCGAACGCATGGGCGCTGTAACTCGACCTCTCTTTCGGGCACTGATTGAAAAGGCGACCTCGCCGTCGAAAACTGTTTCTGCCTGACCCTCTCGCTTTTCTGTTGCCGGGCGACTCGCCGTTCGCCGTTTCTTATGCACGTCCCCCCTCTGCCCGATGACTTGTTTGACACTGCCGCCCCCAACGGTTCAGAGGCAGGACGGCTGATCCGCCGCCTCTCGGCAGTCATGCTGGGCGGACTGACACTGCTGGTGTTCCTCCTCATCGGCCCGCAGTTTCATCCGGGCCTGTCTCAGATCGTCCCCGGAGAGTTCCCGTTCGGGCTCTCCGCGTCCCCCACTTCGGACGCGACCCAGGGATCGGCGAGTGAGAGTTCGGCGCCGGTACTGGAGGAACTGGCCGCTCATCCCTCGTCGAAACTGGCCCCGTACTTCACGCCGTCTGCGTCGGTTGCGTCGGCGAGCAATGCGTCCGTCCTGCGGCAGTTTCACGACCTGCTGCGCCAGTACGTCCTCCAGCAAACGCAGGACGACAACTTTACCATCCGGGTCATCGACCGCCGGTCAAACGAGGTGCTTGAACTCTTCGAACTGACAACGCTCCGGGCAAAATACCGGCGTGGAACCTCTTTAGACTGGGAGACGGTGGACGAGCGTCGCTCCGAGGCCATGAAGCGGCTCGTGGACAAATACGAAGCGCGCGGCGTGCCGCTCGAGGACATCATCGTGCGGTGGGGCCGGGCCAACCAGGTGCAGGCGGCCCACAAGCGAGACCGTCCCTATCAGACTTACGAACGGCGGCTCGCGCAGTACCTGGGGCTGAGCCTGCTCGCCACGGAAATCGGCACCGTCGAGACCTTCAATCAGGACCACCTCGTCTCGGCCGCTGGGGCGCGAAGTCGGTACCAGATGCTGCCCTGGATCATGCGCAAGAGCGGCGTCACCGAATATTCTCTGCCTACCCAAAGCGGCTCGCGGGTGCGGGTGCGAGAAGAGTGGCATCCCCTCCTCGTGCTCGAACCGGCGTTCTTGCTGTTGCGCGGCTACGTCAACGCCGTAGGGCACGAGATCCCGGGTCTCTCTGCCTACCACACCGGTCCCGGCAACATCTTCAAGCTATACCGCCAGTACTACACGGCGGGGCCTCTCCTTCCTTCGTCCACCGTCGCCGACGCCTACGCATGGGCCGTCACAGAAGGCTACGACACCGTTAGCCACGAGTCCTCCTTCGGCGGCGACTCTCGCGGGTACGTGCCCGCGCTCTACGGCGCCCTGGTGGCCCGCGACGACCAGCGGGCCGACCCGTCGCCCCCGCTCCGGGCCGTCCGCGTGCAACTGAAACCGGGCACTTCCCTCTCGTTGCGCGCGCTGCTCGCCCCGCTCGACTCCCCCATCCGGACGTTCGACTGGGGCCCGGCGGCCGACACCGTCGCCTCGACCTATGGGCGCTTCCGGGCACTCAATCCGCACTTCGACCTGCCGGCCGCTTCCGACGGAGACATTCCCGAGGGCGGAAACGTCCGCCTCATCTCGTCGGTCGAGGGGCGGGCCGTGCAGTTCTTCCTGCCGCTGGGCGCCCCAGAGGTGCTGAGGGCCGCCGGGATTGAGGCCCTCGATTCAACGGCGACCTTTCGGTACGACGGCTCGACCTACGCCCCGCCCACCTCCTCCCAGATCACGCGGTAGGACCGGCGGTACCAGGCCCTCGTGGAGGACATCGCCCACTTCGGCTTCACCAAGGCACATCGGAAGCGCCTCCTCCAACTCTACGAACGCTTCCAGACACTGGCCGAGCAACGTCCCACCCGGTACCGCCGTCGGCAACTCAGGATCATCAGCACGCACCGGCGCCTCTGGCGATCGGGCCCGTGGGAAGAGTTGGCCAAGGCCACCAAGCGTGCCCGGAAGGGGATGAGGATCGAGGAACGCCCCCTCGCCCCCCTGCCCACCCCGTCCGTCGTCTCCGAGTCCCTCCGGGCTGACGTTGAACGGTCCAATGCGCACTTTGCCGAAGAATGAGGACCTCACTGCGGGGTGCCGGAGCCCCCGAAGTTCCGAGGCGAGAACGCTACTCATCCAGGAAATCGCCCCGTTTGATGCTCTTCCGGAGCTCTTGGAGCGACATCACCTTCTGCTGAAGACGGGGCACGCGGTCGTCGTGTCCGGCCTGCGTGGCCCGGTACATTCGCTCCCGAACAGCCTCCAGGGCCTCGTCCACCCGGTCGAGCTTCAGGTACTTCATCGCACTCTCCGCCGCTTCGTAGGGGCGGTCGTTGAGGTGCGGGACCGGAATGTCCTCCTTCGTGGCCCAGTGCTCCGAGGCCTCGTGCTCGTCCATTAGGACAGAGGCCCCGAGTCGCTGAAGCGCCTCCCCGTGCTCCCCGCTCAGAATCGACTCCGGCTCCACAGCGCCGTCGGAATGCATCTCCGCGAGGGTTTGGGCGAGCTCCCGGGACGGCCCCTCGGTGAACTCGTCGAAGGCCATGTGACCGAGCACGAAGGCTACCATGCGGCGCCCGTTCTCCAGCATGAGGCGAAAGAGCACCCGCTCTTCCGGCAGGGGCGTGGCTGAGGGCTCGGGGGACGCGGACGACGGTCCGGACTCTTGAGACGAGGGCGGCGGGCCGTCGGGGCCGGACGGAGTGGAGGCCTCCGCAGCTTGCGCCTCCGCAGGCTCCGGCTGTGCCTGTGACCGCTGTTCGCGCTCCCGACGGCGCTGCTCCCGTCGTTCGATGTGCTCGCGTGCCTCTTCCAACATCCGGAACAGGTCGGAGTCCGGCACGCCCGTGACCTCGCTCGTGCGGGCCACGTACTCGCGACGCAGGTTGGGATCGGGGATGCGCGCCACCGAATCGATGATCTCGCGCTGCACCTCCACGCGATCTTCGGGCGTTTCGAGTTCGCCGTCGCGGCGTGCCCGCTGATAAGCAAACGACGGGAGATCCTTCCGGTGCTCCGTCACGTAGTCGGCAAAAGCCTCGCCCCCGTATTCCTGTACGTAATCGTCCGGATCGCTTCCGTCTGGCAATTCCACCGCGTAGGCACCCATTCCCGCCTCCATCACCCGCTCCAGGCCCCGCATCGCCGCCCGGGCCCCCGCCTCGTCGGCGTCGTAAAGCATCACCGCCCGGGTGGCATACCGATTCAGCGTGCTTACCTGCTGCTCGGTGAGAGCGGTCCCACTGGAAGCCACCACGTTCTCCACTCCCGCCTGCGAAAGACTAATCACGTCCGTGTAGCCCTCCACGAGCAATGCCTCGTCGGTCTGCCGGATGGCCCGCTTGGCCTGATGGAGGCCGTAGAGCACCTCTTTCTTGTGATAGACCTCCGTCTCCGGCGAGTTGATGTACTTCGGCTGGTCGCGCTCGTCGTCGGGATCGAGGATGCGCCCGGCGAAGGCCAACACCTTCCCGATGTGCGAGAAGATGGGAAAGATGATGCGGCCTCGATACCGATCGTAGTACCCACTCCCGTCGTTGCGCTCGATCACCAGTCCGGCCTTCTCCAGCATCTCCGGATCGATTTGCTCCTCCTCCGCGGCCGTCAGGAGGGCGTCCCACTCGTTCGGGGCAAAGCCGAGGCCGAACCGCTTGATGGTCTTCGGCGCAAAGCCGCGCCGGCGCAGGTAGTCGAGCGCGGGGCGGCCCCGGTCCGACTGTGTGAGTTGGCGGTAGAAGAAGCGCGCCGCGAAGCGAAGGGCGTGCAGAATGGACTCCCGCTCGTTGGCCGCTTCCTGGTCCGCCTCCTCCTCGGGCAGCGGAATCCCGTACCGCTCGGCAAGAATCCGCACACTCTCCAGAAAGCCGACCCCCTCAATCTCCTGAACGAATTTGAACACGTCCCCCCCTCGCTGACAGCCGAAGCAGTAGTAGAGGTTCTGATCCGGATCCACGCTGAAGGAGGGTGTGTCCTCGTTGTGGAACGGGCACAGCCCCATGTACCGCGAACCGCTCTGTTTTAGCTGCACGTAATCCTCCGCCACCTCCACCAGATCGGCCGCAGTGCGGACTGTCTCAACCTTTTCGTCCGGAATCGGCATGACAACAACAGAGACGCATCGGAGACGCGACGACACATGTGTACGACATGTGTGTCCGGAAAGTTCGAGGCCCCGCTTTTTAGGCCAGGGGCGGAGTGCGCACGTCCACTGTTTGAACGCGGGCGCTTTCGTTCTCCCCTTCCACCGGACCGACGTCGGGCTTCTCGGCACACTGGCACGAAGGAAGGCTGGCGCAGAGGAGCAGGGCGGCGAAGAAAAGGAATCGTTTCATGGACGCAGAGACATCGTGTAGAAAATCCAAAACCAACTTGTGAAGGCGTCCGCCCGAGGCACCTTCTGCACAAAAAATGTTACGGACCGCGGGTTTACAATGTGTCCGCCGCTTCGGAGCTTCATGTCGAATGCGTGCAGTGATACTCGCTACCGTGTCCTCTCACGAATCCTGTATCCGCCTCTACATGACCGATCTGCAAGACCGCATCGAGTCGTTCGTAGCCCAATCCAAAGAGCCCTCCGGCGTGGACCGAGGTCCAGCCAGCAATGCCGTGGCCGATCTCGTCCGCGCCCTCAACGCCGGCGAGGTCCGGGCGGCCGCGCCCACCGACGACGGCGACTGGACCACCAACGAATGGGTCAAAGAAGGCATCCTGCTCGGCTTTCGAATCGGGCGCACCGTCGACTATTCGGGCGACCGGTTTCCGTTCTACGACAAAAATACGTTCCCGGTGAAGCCGATCCGCAAAGCGGACAATGTGCGGCTCGTGCCGGGCGGCTCGTCGATTCGTACCGGGTCGTACGTGGCGCCGGGTGTTGTGTGCATGCCACCGATGTACGTGAACGTCGGGGCGTACGTCGACGAGGAGACGATGATTGATTCGCACGCCCTGGTGGGGAGCTGCGCCCAGATTGGGAAGCGGGTCCATTTGTCCGCCGCGGCGCAGGTGGGGGGCGTGCTGGAGCCGGTCCACGCCACACCGGTTATCGTGGAAGACGATGTGTTCGTGGGGGGCAACGCGGGCCTCTACGAGGGCTGCATCGTGCGGGAGGGGGCGGTGCTGGCCGCGGGAGTCACGCTCACGTCCTCGACCCGGCTGTACGATCTCGCAAAGGAAACCGTCCACTCGACATCCAACGGGCCGCTGGAGGTGCCGGCCGGGGCCGTGGTGGTGCCCGGTTCTCGCTCGGTCGACTCGGAGTTCGGACAGAAGCACGGCCTCTCGCTCTCGGCCCCCATCATCGTGAAATACCGAGACGCCAACACCGACGCCGCGACGGTACTGGAGGATGCTCTCCGATAGCGCCGAGACAAGCGCGTGACGCTGGGGACAGTGTGCCCGAGGACAATCAGCGGCGGCGCAGGGCGAATCCGGCCTGGGTCATCACCTCTTCTAACTTCTCCTCCAACTTGTCACTCTCCACAATCGTGAGTTCAGTGTCCCGCCGCACCTTCGAAAGGAGCGTGTGCTTATTGATCCCATCGATCTCGTCGGCGAGGGCTGAGATTTTCAGATACGGCTTGAGAGACTGAAGCTCTTTGATGGTCATAGAAAACAGGCCAGCTGGGTAACTTCGAACTCAATGTCGCTGCTCTATAGTCAATCAACTCTTCTCTGTTTCTGATGCGTGACACATAAGGCGAAGTGGACTTGAAAAAGGAAGAAGGAACATTCTCTACCGTATCGGATATTTTTTTGTGCAAATGAGCACATATTGTTTCATACGACTCCTGAATAGTCCTTCTTCCTCCTTATGCTTCACCCTCGTCCCTCGTCTCGCGTGCTACACCAACGAGCCTCCAGCCCTTCCCACTCAGAGACGTCCGTTCGCCCCCACCATGTGCGCGACCTGAAGGCAGCCCTCGCGGCGTCAATCGGCCGAAACTTCGACACCCTCCGTCGTCAGTTCCACGAGGTGCGATCGACATCCGAACGGACGGACGGGTGATGTCGCCGACGTGACACGTTGAGCCATCAGGAAAATCGGTGGGATCAGGCAGGCCCGGAATGACGACATCCGGCCTATCAAGGAGGACCAGGCGCCAAGACGTACGCTCGAAGCAGGCCTGCACCGTGCCACAAGAAAAGACCACTCCGTTACGACCTGGAGCGGATTTGCCGAACGTCTGTAGGGATGATTCACGAACCAGTACTGCCCTCTTGCCCAAAGGCTTCGATGACCCGTGATCACTTCGGCAACTCGTGCAGGGAGAACCGACGTGGGGAGCCCCTCATTAGCACCACACCCGGGGGATCGCCGGGATCCTCTTTTATTTCGCTCCACATCGACGGTCGGCCTCGACCATGATGATGAAGACGAGGGACCGGCAAACGGTCTCCGTCCCGGCGCTTTGCCCACACATCCCTAAAATAGGAAATGCCCCTGGGCGGAAAACACCCAGGGGCATTCATTCGGGCCAACCCGAGCTTACCACTCAGGTTCGGTGATGGGCTGAATGTTGGTCGCGTTCAGTCCCTTCTCGGTCTCTTCGATCTCGAATTCGAGCCGATCGCCTTCTTCCAGGTCTTCGTCGGGCACCTCACTGTGATGGAGAA
>JBDGQN010000291.1:0-4097 GCA_042219055.1 Salinibacter sp. | reverse complement strand
GCCCTCGTCTTCAAGCGGACGCTCAACGGGAAGCCGGTCGAGTTCGGGGTGTCCGGCCTGCTCCGCAACTCGGATCTCGTGATGTACGACCGCATGACCGAAACGCTGTGGCAGCAGTTCACGGGCAAAGCCATCGTTGGAGACCTCGCGGGCCGCACCCTGGAGCAGCTGCCGTCCCAGATTATCTCGTTCCGTCAGTTCGGCAAGGCCCATCCGGACGGCCAGGTACTCTCGCGGGATACGGGGTACAATCGACCGTACGGCCGCAACCTGTACGCCGGCTACGACGACATCGACAACAAGCCCTTCGCCTTCGACGGCTCGACCAGCGACCGTCTTCCGCCGATGGCGAAGGTGGTGGCGGTGACGGTCGAGGACGTCCACAAAGCGTATCCCCACTCGACGACCGAGAAGAAGCGGGTGATCCACGACACGGTAGCCGACCGTCCCCTCGTGGTCTTCCATGCTCCGGGTGCCGTCTCGGCCCTCGACGCAGCCCAGATCGAAGAATCGAAGGAAGTAGGGTCGACGGGCGTGTACGACCGCCGGGTGGAGGGACGCACGCTGCACTTCACCTACGCGGACGACGGCCGGTTTCGGGACGAGGAAACGGGAAGCCTCTGGTCCATTACCGGGGAAGCCGTGGAGGGTCCCCTGAAGGGCACCCAGCTCGACCGCGTGAAACACGGGGACTACTTCGCGTTCGCCTGGCTCGCCTTCCGTCCCGACGCTGCGATCTACGGTGCCAAGACCGGCTCGTAGCATGCTCTCATTCGTTTTCCGAACCCACTCCCCTTGCACACCATGCGCTCCCTTCCCGCGACGGCCTCTTCCCTCCGGCTGGTGGTGGCCACCCTCCTAGCCCCGCTCCTCCTCGTGGGCTGTGACTTTGAGTCCACCACGGGCGATAACAACTCAAAGTTCGACACGAGCAATTGTACGATTCCGACCAGCAAGCTACAAAGTGGGTGTTCGGGGGCGGGCTGCATCCCGTCCATCGACGGCATTACGCCGGGCGACGACCGGCTCGTCGACGCGGACAACGTGCGTGGCCTGACCGACACGAGCCGCGTGATCGGCGTCCTCGTGGGCGATCGGGCGCTGGCTGTGCCCCACAGCATTCTCTGGTCGCACGAGATCGTGAACGTCGACAACTGGGCCGGCCGCACCTTTGCCGTCACCTATTGCCCGCTCACCGGCTCCAGTCTTGCGTTTGACCGCAGCGCCATCAATGGGGCCGAGTTTGGGGTGTCGGGCCTGCTCTTCAAGAACAACCTCGTCATGTACGACCGCCGCGACAACGAGTCGCTCTGGCCGCAGATGAACCGGCAGGCCAACTGCGGGAGTGCAGTGGGGACTCAGCTCGACATGATTCCGGTCGTGGAGATGCGATGGCCCAAGTGGAAGGCCCTCCATCCCAATACGAAGGTCGTCTCGGACGGCGGCGGCTTCGACCGGACCTACCCCTACGGAAACTACGAAGCCCTCAACGACCTCCCGTTCACGACCGTCGAGTATGACGACCGCCGTCCCCCGAAGGAACGGGTGCTCGGCATTCCGGCGGGCGACGACGGGGGCGTGGCCCTTCCCTTCCGGGCCCTCGACGCGAACCACCCAGTACGGGTCGTCACCGTCACGGTGGGGGCCACGCAGAAGACCGTTTTTTGGAGCCGAGAGGCGGAGAGTGCCATGGCCTTCGAAACGTCGTCCTCCTTCTCCGTACAGGACGGCACGATCGTGGACGACAAGACGGGCAGCACCTGGTCCGTGGAGGGCGTCGCGCTGAAGGGACCGCGCAAGGGAGAGCAACTGAAGCCGGTCGACTCAGCCTACGTGGCCTTCTGGTTCGCGTGGTCCGCCTTTCATCCCGACACGGAACTCTGGACGAACAACTCTGGGTGATTCTCTATGTGCATTGTCTTCCGCTCCGTACTGACAACGATCCTGCTGACGGTCCTGTGCGTCTCTCCGGCCGTTGGGCAGTGGGTGGAGCCGCCCGGCACTGGATGGATCGACCTTGGAATCGCCCACCAGGACACCCGCAAAAAGTTTAACCGGAGGGGAAACGTCGTGCCCTTCGACACGAAAGAGGCCCGCTCCATTGTGACCACGGCGCGGATTACGGGCGCGCTGGGACTGTACCGCGGCGTGGACGTCTGGGCAGACGTCGCCTTCCACCGCATCGCATTCAACGACGCGCAGGCCAACCGTCTGAACACGGGACTGGCTGATCCGCGCGTCTACGTCCGCGTGGGGCCCTCTCTGTTTGGCATCGACGACCTGCCGCTCGCCGTGGCGCTGCGGGGCGGACTCAAGTTTCCCGTTGGGGACTTCTCGGTGGATGCAAACGCGATTTCGCTCTCCCAGGGCCAGCGCGACTGGGACCTGCTGCTGGAGGTGGGCAAGAGCCTCCATCCCTGGCCGGTCTATGTGATGGGCTGGGTGGGGTACCGGTGGCGCGAGGTCAACCATGCGATCCAGGAAAAGCCAGGCGACGAGCGACTGTTCTACGCGGCGGCGGGCGGCTCGGTGCACCGCTTCCGGTGGAAGCTGGCCGTGGATGGGCTCTTTGGCAAGCCCCCCGTCCGCACTGATTTCGACCTCGTCCTCCCCAACGACGAGCGTGAGCTGGTGCAGATCATTCCCACCGTCGGCTGGAAACTCGGCCCCGGGGCGATCGAGGCCGGCCTTCGGGTGCCTGTCCATGGCCGCAAGTTTCCGGCGGGCCCCGTCTTCACGCTCGGCTACTTCCTCTCGTGGGACGACCCGATCTGGAAGTGACGACGGCGGACGGCCGTCGGCGGACCGCAGTTCTCGGCGCTCAACGACGGTCTGGAAAAATCTTGCCGACCGCCGCCATTCCCGTGATCGGCGTGGCCAGCCAATTGTGATTCACATAGGCGTCTCGGCGAGACGCTCTCTTCCCCCTGACCTCCTGACCTTTTCCCTCTTACCCCTTCCCTCCGACTTCGCCCTCTCCCCCTCTCACCCGTTCGCCAATTCGCCCCCTCTCCCTCTCGCCCATTCCCAAACGCGGACTCGCGGGAGCGCTTCCACTCCGAACGAGCGTTGAAACGGTGTTACAATTGTCTGAAGGCCCGGCCAACGGCAGCGGCTCACTTGGCACCGTCGCGGTCGGGTCGTACCTTGAGCGTGCTCTCACAGGCCGCTCACATTCTTCTCAGATTCACGATGCGCCGCTGGGACCAGCTCGACCTCGAAACGGAAGGCACCGGCATCTCCAAACCCCTGAGCCGCCAGGTCAATCTGGTGGGCAGCATGCTTGGGCAGATCGCCGAGGAGCAGGGCGGGGAGGCCCTCTTCGAGCATGTGGAGGGGCTCCGTGCGCTGTGCAAGGAGGCCGAGCAGGAGGACGACCCGGAAAAGCGCGAGGAGGCCGCACGCCGCATCGCGGAGCTCGACCAGGACACGCTGGAGCGGCTGCTGCACGTGTACACCACGTTCTTCCATCTCGTCAATCAGGCAGAGCAGCAGGAAATCATTCGCATCAACCGCGAGCGGGCCCGGGCGTCCGGCCCGTCGGAGTGGCCGCTGGGCCCCGGAAACGGCGAAGCCTCCGACGAGGCAGAGCCGCGCCCGCAGTCGATCGATGCGGCGGTGGCCTACCTGAAGAGTGAGGGCTATTCGTTCGACGAGGTCGTGGGTTTGTTCGAGCAGCTCGACATCCAACCTACCCTCACGGCCCACCCCACGGAGGCGCGCCGCCGCACGGTGCTCCGCAAGGAGCAGCACATCGCCGACCTGCTGTCTACACTGCGCCGCCCGGACGCTACGCCCGACGAGCGGGCCGAGACGCTGGACCGGCTCTACAGCCAGGTGGCGTTCCTGCTGGGGACCGACGAGGTGCGGGCCGAGCGGCCCACGGTGCGGGAGGAGGTGGAGCAGGGCCACTACTTCCTCCACGGCTCCATCTGGGACACCATTCCCACCATCCACCGCGACGTGCAGCAGGCACTGCGCCGCCACTACGACGCCACCGCCGAGCTGCCGGCGTTCCTGAAGTACCGGTCCTGGATCGGGAGCGACCGCGACGGCAACCCCAACGTGACGGCCGACGTGACGCGCTGGACCTTTGC
>JBDGQN010000290.1:0-5908 GCA_042219055.1 Salinibacter sp. | reverse complement strand
GGACGCGTGGGGCTTTTGACCCGGGCCTTTTCCTTTTCTCAGAACAGCTCCAGCAGCTGATCCCGCTCAATCCGCTCATCCGGCGCCCGATCGCCCCGATACGTCCCGTTGGCCACCGCGTGCGCCCGCGAGGTCTTGCCGATCCGCTGGGCCCGAACCCGGATCTTGGCGTGGCGCGGATCCACCGCGACCATCTGTTCAAAGAGCGTCGAAATCACCTGGTCCATCCGGCCGGCGAACTCCACGTCAAGGACGATCTCGGTGAACCGATCCAGGTGCGGCCGCAGGCAGAGGAAGACGCCGATGGCGTAGAGCCGGACGTACTCGTTCACCGTTGCCCGGCCGCGCAACGATCGAACCTCCTGGAGGCAGGCCTGCTTCACCGCCGGCGCGATCCAGATCGACCGGTCAACCGAATCGGAGAAGCCAAAGACGGTCGGCTCGGAGGTCTTGCCCCAGAGGCCGCTGGAGTCGACTTCGACCCTCATCGAGAAAGATCTTCCCTGCCAGAACCGGCTTGACGCAGGAGATTATCGCTCATCGTCGGAGATCGCCAAGCCGACTTCAGACTCGACAATGCGTTGAATGGACCAGTCTGTCGGCTGTTCCTGTGATTGACATGCATCGGAAAACAGCGACAATCAGGCGGGGCTATCGGGGGAGTTCGTCGCGCCCAAACGCAGATCAATTCCGCGTTCGTCGCAGAATCGCTTCAGCTTGTCGGTGAACGCGGCGCCCGGGCTCTTCTGGATCCGGCCCTCGTGCACCTCGTATTGGATCTCGCTGAGCGCCCGGTAAATCAGATCCTGAAGTTGGGGCACCTCTAGACACCGCCGCGCCAGCTTCGCGTAAAAGGCGCGGCTGTGATCGTCCCCCGTGACCATGAGAATCGTCTCGATCGTCCCTTCGACGTCCGCGGTCTGCTCCGCCGACAGCTTCTGGCCGCGGCGCTGCCCCGTTGACGCCTCGGACGGCCGCTTCTCAAAGACGCCCTTCCAGTCGCGGCCGTCGGCCGTGCGCTCCAGGCGAGCGCCCGTGAGCACGCCCGTCGACAGCTCCAGGCCCTCCAGCTCGTCGAACGCCGGCGCGAGGACCTGGGCGCGCCGCGAGGGATAGCGATATCGGCTCCCCACCAACTGGAGATCGTCGGTCAGCAATCCGGCCGCGGTGCGCTCGTAGTGCCCTTTGTCGGCCATGACCAGATCGAGGTGGCGATACAGCAGAATCGAGATCTCCTTCTCGAGCGCGAGGATCTGATCCAACCGCAGCGGCTTGGTGTTGCGATCGAGCAGGTTGCGGACGATGCGCTCGTGGAAGCGGAAGGAGCTGAGCGCCAGCGAGAGCTGGCCGCTCACGGAGCGCTTGAAGATCACCAGGTCGTTCAGGATGGTGAACGACTGCAGCACCGACTCGGTGACCTCCATGTCCTTCTGATAATACGCGTTGATCCAGTCGATGGGGATCTTCTTGAGACGATCGAGCCACTCCTCGATGAGCGCGAACGTCCGCCCGCTCCAGCTGAGCCCGAGAATCCGCGCGATCTCGTGCAGCGAGAACTCCACGTTCGCGTTCGAGGGCTTGCCGGCGCCCTCCCAGAGCTCGACGAGAGCATAGAAGCACTTCATCTCCGGGATGCGCAGCACCCCGACCTCGCGGTAGCCATCCGGCTCCTTGCCGTCCTTCACGCGGCCGATGGCGACCTTGGAGTTGCCACGCTCCAGCACGCGGGAGGCCCCCTTGAACTGCGAGGTGGCGAAGATCTGCCAGCGCTCGATGTTCAGATCGGGCCGGATGATCTCTTGCGACTTCCGCGGTTCGCCCTCTTGCGCTTGGGTCATGCCGGGCTCCTGACGTTCACGAATTTTTAGGATGTTTCATCGCGTTGCGTCAACGTATCTATACACGTATCCAAGGCCGTATCCAACGTTCGTATCCCGCGCAACGCCTGAGTCCTACATCAAGCTTCCCTTGCGAGTTTATCGATGATTGCGAATCGACAAATTTACACAGGGGTACATCCGGCTTACACGGAGGTACGCAGCGACTGACACGGAGGTACACACGAGTTACACGGAGGTACACTCCGGCTTACACGGAGGTACACACCCGGAAATCCGCATCACTTCCAGAACTGCCACCACCGCTTCGTCTCCCGGTACTCCACGAGCGCTGCCTTGCGCTGCAGGTCGGCGTTCTCCTCGCGGAGCCGGTCGCGCTCGGTTTTGATCTCGCCGAGGAGGTGGTCCTTCATCTCCAGCTGGCCCTTGAGGTAGCCGATCTGCTCGATCAGGCTGCGGTACTGCGTTTCGCTCAGTTTGTCGTGATTGTCGCCCTGATCGTCGACGGACTCGTCGGCCGACGCCTCGGCCGACCCGTTCGTCATGGCTTGCTTCGTCTCCTCGACGGCGTTTGTGAGAGTTCGTCCCTGTTTGTCGAGCTCGATCACGCTCTGGAGGATGCGGAAGCCGCCCTCGTCGAGTTCGATGGCGTTCTTCTCGCCGCGCTGCATATGGGGTTCGAGCAGTTCCTCGGCCGCGCGGAGGCGGCGGTAGAGCTGCTGCTGGCTCAGGCTGAAGTGTTTCTGCAGTTTATCGAGCGTCCACATGGCGTTCCTCGCAGTTCGTCGAGATTGTCGATAACCAGTCTAGCCCCCATGGGAGGTGGGCAAGAGGCGATGGGTCCGTCGCGGGCGTGACATTCGTTACGTTCGCGGGCGATGGCAGCCGGGCCGCCGTTGGCCAACGCCGTCCGCGGATCGACGCCCGGGGCAGCGCGACGTCGAGACCGGCGGTCGGATCTGTTTATCGCTCGGTCAGCGCTACAGATGGGAGATTGTTGGAGTTTGGGAAGTTTGTCGACAGACGGCATCGATCTCCGCCGCAACCTCCCGGTACGGAGGAATCCCACTCATAGTGTGCGCCCACTCATAGGCGTCACGTATAGGCTTGCCGCTGCGGATGACCATCCAGCAGCGGTTCGGGCAGCGGTTGCGGGCGCGGCGCCAGGCGCAGGGCCTGACCCAGATCGAGCTGGCCGCCAAGGCGGACCTCCATCGCAACTACGTGGGCGACGTCGAACGCGGCGTGCGCAACCCCTCGCTGGCCAGCGTAGATCGTCTTTCGCGGGCGCTGAACGCCGACCCGGCCGAGCTGCTCGGGGTTTCGGCGTTGTGGATGGACGCCGCGATCGCGGACCTGGAAGCCGCCGAGTCCGAACTGGACGCGCTGGAGGCGGCCATCCCGACCGCGTCAACGGACGCGTTGCGACGGGCGCTCGCGGACGCCCTTGCGCGTCTGCGGAGCGCGGCCGACGACGACGCCCGATAGCGGCTCCGTCGCACCTCGAAAGGGCCAACCCGCCGCGAGGCGGGGGCGCAACGTCACGGGCCTCCTGAGCGGAGGCGGCCGGACTGCCGAAGGTGACGAAGCATGGGCGTGCAACTCTGGGGCGCGAAGCCGGAGACTGCTGCCGAGCGCCACGCGCTGGCCCATCTCGTCCGGAAGCTCAAGCCCCTCGACGACGAGTTCTGGATCCTCGCCAACGTTGAACTCCCGCCCCAGACCGACCTCATCGTCGCCAAGCGCGACGGACTGTTCATTGTCGAGATCAAACGTTGTGATGGCGATCGCGTGGAGGGCTCGCCCAACGGCGACTGGCGGATCACCGACGAGCGCGGCCGCACGCGCCGCGTCCTCAACCGCGACCTCTCCAAAAATCCCTATCAACAGCTGCTTGCCCAGTACCACGCCCTGAAGGATCTACTGAGCGAACATCGGGCGAAGTTGGACCCTCATCTCCCCCGTGATCCGGGCTGCTTTCAGGACATGAAAAAGCTGCTCGTCTTCGTGCCGGAACTGCCCGATGAGTCGGACATTGACGTCGGCAAGAAGCTGGCGCCGCCGCGCGGGGCCGTGCTCGGGCTGGAGGAGCTGCCGGCGTATCTGGATGCCGAATGCAGCCCCTCCTTGAAACTCACCGACGCCGCGATCCGGACGCTGGTCAAAGACATTCTGAACCTGCCGCCGCAGGCCGTGCGGCTGGGCGCGCCCGTGGGCGGGGAGGTCTGGAGCGGCCATCGATGCATCCAGTGGCAGACGCTGACGCCGGCGGCGGACGTGGCGCGGGTGCGGGCCGAGGTCTGCGACGCCGAGTCGGGTGAGATGGTCGCCACAATGGCCGTGGATGGCAACCCGGGCGAATGTCCCTGGCACACTCGGGAGGTCGCCAACGGGCGTTACTGCGTCCAACTGAGCGCCTTTGACGCCGACGGCGAGCTCGTCGGCGAGGACGCGGGCGAGCCGTTCACCGTCCGCAACCGCCCGAAGCTCCTCACGCGCCGGCGCGTCGTGGCGGCCGCGCCGGTCGTTGCGCTCGGGCTGCTCTGGTGGCGGCCCTGGCGGCCGCGGGCCGTGCCGGCATCACGGATCGAGGCCGATCCGTCGGGGTATCTGGGGCGGACGGTGCATGTGCGGTTCCGGGTCGCTTCGGGCCGGGCCACGGACGCGGTGATCTTCCTCAACGCTTCCACGGACGCCTACGACACCGACTTCACCGCGGCGATCTTCCCGGAGGACCTGGCGGCGTTCCGCGACGCCGGGGTCGACGATCCGGTGGCGCACTACTACGGCCGGACGGTCGAGGTCTGGGGCACGGTGGAGTGGTTCAACGGGCCGGAGATCGTCCTGAAGAGTCCCGAGCAGATTCGGGTCGTGGGGTGGTGGGAGGTGTGGTGGGATCCAGAGGCGACATAGGTTGGTAGGTGTCTGCGAATGGGGGTATAGTGGTGGAATAGGTTTTCTACCCATGAGAGCCGGATGACATGCTTGGGGCGTAATAGTATATTATTGTGGTGATAGCCCTTTAAGAGAGAGCACTCTGACCAAGAAAGGGGTCAGTACGCATGGCGAATGGTGAAAATCCCCATGAACCCAACACAGTGAATTTCACATACCAAAAATCTGATGACTACCGGATAGTACATGTTACCGGTGCCTGGGGAGGGCTAACACCTCAAGGATACATCAAATTCGATCTTTATACGGAGTATGGACCTGCTCCAGTTCGGGAAACTCGCGAGATCAGCGAAGATGGCCAACTGGGCGAACTAGTAGAACTAGAACGTGAGGGGGATTTCCCCGACGGCACTATGAATCTAATTCGCCAAATGCAGGTAGGGGTTGTGATGAGTCCTAGTGATGCCGAAAACCTGGCACAATGGCTCTTAGAGAAAGCTGCTGCCATGCGCGAAAAGATGGACTCTGGAGAGGATGGATCATGACTGAGGCTGCCAGTTTCAGAATTCGAGATTTGGAACAGAGTTCTACCCATGAGGCCAGGGGACGAGTCGAAATCGGTAGCGGCGAGTTAATTTATGTCCAACGTCTTGGGTACAGGGAACACAACTCAGCGAAGGGGTACATCACTAGCGGTAGCTCGAGCAGCACCGCAAAATTTGGCTCAATGTCACCCTCTGTGTTGATGTCATTGCCACTCCAAGTACGCAGGGCCATCTTGAGCCGATCTGCGGCCCAAGCAAGGTACGACTATTTGAATGACCCCCAATTAACTGACTTCACAGCTTTCGGTGATGACGACCTCTACGACGAAACCCCATAAGGGAGAGATCTGGGAAGTCCGGTTTGATCCCTCAGAGGGCGATGAAGTCCAGAAGATTCGCCCTGCAGTGGTGGTCAATGAAAATGAAATTGGTAAATTGGATCTGAGTATTGTTGTACCCGTTATTGACTGGAAAGAAAGGTATTCTGAATACGTCTGGTTTGTATGTCTGGTTCCTAATGCACAAAATGGATTAAGCAAAGTTTCGGGGGCTGATGGTTTCCAGGTGAAATCTGTTGGTGCCGTTAAGTTAAGCCGTGAAGCTCCTTGAGATGGAGGCTTTGGTTGTAGT
>JBDGQN010000029.1:0-9601 GCA_042219055.1 Salinibacter sp. | reverse complement strand
AGATCAAACGGTCGAGCATGGGCGGCGAGGACTTCGCCCACTACCTCAAGCACGTACCCGGCGCATTCATTCGGGTCGGCACCGCCTCGGGACCGGACACGAGCTACCCCCTCCACCACCATCGGTTCGACATCGACGAAACCCCCCTGGCGCCCACGGCCCGTCTCATGGCCCGCGCGCTCATCAATCACCTCGACCGGAACCTCTCCGAAAACGGCGAAGCGGTGGCCTACGAGCACCACTCCTCGGGCAATGGCACCGCCGAAGAGTCGCGATAGGCAGTCGCCCCTTGACTCAGGCTGCCCTCTGTTTTATCTTTGGATCCTTCTCTACGGGGCGCACGCCTCTGCCCCACGCTCTTCCCGGATCCGAGATGGTCCATGCCTCGTCTCGTCGTTGGCCTCGCACTCGCTGCCCTCCTCGTCCCGTTCCCAGCCGCCGCCCAGCCCGCCCCCGGTGAGGTCGTGATCAACGAACTTCTGTACGCGCCCTCCTCCCCGACGAACGAGTTTCTGGAGCTATACAACCGCTCCGATTCGCCGGTGCCCCTGCAGGAGCTGGAATACGCCGACGCAAATCGAGAGTACGAGCCGGTAACAACCACCGACACTACGCTTGCCCCCGGGGCATACGCTGTGCTCGTCCGTAGCCCGGACGACTTCGAGGCCGCCTTCCCGGGCGTCGACTACCTCGCGCCCGACGGGTGGGCCGCCTACAACAACGGCGGCGATACGGTCGTCCTCCGCCACGCCCCCTCGAACACCGTCCTCGACTCCGTGCCCTACGATCCGTCGTGGGGCGGCGATGACGGACGCTCGCTGGAGCGCATCGACCCGGCCGGGCCGTCCGACGCCGGGGCCAACTTTGCGACCTCCGAGGCCGACGCCGGCGCTACGCCTGGCGCGCAGAACAGCGTGTACAACCCCGACGAAACGCCCCCGACTCTCGAATCGGTCACCCCGGCCCGCAGCGGCGACACGCTGACGGTCGTCTTTTCGGAGCCGCTGGATCCCGAAACTGTGTCGGCGGAGGCGTTTCGATTCGCGGCCCTGAATGCCCCTGCCATCGCATCGGCGAAGGTCCAGTCATCGGCGCCGAGTGGGGTCCAGTGCGTCCTGGCGTCGTCTCTAACGACCGGAGAGCACACGCTCGTGGCCGAGGAGGTAGCCGATCAGCGGGGAAACGTGCTCGAAGAAGACCGCGCCTCGTTTTCATACTTTGTGCCCGAGACGCCCGCCCCGCGCGACGTGGTGGTGACGGAACTCCTGTACGCCCCGCCCACGGCGTCCACCGAGTTCGTGGAGCTCTACAACCGCTCCGACAAGACGATCGACCTCGGTGCGCTGCGGGTTGCGGACGCGGACCGCGACTTTACCGCGTTCGCCCCGCTCCTGACGCCGTTGGCCCCAGACGAGCGCGTGGTGCTGGTGCGAGACACCGCGGCCTTTGAGACGGCCTTCCCAAACGTGGACTACCGCGCCCCAGCCGAGTGGGCTGCTCTCAACAACGGCGGCGACACGGTCGTCCTCCGGCATGCCCCCTCCGCCACCACTCTCGATGCCGTCCCCTACGAGCCGTCCTGGGGCGGCAGCGAGGGCCGCTCGCTGGAGCGCCTCGATCCGCGAGGGCCGTCGGACCACCCGTCCAACTTCGCCTCCTCCACCGCCCCGAACGGGGCCACGCCCGGCGCCGAGAACAGCCGCTTCGCGCCCGACCGGACCCCGCCTCCTCTCGCCTTCGCCGAGCAGACGGACTCGATGGCCGCCGTGGTGGTCTTCGGCGAGCCGGTGCAGCCCGGAACGATCACCCCCGACGCCTTCACGTTCGACGCGGCCACCGTGACGCAGGCCACACTTCGGGCCGACAGCATCGCGCAGCTGTCGCTCTCCGAGGCCCCCACCGCCGCGACGATTACGGTGACGGGGGTGCGCGACCTCGTGGGGAACCGCCTCGACAGCGGCACGCTTGCCTTCGCCCGGCGACCCTCGCCCGGCGCGCTCGTCGTAAACGAGATTCTGTTCGACCCGCGGGCCGACGACTTCGACGACCGGCCCAACCAGGTCGAGTACGTCGAACTCTACAGCCTCGCCGACCATCCCGTCACCCTGAACGGCCTCCGCCTGACCGATCGCCCAACCGAAGCAGGCACTGCCGACACGCTCCGGGCGGGACGGCGCCGAATCCTGTCGCCCGGCACGTTCGCGGTGGTGGCCGCGGCGCCCCAGGACGCCGCGACGCCGCAGCAGTCCCAGCTTGCCACCGCCTTCCCCGAAGCGCCCCTGGCCTCGGACTCCGTGGCCTACCTCCCCGTCGACGCGAACCAGCTGGGCCTCCGCAACGACGGCGACCTCATACGGGTGCACCGACGGGACCGAACGGTGATCGCCGCGGTCGACTACTCGCCGGACTGGCACGCGGCGGGCCTCGCGGAGACCAAGGGCACCGCCCTGGAGCGGATCAGCCCGACGGGCGAGGCCGACGCGCCCGACAACTGGACGAGCAGTACGGCGCAGGCCGGGGGCACGCCCGGCGCCCCGAACGCGGTGTCTCTCCCCCCGCCGGACGACGCCCCGAACGCGCCCGGCCTCCGCATCCGCCCCGATCCCTTCTCCATCAAGCGCGACGGGGCCACCCGCATCCGTTTCACGCTCCAGGAGGTGCCCAATCTAGTACGGGTCCGCATCTACGACGCCCGGGGCCGCAAGGTGCGCACCCTGGAGGAAGCCCGCCTGACCGGACGCAGTGGCGAGCTCGTGTGGAACGGCCGCGACGACGCCGGGAACCGGGTCCGCATCGGGCCCTACGTGGTGTTCTTTGAGGCGGTACGGGCCGAGGGGGGCACCGTGACCCAACTAAAAGAGACGGTGGTGGTAGCACGGCCACTGAACTGACTCGAACGGCTATGGAGGACAGCGTCTCAGCCTTGCATCGTCCTCAGGCTGATGCAGGCGCTCTCCCGCCCGGGACGGCCTACGCCTCCTCCTTTGCCCTTGGCAGCCGCACAGTAAAGCAAGTGCCCTCTCCCTTTTCGGTGTCGACCTCAATGGACCCGTCCATCTCCTCTACGGCCCGCTTTGTGACCGCCAGGCCCAACCCCGTCCCCTCGAACGACCGGTCCTTCCCCTCCGACGCCTGCCGAAACTGCTCAAACAGCTCCGGAAGTCGTTCCGGATTCATGCCCACACCGGTGTCTTCCACCTCGATGGCGGCTGCATTCTCTTCCTCCCAAGCGCGCACCCACACCTGCCCCCCCTCCTCCGTGTATTTCACCGCGTTGGAGACGAGATTACGCAGGACGACACGGAGAGCGCCCTCATCGGCACGGCCCCACACGGGGCGGTCCGGAATCTCTACCTGGAGCTCGACGCTGGCCTCCAGGGCCTCCTGCTCGAAAAGGGCAGCCCCCTCCCTCGTCTCTTGACCCAAATCGACTCGTCCGGGAGAAAGCTCCATCTCACCGGCCTCCAATCGCGAAAGGTTCAGCACCGCGTCGAGGGTCTCCAGGAGGCGCTGCCCCCCCTTATAGATCAGATTGGCAAACTGGACCACCCCTCCCTCGTCTCCGGCGACCTCCTCTCCAATCGCCTCGGCAAAGCCAATGATCGAGGTCAGCGGCGTGCGGATCTCGTGGCTCATGTTGGCGAGAAAGGCCGACTTGGCTCGGCTAGCCTCTTCTGCCTCCCTCTTGGCCTCAAGGAGCTCGTCTTCCCGCTTCAGACGATCCAGAATCAGAGCAGCATAACTCGCCAGCACCTCGATCAAGCGCAGGTTGAACCGTTCGAAGCCTCGCCCTCTCTCCGTGCCTACGACGATTACCCCGTGCTCCCCGATTGGAACGCCCGCAGCCGCCTGCAAGTGGCCGTAGTCGATGTCGTTGTGAAGGATCTCAATGTCTTCCACCACCACCGTTTCCCCAGCGCGAAGGGCTCGGGCCGACACCGTATCTCCATCTATCGGCTGAGGAGTAGGGGCGGGCACCTGAAGCGTCTCATCGGTCGTCGTTTTTTCAGGTATAATGAGCTCCCCCTCCAAAAATCCGGTGTTGTTGAGCGGATAGTCGAATACCTTGTGGAGAACCTCGTGGATGCGCTTGGAAGCAGCCTCAGGACTTTCGGCCTTCAGCAGACGGCTTGTGACCTCGTAGAGGGCTTCAATTTTCTGACGACGCGCCCGGAGATGCGCCTCCCGTTCGATCCGGTCGAAGACGACCGTAGCATGCGTGGCCAGAATGTCGAAAAGATGAAGGTCGAACCGGTCAAAGTGTCCGGTTTCGACGTGCCCGAGGTACAACACTCCCCGCTCGCCGATCGGAACGCAGGCAGCGGACTGAAGATCGCCGTAGTCAATCTCATTCCGCACCCCAGGAAGGTCTTTCTCAACGACAGCCTCCCCCGAACGAATGGCCTGGGCCCCAAGGCCCCCTCCCTCAACATCTAGGGGTTGAACGGGAGGCAAGTCGTAGCTCTCTTCCATGTCGCTCCACTCGGACACAATGGTCCCGTCTTCGACCAGCGAGACGCCCATCAACGGGAAGTCGAAGGTGTCGGTCAGCAGGTCGAAGATCCGCTCCCCCACGGCATCGGCAGACTCGGCGGTCAAGAGGCGCTCGGTCGCCTCGTAGAGCGCTTCAATTTTTTTCTGTCGGCCCTTCCGCCTCTGCGCCTGTTGCTTCCGTTCGGTAATGTCGCGGCATACGCAAACAATGCCCCCATCCTCGAGGAGGGTCAGCGTGAGGGCTTGCGGAAACAGCGTACCATCCTTGCGTTTTCCGAGAGCTTCCCCCCGCCACATCCCCTGCTCGTACAATGTAGGCATAACCTCCCCCTCGAAGCGCTCAAGCTCCGCGTCCCTGTAGCACATTCTCCACGAGTTCCCAATGAACACCTCCGGGGAGTGATACCCGAATATATCGGCGTGGGACTGATTCATGTAGGTATAGATCCCCTCCTCGTTCAAGATTGCTACCCCATCGGACGCGGCTTCAATTGCCTCGGCCATCCGCTCCAACTCGCGCTTCGCCTCTTCGCGCTCGGTGATATCCTGAACGGCCCCGGCCACTTTGACAATCTCTCCGTCTTTCTCCTCAGCAGGACCGCCCACCGTACGCACCCACCGTCGGTTTCCTTCTGCCGTGATAAGAGTCAACTCCAGGTCATAGGGCTCCCCCCTCGTCGCGGCCTGCTCGTACGCCTCCCGAAGAGTCTTCCGGGCCTCAGGCGGGTGATAGTTCAGAATCCGCTCCATGGTGATATCCCGTTCTTGCGGCACCTCAAAGATGTCGTAGACCTTATCGGACCAGGCGATCTCATCGGTGCGCAAATCGACCATCCATGCACCGGCCAGGCGCTGCGTCTGCTCCAGGAGGCTCCGCTGCCGGCGAAGTGCCTCTTCCTGCTCTTGCCTTTCGGTCACGTCCCGCTGGAGCGACACCCAGAACTCTAACTCTCCCTCCTCATCGGTTACTGGGGCCACGCTCCAGTCCGCGACAAAAGAGGTCCCATCTTTCCGGTGATTGGTCATTTCTCCCTCCCAGCCCCGTCCTTCTCTCACATTTTCAATGAACGAGGCAAACACCTCCTCCTCTGTGTCTGGGCCTTTAAGGAGCTGCGGCGGCGCTCCAGTCGCCTCCTCCACCGCGTACCCGGTCATCTCTTCGAACGCAGAGTTTGCATAAACGAGCTCCGGGCCGCCTTCGGCCTGGGGCTTTGTATTGGCAATGACAATCGAATCCCGGGCCTGGTCAACGGCCTCCGCGAGAAGACGTTGACGCCGGGCTTTTCGCTTCCGTTCGGTGATGTCGACGACGGCGCCCTCGTAGACCTCTTCCCCCTCCCTCCGAACGATTGTGCCGCTCATAAGACCCGTGAACGTAGAGCCGTCCCTGCGTCGAAGCTGAACCTCCTCGTTTTGAAACTGCCCCTCTCTCCTCACAACCTCCCGAAGGCGCTCCCGGTCTTCGGACTGGGCATAGAGTGTTTTCGGATCCACCCTCAGCAGGTCCTCCGGCTTTTCGTAACCAAACATGGTGGTAAACGCCTGATTGACGTACGTCAGGCCCTTGCCCAAAACCGACCGGTAGAGGCCTTCCGAGATATTTTCGTTGATCGACCGGAGGCGCTCGTCCTGCGTCCTGATCCTCTGGGCCATCCGGGCCCGCTCGGTGGCCCATCGTAGGGTGCGGGCGAGAAGACGAGGCGAAACCATCTCCTTTTCTATATATTCGTCCGCTCCAGCCCGCAAAGCTGCCTCCACGAACTCTTGGGATTCTTCCCCGACGAGCACCACAAGACCAGTTTCTGGGGCTGCCGTCGCAATGCGGCGGACCGGTTCCTCCACTCTGTCATTGAGAAGGCCAAGGGCGAGAGCAAGAACGTCCGGATCTGAGTGATCGAGTGCTGAGAGGCCAGCCGAGAGGGTTCGTTCCCACTTCAGGTCTGTACCAGCGGGAGCGTCATCGAGACGTTCCTCGAAGCAGCGCGCGTCCTCGGAACTTCCCTCGATGTGCAAAACCTCAAGGGGTCCCTCCGGAGCACCGGATCTTCGAACATCGCTGTTAGGATGCATCAGAATAGGTCGTAAGTTGTTGGGAGACAGGGCCAGGGGCGACTACTGGGAAGCAGACCGGAAAATCGCTGAAGTTCTTGAGGAGAGCCCCAGGGGACTCCGTGACCAGGAGCGACGGAACAAGACTGGTGAGCTTCAAACCTAAGGACGAAGAAGCTCCAAATATCGCTCCAAATCAAGGCCTCCCGAAAATTCCCACCCTTCGAAAGATCGTTAGGGAGAAATTTTGCCGCCAACCCGCCGAGGCGTATCGGCTGATGTGTTTTTTAAGCCCAAGATCCTCAGAAAGTTTCTTTCTGCTTGACTCCGACTGAGCAAATTTTCTTGAGGACGTTGGATGAGATGAGGACGCCAGTCCCAGAGATGAGTGCCTGAAATCCCGCAGAGTTGCGTACTTGGTATCAGCAGAGAAAATGCGCGAATGCCGCACGGTCCGTTCGGGCGTGGCGCTTTGTCCCCGAAGGTACATCTCAGCCTTCCAGGACCTTGTGCCCCTCTCTGTGAGGAATCCGAAGGCGGCAGAGCATCCCCGGAACTATTCTCGCTCCTCCCGCACGGAAGAGTGGAACAGGCGTTTTCGACCAGTCGTTAGGCACGAGCCCATCGCGAGGTTTGCACAGAGCAGTCCTTATTCCTCCTTTTATGCCCGACACGGTTTCCCCCACTACCGAGGACGCTCCCATTCAGATCAGTCCCAACGCGGCCAAAGAGATCCGAAAGATTATCCGCAAAAAGAACATCCCGGACGGCTACGGGCTCCGCGTCGGCGTGAAGGGCGGCGGCTGTTCGGGGATGAGCTACGTGCTCGGCTTCGACAAAGAACGCGAGAAGGACCGCAAGTTCGAGATCGACGGGATCACTGTCTACATGGACAAGCGGCACGGGCTTTATCTCATGGGGACCACCATCAACTACCACGACGGCCTGAACGCGAGGGGCTTTACCTTCGAAAACCCCAATGCCACAGAGACTTGTGGATGCGGGGCGAGCTTTGCGGCCTAACCTCTTCTTTCTTCCGCGCACTACCCTCGCAGTCTCTGATCCCTGTCCGTTCCCTCCGACGTCTGGCGCTGCCGCGCCCGAAAAGTCACGATGGCCGGGGGATTGTAACGCATCTGCTTCCCTACCCCCCATAGGGCAACGAGAGCGTAAGGAATGGAGGAAGGGGAACAGAGCGCGCGAATGCATGGTTACTACATAGCACACGTGCTTCACGCATGGGGCTCGGTGGCGAGAGAGGAATTACAACTTACCTCCTCGTTTCCCCCCGTCGTGTAGGGCGCCGACGCGGCGCTTTTGATCGTTCAACCCACTAGGTATGGAAGGCAATTTCTCGAACCGTGTCCGGGACGTTATCTCGAACAGTCGCGATGAGGCTACGCGCCTCGGACACGATTATATCGGCACAGAGCACCTTTTGCTCGGTCTCATCGAGGAAGGCGAGGGGATCGCCGTTAAGATCCTCTGCAACCTCGGGTGTGACCTGACGGCGCTTAAGGAGGCTGTGGAGGACACGGTCCGCAGCACGAGTAGCTCTACCTCGGTCGGCAACATTCCGCTGACCAAGCAGGCCGAGAAAGTGTTGAAAATTACCTATTTGGAAGCTAAGCTCTACAAGAGCGACGTCATTGGGACGGAGCACCTCTTGTTGAGCCTGCTTCGGGACGATGAAAACATTGCCGCGCAGATTCTCCAGCAAGGATTTTCAGTAACCTACGACGCCGTGAGAAACGAGCTCGACTCCATTATTAGTGGCAAAGCCTCCTCCTCCAGCGGCAGCAGCGGATCCGGCGGTCGCCTCTCCTCCGGCTATGGGCAGGAGAGTAGCGAGTCGGAGAAGAGCAAGACGCCGGTGCTCGACAACTTTGGCCGGGACTTGACCGAGTTGGCGGAGGACGACGAACTCGATCCCATCATTGGCCGCGAGCAGGAGATTAAGCGCGTAGCCCAGGTGCTGAGCCGTCGAAAAAAGAACAATCCGGTGCTTATCGGAGAGCCGGGCGTTGGGAAAACTGCTATTGCGGAGGGCTTGGCCTCGCGCATTGTGGAGCGCAAGGTAAGCCGCGTGCTCTACGATAAGCGCATCGTGACGCTCGATCTTGCTTCTTTGGTGGCCGGCACCAAATATCGCGGCCAGTTCGAGGAGCGAATGAAGGCCGTGATGAAGGAACTGGAAGAGAACGAGGACATCATCCTCTTCATCGACGAGATTCACACGATCGTCGGTGCGGGCGGTGCTTCGGGCAGCCTCGACGCCTCGAACATGTTCAAGCCCGCCCTCGCCCGCGGTGACCTCCAGTGCATTGGGGCCACCACACTCGACGAGTACCGTCAGAACATTGAGAAAGATGGGGCGCTCGACCGCCGCTTCCAGAAGATCATCGTCGATCCGTCCACGCCGGAGGAGACGATCAACATCCTCTCCAACATCAAGCCCTACTACGAAGACCACCACAACGTCCGCTACTCGGAGGAAGCGATCGAGCTGGCGGTCCAGCTTAGCGACCGGTACATTACCGACCGCTTCCTGCCGGACAAGGCCATCGACGTGATGGACGAGGCGGGTGCGCGGGTGCATCTCTCCAATATCAAGGTGCCGCCCGAAATTTTGGATCTTGAGGAGAAGATCGAAGAGGTTCAGGACGAGAAGAACGATGTGGTGAAGAGCCAGCGCTTCGAAGAGGCGGCCCGGCTCCGCGACAAGGAAAAAACACTCCAGGAAGAGCTGGAGCAGGCCAAGAAAGACTGGCATGAGCGCGCCGAGACGGAGGTGCACGACGTCACTTCGGAGGAGATTGCCGAGGTCGTGGCCATGATGACTGGCATCCCGGTCGACAAGATCAGCGAGCCGGAGCAGAAGAAGCTCCTCAAGATGGAGGAGTCGCTCAAGGAGCGCGTCGTGGGCCAGGACGAAGCCATCGAGAAGTTGTCGAAGGCCATCCGCCGCACCCGTGCCGGCCTGAAGGATCCCGAGAAGCCGATTGGCTCCTTCATCTTCCTCGGCCCCACCGGCGTGGGGAAGACGGAGCTGGCGAAG
>JBDGQN010000289.1:0-14385 GCA_042219055.1 Salinibacter sp. | reverse complement strand
ACCTCAATCACTCGTCGCGGCGTGAAAGCCGCGCGGTGTCCACAAAAGCGGGTCAGCTCCAGCTGAGTCCACGCTTGACGAACGCTGATTTTGAGGGAGGAGATTGCTCGGTCGACCGTTGGCGAACGAGGGTAGAACCCCACCTCCACGCATGCATTGGATGTAGATCCGTCGGCATCATGGACAGGAGCTGGCCGTCCAGTGCGGTCGCGTCCGTCGTGCTTTCTTCATCACGTACCACGCTTCATGTCGCTTATCCGATCGAGTCGCATTTTTCAGGTCCTGCTCGGCATCCTCGGGGTCGTGCTTACCGTATTGCTCGTTGCCCCAGGGCTCGTCGTCGAGTACCTCTGGATGGGAGAACTCGGTTACGCGAATGTGTTCTGGACCATCCGAGGCACGCAGGTCGTGCTGTTCGTGCTCGTATTTATAGTGACGGGCCTCTACTTCGGGGGCAACTTTTATTTTCTCGTGCGCAACATTCCGCCCCTCTGGGCGTCGCAGTGGGCTCAAGAGGGAGAGGCGCCCCAGGTTGGGGGGAAGCCACTCACGCGGGATCGGCTTAAGCGTCTGGCCTACGTCGTGGCGGGCGTGCTCAGTTTATTGTTTGCCGCCGGGTTTTCCGGACGGTGGAATGAATTGCTCCGGTTCTGGTACGCTGGGAGCTACGGGCAGAGCGATCCCATCTACGGGGTGGACCTGGCCTACCACATGCTGCAGCTGCCCTTCTTGCAGGCGCTCCAAAGCGGCGTCGTCGGCCTGGCGTTCCTCGGCCTGCTGGCACTCGTGACCGGGTACGTCATTGCCGGTCAAGTCGGCATTCAGGACGGCGGCTTTCAGGCCGATGCCTCGGCTCTCCGGCACCTCGGAGTCAACCTCATTGTCCTGTTGCTGGGGTGGGCCTGGGGCTTTTACCTCGATCTCTACGAGATCTTGCAGGAGGGCGGGGGCGCGGTGTACGGCGCCGGCTATACGGACGTCAACGTGATGATCCCGGCGCTCTGGATCATGGTTGCCGCCACGATTGTGCTCGCTGTGCTGGTGGGGGTTAACCTGTACCGGCGTCAGCTACGCCTACTGGGCATCGGGGCCATCGGGTACGTCGTGCTCCTCGTGGGCGGGCTCGTGCTGGCGCCGTCCCTGGTGACACAGCTCACGGTGCTGCCCAACGAACTGGAATTGGAGCGACCCTACCTCAAGCACAACATCGAGCTGACGCGGGAGGCCTACAATCTCGACAAGGCGCAGGTCCAGTCGTACCCGGCCCGCCCCAACTTGACCCCTGCGGACATCAGGAAGAACAAGGAAACCATCGAGAACGTGCGGCTCTGGGATCCGCGACTGCTGATCGACACCTACAAGCAGCTCCAGCAGATCCGGTCGTATTACGAGTTTTACGACGTCGACGTGGACCGGTATACGATCAACGGCGAGTACCGGCAGGTCATGCTCTCGGCGCGGGAGCTGACCCAGCGGCTGCCCCAGGGCTCGAACAGCTGGGTCAATCGACATCTTCAGTACACGCACGGCTATGGGAGCGTATCCAACCTCGTGGCCCGGCAGGGCACAGAGGGCTCCCCCGAGTTTCTGGTGAAGAACCTTCCGCCCGTCGCGTCCGACTCCAGTCTGGCCGTCGACAATCCCTCCATCTACTACGGCGAGCACGTGCCCACCTACCGGCTCGTCGACACGAAGTCGCAGGAGCTCCACTACCCGAAGGGCGATAAGAATGTGTACACGCACTACGAGGGGAACGGAGGCGTCAACATCGGCGGCTTCTGGCGAAAGCTTCTGTTTGCCTACTACACGGGCGACTTCAACATTCTCCTCACCGATTATCTGACCAACGAGAGTCAGATTCAGATCTGGAACAGCCTCAGTGAGCGGGTGCGCCGCATCGCACCGTTCCTCAAGTTCGACGGCGACCCGTACTTCGTCCTCAGCGACAAGCGGCAGTACTGGATCCAGGACGCCTACACGACCACCCGCTCCTTTCCCTATTCCGAGCCGATTCGCGACCAGCGGGGGTACGAGGGCGTGCGCTACATCCGAAACTCGGTCAAGATCGTCGTCGACGCGTACAGCGGAGAGGTGTCGTTTTACGTCACGAACACGAAGGATCCGGTCATCGAGGCCTACAAGAAGGCCTTCCCGGGGCTGTTCAAACCCATCGAGAAAATGCCCGACCACCTCCGGAAGCACGTCCGCTATCCCCAGAACCTCTTTGAAATCCAAATCGAGAAGTACGCGCGGTACCACATGACCGAGCCGCAGGTCTTTTACAACAACGAGGACCTGTGGACGCGTCCCCGCGAGCAGTACGCGGGACAGCAGCGCATTATGGAGCCCTACTACATCATGACCAAGCTGCCGGGGCAGGAGAAGCAACAGTTCATGCTGATGACCCCGATGACTCCGGAGAACCGGTCCAACATGATTGGCTGGATCGCGGCGAAGTCCGATCCGCCCAATTACGGAGAGCTCGTGGTGTACAAGCTGCCGAAGGACCGGCTCATCTACGGCCCCAACCAGGTCGAATCGCGCATCGATCAGGACACCGAGATCTCGCGGCAGCTCTCGCTCTGGGACCAGCGCGGATCAAAGGTCATTCGTGGTAATCTGATCGTGGTACCCATCGAAGAGTCCTTCCTCTACGTGGAGCCCATCTTTCTCCTCGCCCAACAGCTCCAGATTCCCCAGATGCAGCGGGTGATCGTGGCGTACGGCGAGCGGGTGGCCATGAAGAAGACGCTGCGACAGTCGCTCAATACGGTGATGGGCGAGCAGGTGATGCAGACGCGTCAGAAGGCCCTGGCGGCCATGCAGCAGATGGCCGGGCAGGCGCAGGCCGCGGCGCCTGGGCAGGTGGAAGAGTTGCAGAAAGCAAGGAAGCTGATCGAAGAAGCGCGAGACGCTCTACAGGAGGGAGACTTTGCGACCTTCGGCGACCGCTTCAAGGAGCTAGAACAGGTGCTGAACGACATTCCGCTTCCCACCGACACGACTGGGGCAGGGATGTCCGTGCCGAGCTCCGACACCACCAGTGCCGGACCAGCTGCCGTGAGCCCCGGCGCGGAGACGGGGGGCGGCTCTTGAGGGCGGTGTCCTGTGCCGGTCAGGCTCGTTCAGCCCCTCGACCCTCGGGGGGAGCTTTCCCATTGGACACATCCTCGGATCGATGAAACTAATCTTGCTCGTTGAAGACGACGAAGACCTGGCCCAAACGATTGGAACAGGAGTGGCGAAAGATGAGGATTATCGCGTCCACCACGCCTCCACGGGAGGGGAAGCGTTGGAAAAAATACAGGCGCGGCGGTACGATCTCCTGGTCGTGGACTGGATTCTCCCTGACACGGAGGGGCCGGAACTCATTCAGTCTCTGCGGGGCGACGGCTACGCTGCCCCGATTCTCATTCTCACGGTGCGTGACGGCGTGGAAGACCGGGTGACGGGCCTCGACAGTGGGGCCGACGACTACCTCACCAAGCCCTTTTCCTTCGAGGAGCTGCGCGCACGAATCCGGGCCCTGCTGCGCCGTCCGACCGAGTGGTCGGATCTCGACGAGGCGTCGGTGGGCCGCCTGCGGATCGACGGGGCTACCCGGCAGGCCGAAATCGGGGACACGCCCCTGGATCTTCGCAAGAAGGAGTTCGACCTCCTTCGACTCCTGGCCCAGCGGGTCCCCGGGGTGGTGTCGCGGTCGGCCATCGCCGAGCGGGTGTGGGGGAGAGACATGGTGTCGGACAATGCGATTGACGTGACCGTGTCGGGCCTTCGGAAGCAGATGGAGGCGGTGCAGGGAGAAGAGCCGACCGTACAGGTCAAAACCGTTCGGGGAGTGGGGTATCGTCTTCAGGTGGAGGAAGAGGAGGCCGTGTAACCTACCGCTTCTGGATCAGAATCCAGTTGTTGCCCGCTTCGTCGCGGTAGAGCCGCACGTCCACCAGCGTGGGGCGCATCTTGTAGGTGAACGTATACGTAAAGTGCTCGTCGAGTTCACCGTCATCGACTCCTTCCTTGAATCGTCCCAAAAACAGCGGATTATTGCTGCAGGGGGCGAGTTCGGTAAAGAAGTTCGTTCCGACGGCGTCTTCGGGGGGGACGCCGCTCAGGTTGGATTCGTAGCGGTTGTAAAACTGGACGATCCCCTCGTCGTCAATCCGAATGATGCCGAACGGAGCAGCGTTGAGCGTGTCCGCTCCGAGGTGGCGGAGCTCCTCCCCCACGTCGTCTTCGAACGCGAGGTCCACCGCTGCGTCGTCGGGGGCAGGGGCGTCGTCCGTCTCGGACGCGTCGGAGTCCGAGTCGGAGTCATCCTCTCTCAGGTACGAGTATGGGCTCTGGGAGGAAGCCATGGGAATGGGCACCGCGACCAGAAAGTTGCAGAGAAAATAGGCCGGCGCTCTGGAGAGCGCACGGCGGCTTCCGGGGCGTTGAGGATCCACCGAGGAGTCTGTCGCCGGGCTGCCGGAATACAGTTGGATCAACCGCGAAGGCCTCGATCCAGTGTAAAGCGCGAGGAACGCGTTCACCGGGTTGCTGCCCGCGGAACGGTGGATGTAACCAAGTCGCTAAGAACTAGGCCGTGAGCGCAAACGGAGAATCCTCTCTTCACGCTTCCAATAGGACCTCGCAGAAACCAAATCTAAGAACTGAGCACCACTTTTCGAAGCCCTGTCGGCTGTTCCGGTGGTCGTCTTTGGATCTGAATCATAGGCGTATGTATCACGAGGAAGAAGCCACAGATGACTCGACGGTAGAAGTGCTTCGTCACCGGATCGAAGTGGCACTTCAGGAGTCGCTCGAAGAAGAGTGGACAGAGGTACTGGATCAATGGACGGGGGCGTCCCCGGACGAGCGCCGGGCCGTGAGGTCCTACGTGACGGGGTTTCGCGATCGGATGCTCGACAGTCTTCTGACGATCGATTCGTTAGAAGAACTCAAGCGTGGGCTCGCCATCGCGTATGTGGAGGTGAAGTGTCACTGGACGATGCTTAACACGAAAATTCAACAGCAGACCGCCGCGAATGGACGCCCGGACGAACCGCTCATCTACCGGGCCACCTGCGTGAGTCTCATCGTGCAGGCCCTCGAGCCGCTTCTCGATCAAGAGTACGTGGAAGGCCTCGCCGACTTTCTGGTCGAGCCCCTTTCCTGATTTGTCGAAGATTTTGGGAGGAATTCTGTTGACGGCGACGGGGACGGCGCCTCACGTTGCGTGGCATGAGGATCCTTTTCTACGTTCTCCGTCAATAGTGTCCTCAACGAGTGCACGTCCCCGGCGTCATGGAATGGATTACCTCCCCGGAAGCCTGGATCGCCCTCGGTGCCTTGACGATTCTTGAGATCGTCTTGGGTATCGACAATATCGTATTCATCTCAATCCTGTCGAACAAACTGCCAACTCAACAGCAGCCCATGGCCCGTCGGGTGGGGCTCGGGCTCGCTCTCGTGGGGCGCATTCTCCTCCTGCTGTCTATCAGTTGGGTGATGACCCTTACGGCCCCGCTCTTTTCGGTCTTGGCCCAGGCCTTCAGCGGACGCGACTTGATTTTGCTGACGGGCGGCTTCTTTCTGATTGGCAAGGCCACCACCGAAATCCACGAGAAGCTGGAAGGAGAAGATGGAGAGACAAAGACCCGTGCGGAGGTCTCGTTCGCGAGCGTGATCGCACAGATTTTTCTGCTCGACCTCGTTTTTTCCCTCGATTCCGTCATCACAGCTGTGGGCATGGCGGAGCACGTCCAGGTCATGATTGTCGCCGTTACCATCGCCATCTTGATCATGATGGCGTCGGCGGAGGCCATCTCAGACTTCATTGACGCGCACCCCACCGTAAAAATGCTGGCACTGAGCTTTCTGCTGCTGATTGGGGTGACCCTCGTGGCCGAAGGGCTGGGCCAGCACATTCCGAAAGGGTACATCTACTCGGCAATGGCGTTCTCGCTGCTCGTGGAGATGCTCAACCTGACTGCGGGGCGGGAAGAGGAGGAGCAAAGCGAGCCGGTGCACCTCCACCACCCGCGGCTGCGACGTTCCGTGAAGCGGGTGATCACGGACGAGGGCTGAGTCGTCTGGACCCGAGAGGCAGAACCCGTACGGTCTTCCGTCGCGAACCGCAGGGCTGGTGTGGGGAGGCCCTACTTCGAGGCAGTCAGTTTGGCGGCGCGCCGGAGTGCAGCCTGGGCGTTGATGATGGCCCCCGTCCGGGAGAGCTTGCCGAAGCGCACGGTGCCGTTGCCCCCGGGACGTTTTACCATCTGGTCTTTGTGTCGCGTGGCCGTGTCGAGTATGATGGAGCGGACCTGGGTAGCGGCGAGCGATGGATAGTAGGCCATCATGAGCGCGGCGAGGCCGCTCACCATCGGGGCGGCCATGCTGGTGCCGTTGTGTCGATCGTACTTGTTCTGGGGCACGGTGGAGTAGATGGAGCGGCCTGGAGCAAACACGTCTACCCGCTCGGCGCCGTAGTTGCTGAACGGAGCGGCCAGCTTACGTCCGCCCTTCCAGGATGAAGCGCCAACCTCGATCCAGCGATGGGCCCTGTCCCCATTCCCGTAGTAGGGGCTGGGGAAGTTGTTTGTGGAGTCTATGTTGGCCCCGTCGTTGCCGGCAGCGTGCACCATGAGGACCCCCATCGAATCGGCGTACTGCACGGCAGCATCGACCACGTCTTTGTGGGGCGAGTAGGACTTGCCGAAACTCATATTGATGACGTCGGCCCCGTTGTCCACGGCGTAGCGGATGGCGTTGGCCACGTCCTTGTCGCGCTCGTCGCCATTGGGAACGGTGCGGATCGACATGAGACGGACGCCCCGTGCGATTCCCTTAATGCCAATGTCGTTCCGGCGGGTGGCCCCGATGATTCCGGCCACGTGCGTGCCGTGGTTTGCGTCGGGGCCCACGACGTCGTTGTTGCCGTACCGGCGCTCGGTTTTGTCCGAGTAGTCGTCCCCCACGATGGGCCGCGGATTGAAGTCGGGGTTGTAGTTGTACTTCACCTTCCGCTCCAGTTGCTGCTTGTACTTCTCAAGGTCGGCGGGCGTGAGGCCCTGGTCGTAAAAGTAGAGGAGTCGCTTCTTGGCGCGGCGCACGGACCGTTGGGGGCTCGAAAGGGCACGAATGCTCTCTTCGGTGAGCGTGTCGGTCTCAACGCGTTTCTTCAGGAGCTGCGTGGCCCGCTGAACAGCAGCCTGAGCCTTCCTGACCCGAGCGAGCCGCCTCTTGGCCTTCCGTCGCTTTTTCCGGAAGGTCTGCTTAATCTTCTGGTACCGCTGGTACTGGTCCCGATTCTCGGGGGCCACCTCGGCGGAGTCGACCCCGGCGAAGCGCTCGCGCAGGTTGACGTAGATCCGCGTGAGCTCGTAGGTGTCCTGGTTGACGTTTTTGCCGTTGGGGCCGCCGATGAAGTTCCAGCCGTGCACGTCGTCGGCGTAGCCGTTGTCGTCGTCATCCACGTCGTTGCCCGGCACTTCATCGGCGTTGGTCCAGATTTTTGCCGTGAGGTCCTCGTGGTCGATGTCGATGCCGGAATCGATGATGGCCACCTCGACCGTATCGCGGGGGGCGCGGCCCTTCAAGACAGTGCGGTAGGCAGCCCGGGTATCGATGCCAGGGCCGCTACGGGGCACGCGATTGAGGTGGTACCAGTCCTTCGGGGCCTGGGTTGGGGCGGGGGGGCGGGACGCCGCGTCTTTCTCCGCCTCGCCCGACTCCTGAGAGGGCGAGGACGACTCAGACTGAGCAGAGGCCGTGGTAGTGGTGTCGGGCGCGGCGGAGCTGCGGTCCGCCGGCGTCGCGGTGGGGCGGCTGGTGGAGCACCCGGTCAGGAGGGCCAGCGACAGAACGAGCAGCGGGAGTGCTCTTCTCATGGAGACGTGCGGGATCGGTTCAGTAGGAAGCAGGTCGAGGTCGGAGGGGACCAGAGGCTACGCCACGACTGGGCCTTGCAGGTCGCGCTTCAACTCGGGCGGCAGGCCCAGATGCTCGTCGCGGAAGCCCCCGAGTTCGTCGATCGTTTCGTTCGAGAGGCACTGCGCGAGTTCGTCCATGGCCGGGCCACCCATGAGGAGTGGGAGGTGGGTGAGCAGCATCTCGTCGCCCTGGCAGTAGGCCATGACCTGATATTCTTCGAGTTCTTCCCGAGGGGTGTCGTGCACGATGCAGCGGCGCAGCCAGTCGTCCGGGTCCGGGGAGTCTGTGTCGAGCAGCCGGATGGGCCGGTTGGCCAGGTCGATGTGCTCGGCGAGATATGCCTGGCACCGGCGCATCGAGGTCTCCGAAAAGGACTCCCGCATGGTGGCGTGGCAGTCTATACAGAGCGCGTACTCAAAGACGGTTTCCTGCACGTCGTACGCGTCGTACTGGCGGATTCCCCGTTCAATCAGGTACTCGGTCGATCCGTCCAGAAGCGACGCGTCGCAGGCGAGGCAGGTGGAGTGAGGCTCGTCCGTCTCGATGGAATAGAACGACTCGGGAATGGGGATGCGTTCGGGCAGCACAGTGGGGGGGAATGTGTGAGGAGCGTACGAGGACGACGCCGGAGAGAATGACAGCGCACACCTTTTAAATGCAAGCCCCTGGGAAGGTTCGGGGGCCGGGAGAGGGACAGCGCCCCTCGCCGTCTCGTGCTCTTGGTCCGTTTCTCGGCTTGGAAGCGAGCCCATCGTCCTGACTCGACATTCCATCGATCTGTGCGTCCGACTCGGCGTAGCGGAGGCATCATTCGACGATCCAGCCAATACGGGGTAGATGGTATGCCAAAACACCGCCCGTTTTCTACACGCCTCCATTGACGCGATCACACCTTTATGCAACTAACCATCGAGAACGTCTCAAAGACCTATCCGAACGGCACGCAGGCCTTGAAGGACGTGTCGCTCACCATCCCGTCGGGCATGTTTGGCCTGCTGGGCCCCAATGGCGCCGGCAAGTCTACCCTCATGCGATGCGTGGCCACGCTGCAGGAACCGGACACCGGGTCCATCCAGCTGGAGGGGACCGACGAATTTGGCGACATCGACGTGCAGGCCGACCCTCACAGCCTCCGCAAGACGCTGGGCTACCTGCCGCAGGAGTTTGGCGTCTACGAGAAGGTGACGGCCGAGGATCTGCTCGACCACTTCGCCGTGCTGAAGGGCATCGACGACACGTCGGAACGAGAGCGCGTCGTGGATGCATTGCTTGAGCGCGTAAACCTGCAGGACGCCCGCTCGCAGAAGCTCGGTGGGTATTCGGGCGGTATGCGACAACGCTTCGGCATTGCAGTGGCCCTGCTCGGAGATCCTCGGCTTATCATCGTCGACGAACCGACTGCCGGCCTCGATCCCGCTGAGCGCGTCCGCTTCCTGAACCTGTTGAGCGAGCTGGGGGAGGACAGCGTCGTCATCCTGTCGACCCACATCGTAGCCGACGTGCGCGAGCTTTGCACGCAGATGGCCATCATTCGCGAAGGGGAAATCATCTTTGAGGGTGAGCCCCAGCAGGCCGTCGCCAACCTGGACGGCACCATCTGGCAAAAGACGGTCACCAAAGAAACGTTGCCCAAGCACGAAGAGCAGTTCGACGTCATCTCCACGAAGCTCGTGGCCGGTCGGCCTGTGATTCACGTCCACAGCGACCGGCGCCCCGACGACTCCTTCGACCCTGCTGATCCTGATCTGGAAGACGTCTACTTCACCCGCATGAAGAATGGCCAGCAGTTCGAACCGGCCGCCGTCGCGGAATAGCTTGCTTCCGAACGCCGAACATCCAGTTCCAATACTCCCTCCAGAACGCTTACGGCAAAAAAATATGTTCTTCACCCTCGTCGGCAAGGAACTACGGCACCGGCTGAAGCAGCTGTCGACCCACGTCTACGTTCTCATTTTCTTCGGATTGGGATTGCTCATGATGAGCGCGATGGGTGGGGCATTCGGAACGCCCCTCACCCTCGGCGGCGCAGGACCGAACACGAATGCGAACGGCCCCTACGCGGTGAGCATCATGACGTGGTTCCTCAGCATCTTCGGCATGGTGTTCACGGCGCCGTTCATGGGCCAAGCCATCTATCGAGATTACAACAGCGGCATTCATCCGCTCACCTTTACCAGTCCGGTCAAGAAAATCGAGTATCTCGGCGGGCGGTTTGTCGGATCCTATCTGACGCACCTCTACCTGTACGTCGGACTTACGGGCGGACTCATGCTCGGTACGGTCGTGCCCTGGGTGGATGCGAGCAACTTCGGGGCTTTCTCGCTGGCGGCATATCTGCACCCGTACCTCGTGTACCTGCTGCCCAATTTGCTCTGGGCGGGCGGCCTCTTTTTCATCCTGCCGGCCCTGACCCGGACCATGCTCCCCAACTACATTGGGGGCGTGCTCCTCTTCATGGGCTACAACATCGCCTCGACGCTCCTGGGGGCCGATGCGCTGCAGAACAGCACGGCGGCGTCCCTAATCGATCCGTTCGGGGCCATCTCGGTGCAGAATCTGACTCGGTACTGGACCGTGGCCGAGCAAAATTCGATGCTCGTGCCGCTGGAGGGGATGGTGCTGTACAATCGGCTCCTCTGGCTGGCCGTGGGGGCCGTGGTGCTCAGCGCCGGGTACGTGTGGTTCCAGTTCTCGCACCTATCCAGCGGCTCGACGCGAAGCGGAGACGATGAGGAGGGCAAAACGCGCTCGCTGGCGGACGTGTCGCCGACCTCCATTATCCACGCTGTGGATCTGCCCCGGGCCCAGCTTTCGGAGTCCACCGGTACCCGGTGGCGACAGTTCTGGACGATGACGAAGCGCGCCTTCATGGAAATCGTGCAGGACGTGTACTTCTACGCCATCGTGGGCGGGAGCCTCATTTTCCTCGTCGTCAGCGCCGATCAGGCCGGGTCCCAGTACGGGACGCCCGTCCAGCCGGTCACCTACCACATCCTGGACGCGCTCAGCGGATCCTTTCGCATCTTCATGATTCTTCTCATTGCGTTCTACGCCGGCGAGCTCGTGTGGCGCGAACGGGACCTCGACCTCCGGCAGGTGCACGACACGATGCCGCTCCCCACGGTCCTGTCCCTGAGTGCAAAGGGCACGGCGCTCGGCCTCGTGTGCGGAGTGCTTATGCTCGTGGTGCTCGTGACGGGTGTGGGCACACAGCTCGTCTACGGCTTTACCGACATCAACCTCGGGCTCTACCTGACGGATCTCTACGCGGTGGAGTGGGTCGATTACCTGCTGCTCTGCGCGCTGGCTCTCACCGTGCACGCGGTGGTGAACCACAAGTATCTCGGTCATTTCATCATTGTGGCGTTTTTCTTGGCGTTGGCCTTCAGTAGCCAGCTGGGATTGGAGCACAATCTCTTTCAGTACGGGTCGGATCCGGGCATGCCCTACTCCGCGATGAACGAGTACGGGCACTTTGCGATCGGTTTCTTCTGGTACAAGCTGCTGTGGGGCGCGGTGGCGATCCTCATGGCGATCCTCGCACGGCTGGCCTGGGTGCGGGGGATGGAAACGACCCTCGCCATGCGCTTCAAGCAGGCGCGTCGCCGGCTCACGCCGGCCCTGTACGGGACGATGGGCGCGGCGGGCGTGCTGGCGCTGGGCGTCGGGGGATACATCTTCATCAACACCACCGTCTGGAATACCTTCCGGACGCAGGACGAGCAGCGGACCCTCTCGGTGCAGTACGAGAAGACGTACGAGAAAAACGCCTCGATGCCTCAGCCCCGCATTGCGGCGGCGGACCTACACGTCGACATCTATCCCAACGAGCGAGACGCCCGCCTGGCGGGGCAGTATACGCTCGTCAACGATCACGCCCGGCCCGTAGACACGCTCCACGTCGAGATCCCGGCGGAGATGGACGTCAAGACCATCGAGGGCAGCCGGGCCATGGAGACCGCACTCGTGGATGACACACTCGGCGTGCGGCTCCTGCGCCTCTCAGAGCCGCTTGCGCCGGGGGACTCGATGACGTTCGACTTCAATGTCTTTGCCGAGAACCGGGGCTTCTCGGACGGGGGGAACAACACGTCCATCGTCTACAATGGCACGTTCATGAACAGCAGTCTCCTGCCTCACTTCGGCTACGACGAGGGGCGGGAGCTCAGCGACCGGTCGCGGCGCGAGGAGCGAGGGTTGGACGCAGAGCCGCGAATGCAACCCCGATCGGACACCACCGCCCGCATGCGGCCCTACGTGTCCCGCGACGCCACGTGGCTCGACTACGAGGCCACCGTGAGCACCGACAGCGCCCAGATCGCCCTCGCCCCCGGCACGCGCGACAGCTCCTGGGTGGAGGACGGCCGGCGCTATGCTCACTTCGAAACGTCGGCGCCCACGCTCGGCTTCTTCTCGTTCCTCTCGGCGGACTACGCCGTGAAGCGGACGACGTGGGCGCCCGACGATTCGACGCAGAACCGCGGGCAGTCGGTCGGCATCGAGCTCTACTACCACCCCACCCACGATTACAACGTGGACCGGATGGTCGAGTCGGTCAAACACTCACTCGACTACTACACGACTCACTTCGGTCCGTATCAGAGCGAGCAGGTGCGCATCGCCGAGTTCCCGCGGTACGCGTCGTTCGCTCAGTCCTTCCTCGGCACCATTCCGTACTCGGAGGGCATCGGCTTCATCGCCCGGGTCGACCCGGAGACCAACATCGACTATCCCTACTACGTGACGGCCCACGAGATGGCGCACCAGTGGTGGGCCCATCAGGTAGTGAGCGGCCCCGTCAATGGTGCCACGATGCTCGTGGAGACCCTGGCACAGTACAGCGCGCTGATGGTGATGGAGGAGGCCTACGGGCGGAAGAAGATGAAGCAGTTCCTGGAGTACGAGCTCGACCGGTATCTCATTGGCCGGGCGCAGGAGCAGCGCGCCGAGAAGCCCCTGATGGATGCGGCGGCCTCGCAGGGCTACATCCACTACCGGCGCGGCTCTCTCACGATGTATGCCCTGAAGGACTACCTGGGCGAGGAGACGGTCAACCGCGTCCTGCGCGATTTTCTGGCCGAGCACAAGTACGAGTCGCCGCCGTTCGTCACGTCGGAGGATCTGGTACGTCGCTTTGAGGCGGCCGCGCCCGATTCGCTGAAGGATTTTGTGAGCGACCTCTTCCGAAAGATCACGCTCTACGAGAACCGCGCCGTGGACGCGACCTACACCAAGACCGACGACGGTCGATACCGCGTCGAACTCACGGTGAAGGCCCAGAAGAAGCATGCCGACAGTTTAGGCACCGAACGGGAGACCCCCATCGATGCGCCGCTTCCGATTGGGGTCTTTGCGAAGGGCGCAGAGGTAGGGGCAGACAGGCAGAAGGAGCTCTACCTCCGGAAGCACGATCTCACGAGCGGCAAGCAGACCGTTACGGTCACAGTCGACGAGAAGCCGGCCAAGGCGGGCATTGATCCGTACGTGACGCTCGTGGATCGTGACACCGACGACAACGTGACGACGGTGTCGAAAGCAGAACCGGCCGGGGAGACTTCCCAGCAGGCGCCCTAACAAAGCGCCCGGTGCCAGCGTCTATTCTCTGATCGGATGCTCACTCATCTTCAGAATCTCGTGCGCAACACGACGACACCCGCCTCCACGTGGGCTCGGTGACGAAGCAGTTCACCGCCGCCCTCACTCTGACGCTTGTGGAGGAAGACAAGGTCACGCTGGACCCCACGATATCGCCATCGGTCGGCGCTCGGGAGAGGCCCGGATCACGCCGCGATCGGAGTATCCGTGGAAGGCGGTGGCCACGGACCTCTGGAGGGGGCATGCCGGTGAAATCTTCTCCACGCATCCCCTGCATTCGTTCGTCTCGTTCGCATGCCCGACTACCGCCGCGGCTTCGACAGCCTGCGCCAAGAACTCCACGAGTCCGACCTGCCGGTGACGGGCGATCTGCCGGACTGGCTTTCGGGCACCCTCATCCGGAACGGCCCCGCGCAGTTCGAGGTGGGGGATCAGGATTACAACCACTGGTTCGACGGGCACGCGATGCTTCACGCGTTTCGTCTCAAGAACGGGACCGTGGGCTACCGCAACCGCTTCCTCCAAACGAAGAGCCGGCAGGAGGCGCTGGACCAGGGCGAGATCGTCCGGTCTGAGTTTGCCACGGACCCGTGCATGTCGATTTTCGGGCGGGTGATGAGCCTCTTCAACCCGACGCCGACGGACAACGCCAGCATCAACGTCGCGCGGCTGGACGATCACTACGTGGCACTCACGGCGACGCCGCTCCCCGTCTCCTTCGACCCGGAGACCCTAGAGACGGCGGGCGTTGTGGACTTTGCGGACGACGTGAGCATGGATACCTCCACGGCCCATCCGCAGATCGAGCCTGAGACGGGCCGCACGCTCTCGTACGGGGCCTCGTTTGGGCGCCAGTGCACGTACAAGATTCTCGGG
>JBDGQN010000288.1:6661-6962 GCA_042219055.1 Salinibacter sp. | reverse complement strand
CGCGGAGGATGTGGTAGGTTTCCTTGAGAATGAGTCCAAGGAAGGCGTTCATGGTGTCGTCGCGGGGTAAGAGTCAGTTCGGAACGGAGGCTGCCTTCAATCGTCGAGTGCGTGAGGGAATGCAAACGTGCATACACAGGGGGGCTGGAATGCGGAAGAACGTAATGCCTAAGTCGTAGCCTCCTCCCCAGTTGCCACTTTCACGAACACGTCGTCCATCGTGTCGGCGTCGTAGTCGGCCTTCAAGACGGCAGGCTCGCCGAGGGCATCAATCGTCCCCTCCACCATGATCGAGACACGG
>JBDGQN010000288.1:4570-6651 GCA_042219055.1 Salinibacter sp. | reverse complement strand
CAGTACTCGGCCTCGTCCATGTAGTGGGTCGTTACGAGCACCGTTGTGCCCCCTGATGCCGCTTCGTAGATCATCTCCCAGAACTGTCGGCGCGTGACAGGGTCGACGCCACTTGTTGGCTCATCCAGAAATACGACCCCAGGGTCGTGAAGGAGCGCGACGGAAAAGGCCAGCTTTTGCTTCCAGCCCAGCGGAATGGAGCCGACTCGCTCGTCGGCCGCATGCTCGAATCCAAGCCGCTGGAGCAACTGGTTCCGACGCTCCCGTATTTCGTTGCGGGGCAGGTCGTAGATCCCGCCGTATAGGCGAATGTTTTCCTTGACTGTGAGGTCGTCGTAGAGCGCAAATTTCTGGCTCATGTAGCCGATGCGCTGCTTAACCTGCTCCGGATTGGATCGGACGTCGAGCCCCGCCACGTAAGCCTCTCCTTCGGTCGGTTCCAAGAGACCCGTGAGCATGCGAATGGAGGTCGTCTTGCCTGCGCCGTTGGCCCCTAGAAAGCCGAACACTTCTCCCTCTTCGATTTCGAAGGAGATGTGGTCGACGGCCGTAAAAGTGCCGAACCGACGGGTCAAGTTATTCGCGCTAATTGCCGACATGGCAGTTCAGTCTGAAGGATTTGGAAGAGAGGGTGCGTCAAGCGGCAGAGCCAAGGTCCATGAACACATCCTCGATACCTGCGACAATGGGGTGGATTTCGACCTGGCCGAACCCCCGTTCCCGAAGGAACGCGCGGACCTCGTCCGCAACCATCTCCGGCGATGCCTTCGCCCGGACATCCGAATAATGGAGCTCTGCCCCAAAGGGAAAGGCCGAGCGAGCATGTTTGAACTCGCGGAGGACGTTTAGCACGCGGTACCGATCCTCCGCCTGGACGCTCAGCAACGGCCATTGGTAATCCTCCCGAAGCGAGTCGGGAGCATCGACGGCGAGGAGAGATCCATCCTGAATAAGACCCACACGATCGCAGCGGCTCGCCTCATCCATATAGGGAGTAGACACGAGGACCGGCAGGCCCTCGTCCGAAAGATGGGTGAGCGTGTCCCAAAAATCGCGGCGGCTAACGGCGTCGACTCCGGTGGTCGGCTCGTCGAGGACGAGCAGGTCGGGGCGATGAACGAGGGCGCAGGACAAGGCCAGCTTCTGCTTCATCCCGCCGGAAAGATCGGCGGCGCGGCGGTCGCCGAATGGCTCAAGCTGCTTGTAAACAGGCCGGATCATGTCCATCTGGTCCTCCACCTGCGTCCCAAAGACCGATGCGTAGAACTGAAGATTCTCGTGGACTGACAGGTCTGGATAGAGCGAGAACTCTCCCGCCATGTACCCGAGCCGAGGACGCAGCTCGCGATACTGGTCCACCACGTCGAGTCCGAGTACGCGGGCCGTCCCCTCGTCCGGTGTCAGTAGAGAGGTCAGGATGCGAAAGAGGGTGGTCTTCCCCGCTCCATCCGGTCCGATAAATCCGAACAGTTCACTCGGTTGGACAGTTACCGAGAGCCCGTCGAGGGCCACCTCGTCTTCAAATCGCTTGACAAGATTGGACGTCCGAACGACGGCCTCATCGGGCGCGGTGTGCCCATCGGCCCTGCTCTGCTTCTGTGGATGTGGAGGGTTTGGCATGGGAACGGTGACTTATGTGTAAGGCAATACCCACTCAATAATTTATTGAGCTGGGACCGTCGCACGACGAGCCGCAACCGCAGTGTCTACCTTCACGGACTCGCCACCCCCCGGAAATTCGATGTCTGCTGGCATGCCAATCTTAAGAGCCCCGTCGGGATTCGGTACGCGGAGCTCCACCGCATACACGAAGTTGACCCGTTCCTCCTTCGTCTGAATGGGGGTGGGTGTGAACTCGGCCTCGTCGGCGACCCAGGTGACGCGCCCTGCCAGGGCCTGCCGCGTCTCGGGCCCGTCGTCGATGAAGACGCGGGCCTTTTCCCCAATTTTGACGTCCGAGAGCTGAGCCCCGCTCACGTAGGCCCGCAGGGTCAGAGTGTCGAGCGACGCGACAGTGTAGAGCGGTTCGCCGGTCCGGACGACCTCCCGGATCTCCGCGGGCGACATGAGGTCGGCCTGCC
>JBDGQN010000288.1:1035-4560 GCA_042219055.1 Salinibacter sp. | reverse complement strand
GCGTAGGTGGTGAGCACGGTTCCGGAAACGGGATTGACGATCTGGCTCTTTTGAATTCGTTCGTTCACCTGTGCGATCTTTTCGCTTATCGCTTCGATTTCGTCGGCGAGACTGGCCTTCTTCGTGTGTGTGGCCTCGATTCGTTGCTCTAAGACGCGCACCTCGTCCTGGGCCTGATCGACCTTGCGCTCAGGGACTGCGTCGCCCTCCCGGAGGGTCCGAACCCGTCTCAGTTCGCGGCGAGCCGCCTGAAGCTGCTCTGCAAGAACGTCGACCTCGGCCGAAATGCTCGACATCTTCGAGCGGATGGACTGCCGGCGCGCACGGAGTTCACGGCGCTGGAGCGCCAGGCGCGTCGTGTCGACCAGCCCCACGACGCCCCGACGTGCAGTATCCGATGGAGTAACGGCTTCCCCGAGCGGACCGGCGGGGAGGCGGTCACCTTCCTCTACGTTAAACCGAAGGAGCTGGCCTCCGATCTCGCTCGAAACGGTAACCTCGTCGGCCTCAAAGTTGCCCTGGGCGTCGGGGCCGTTGCTTTTAGTGCAACCAGCGAGTACGGCCGCAAAGACAAGCGAAAGGATAAAGATAGAGTATTTTGTACGCATCATAGTCGTTGAGTCAAGCGGTGGACAGGCACGGGAATCAGGTCGAGGGCAAAAGGAGTCTCAATTCCGGCGCATCGAAGAGCTCGTTGTGTTAGGGATGAAAAGATCTGCCTCCTTCAGTCGGCGAAGCTCCATTAGCGCCGCATAAAGCACCTCCGCTTTTTGAAGAGTGGAACCGCCGCTCTCTGCCTGATTGTGCACTTTGTCCTCGGCGGCACGCCGCGTGGCAATTCGCCCGAACGTACGGCGCACCAGGAGAGACGCTAGGCCGGGTTGAGGAGCGTATGCCGAGTCGACGCAAAGGCGCTTTTGGAAAAAGTCGAGAAGCACGGCAGCAAGGTCCGGGTTAGAGAACGAGTCCGATTTGGAAGACCGTCTAGATGGCTCTCGGCGCTCGGCTCTGGGGCAGAAAGGTGTAGAATCGGACGCGAACGGACCAAAAACCATGAACAGGAAAGAGCACATCGGTTCGTGGAACCTCCTGGATGGGAACGTAGAGCGACAATGCAGGGACAATGCCTCAAGTGACTCAGAGCAACGAGGCCTTGAGGGGCAGCAGAATGCCGGCAGCGCGTTGCAGGGCGTACCGTCCGAGAACGACTTGAAACTGAACCTCCGTGCGTTCGAGGCGCGCCTGTCGTAGCGCCGTCTCGGCCTCGAGCAGTTCAAGGTTCGTGATGGTGCCCGCCTCGTATCGAGTGCGGGCCAGTCGGGCGGCGGCCCGCGCCTGCTCGACGCGCAGTCTGGTAGAGGCGAGGCGATTCAGAAGCGCCCGTAGGTCCGAGGCCGCCTGCTCGACGCGGGTGCTTACCTGCCGCCGAACGTCCATGAGGCGCGCCTCGGCGGCCTGCACCTGTGCTTGCGCCTCCTCTACCCGCCGCCGGGTCGCAAAGCCCTCGAAGAGTGGGACGTTGAGCGAAATCCCGATCGATTCGTTTAAGCGTGGCTCGTTCAATTCCCCCGGATACCCATTCTTTACTCCGCCGCGAGCGTCAAGGCTCAGGGTGGGACTATCCGATTCATCCGCCACGCTCACCTTTCGTCGGGCTGCTCGGACCTGAGCCTTCGCGGCCGTTACCGAGGGATGCCGAAGAAGAGCGTGGTCGACGAGCGTATCTGGTTCGATTCGCCCCGAATCCGCCGGTGTCAGGGAGGGGTTGATCGTCCCCCGTGGGACAACAGATGTACCTGGGGCACTTCCAAGAAGTCTTTGCAATTCTGCCTCCTGGCGTTGCCGTTGACTTCGAAACTGCGCAAGCTGGCTTCGGGCCGCCGAAAGGCGGGCGCGCGTCGATTTCACTTCATACTCAGTGGCCGTTCCGGCCTCCTTCTGGCGGCGAACGACGGCCAGGGTCCGTTTGAGCTGATCGATCTGATCGCGCTGCACCTCGAGGCGAGCGTCGGCGAGCAGGGTCGTGTAAAAGGCCTTCACTGCTTGAAAGGCAAGCTCCACCCGCTCAACCTCCACCCGGCGCTGTGCCGTCCTCTGCGCTGCCTTGGCCTGGTCGATGCGCGCGTCGGTTTTCCCGAAGTCGTAGAGCGTCTGTCGAAGCTGGAGATGCCCGTCGTACAAGTTGTTTGGCTGGATCCCGACCGTGCGCCCTCCGCCCGGGCTGCTCGGCGTGCCCGGCACGGTGATCTCGGGCACCGGATCCTGGCGCCGATATGTGCCGACGGCCGACACGCGGGGCCAGTACCGGCTGCGAGCCTGGCCAACGCGGGCCGTGGCGGCGTCCACCTCTCGCCGGGACGCTCTGATCGACGGATACGTTTTTAAAACCTGGTCTACCACGCTGCCGACCGTGAGTGAGTCCGGAGCTCCGGACATGGCTCCGGCCCGATTCTTCGGCACCGACTGTACCCGCTGGGCATGGCCCTCGGCCGGAACGCCAAAGACGAGTGTGACCAGGACTAACACGAGCAGGTCTCTCATCTTCTCAAGACTCGGGAGCAAGGGAACGATCACAGTCTCCATGGGCAAGGGGGTCAAACCGAACGAACGTCGAGGATGCAAGAGGAGGAAGCAGATCACAGCTATCCATCTAAAATATCATGTTTAACTTTCGAATTAACACTCATGGCTTAAAAGCGACGGACGGGCTTGGGAAACCGTTCTGGCCTCCGCCACCTCCACGAACCGCTACTCCTGATTCAGGCAATGCTCCGCTGGGTTAGGGGCGGATCGCATTGAGGAAAAATTCTGGGACCGCCTCCTTACGCTCCTCCAGAAGGCGATCAAATACCTCGGGCTCCATCCCCATTGCGGCCTCGAGAAGTGATCGGGCGATGAACGGAAATACACACAGGGACACCAAATTCAACACAAATTGCTCAGCCGAAATGGACCGGAGCGTTCCCTCCTCAGCCCGTCGCTGCAACTGCCGATCCAGGGGATCGAGCTTCTCAAATGGGGCTAGTTCCAACGATTCAATGCGATTTTTTAGTTCAAATGGGTTTCGATTCAATTCCCCAACTATGTACGAGGGAAGATAGGGGTTTTCTTGAACAAGACTGATGTATTTGGGAACGAAGGTTCTCACCTTCTCCTCCACCGACTGATCGGCGTTCAGGATCGCCTCAAGCTTCGGAAAAAACTCCGACGCCACCTCCTCAAAGACCGTGTCCGCAAGGGTCTTCTTATCGCGAAAATAGTAGTGCAACAGCGCCTGATTTACGTCAGCTTCCTCAGCGATTTCCTTGAGCGTTGCATCCCGAGTTCCTTCCTGCACGAAGACAGTCCGGGCGGCATCAAGAATTTGGGATTCGGTTTCATTTCGCGGTGAAGGCATGGTGCCGACGGAGTTTATAGCTAAGTTTAACTATCTAATTAATTCCACTCAGTTAATTCGTCGGTTAACATCGTGTTCCCCCGTCACGGATTCGTCCGTGAAGAAGTGCTGAATAGACGCCTGCGTGT
>JBDGQN010000288.1:0-1025 GCA_042219055.1 Salinibacter sp. | reverse complement strand
CCGGATCCCGGAACGTCCAAAGCGGACTCGCGGTCGACCCGGTTATCATTAGAGGTGCAACACGAAGTTTTGGAAGGCAAAGAGGACGGCAAACGCGAGCGTAACTGCGACTCCGACCGTCTGCCCCGAAGCCGTATCAAGCGCGTCGGGGATGAGTTCGGCGAAGACCATCCAGATCATCGCCCCGGCTGCCAGACCGAGACCGACGGGCAGGAACGGCGCGAACACTAGCACGAAGAGAAACGCCGGCAGGGCCATGAGCGGCTGTGGCAGGCTCGTGAAAATGCTCCAGCCTGCCGCCTTCCAAACCGGCGTCCCGCGCGGAACCAACACCAGACTGATCGCAAGCCCTTCAGGGATGTTGTGGACCGCAATCGCGGCAGTGATAAATATGCCAAGCTCGTCGCCGCCTCCAAAAGAGACGCCTACTCCCACACCCTCCGCAAACGAGTGCGCCGTCATGACCCCGAGTATCAGCAATGCTTTTCGGGCATCCGCCCCGGCTAGCTCTGCGACGTCATGTCCATCCTGTTGGTGTATCGCACCATTTGACAGTACGATGAGGCCCAACCCAACGAGGATGCCAACAAATGTTCTTGGAGCACTCAGCGTCGTTCCCTCCACCACAAGGCTGTGGCTGGCCGCCAGCATCAGCCCCCCGGCGACGGCATTGAAGACCCCCAGTCACCAGTCTCCCACGTCCCGAATGAACAGAAACGGAAGCGCGCCGAGGCCCGTGGTAACGGCCGTAATGCTGGCCCCGAGAACGACAGTTAGTACAGTTGACTCCATGTTGCGCTCGCGCGTCGGTGTGACAAAATTCGCTTCAGGTCCAGGCTCCTTACCGGCTGCCCCCGAAGAAGCCGTCGGCCAAGTGGACGCCCACGGGCGTTCGACGCCAATCAATTCGTGGGGGCCAGCACAGGACGCAGGCGCTCCCGATAGGCCGTGTGACAACTCGTGCAGCCCTGCTTGAGGCGCTCATGAACGTCGAGGACTCTTGACCAGTCACGGGCCTGGGCTGC
>JBDGQN010000287.1:0-4635 GCA_042219055.1 Salinibacter sp. | reverse complement strand
GCCCACTGTTGCGCGAGACGCCGGGCCAGCGGTCGCTGTTGCCCACGTAGGCGGCACCGTAGGAACGCCCGTCTCCGTTCAGATCCCGCGTGCCGAAGATCGAGGCATCCGGCACCCAGTTGATGGGTTGTCCGCTTTGAATCAGGCCGGCGAGCGTCACCTGCAGATTCTCCAGCGGATACACCGACCCGATGGCGCTGATAACATGCGTCCGGTCGTTTACGGAGGGGCCCCACTCGTCCTCGTATTGGTTGGCCGTCTCGGCGCGGAAGTTGATATCGTCCGTGTTGTTGCGCAGCCGCGAGAGCGTGTAGCTGAGGCGCCCCGAGTACCAGTCGTCGCCCTGGTCCTTCACCAGATTGAAATTGGCCGCCCAGTAGCGCGCCTCGCCCTCCGTCTCAGTCATGACGATCTGCCGCGCCACGCCCGGCTTGTAGAGCGGATTGCCGTTCGGCCCAAACTTAATGCTGCCGTCGGCGGAGCGCTGGAAGAGGTCCACCGGACGGGTCTTGTCGGCCTCAAACTGCGACCGAACGAGCGACGACGGGTCCTCGGCGTTCGCGAGCTCCTCCGCGGAGATGTCGTAGGGCGTCGGCGCGTTGAGGTCGCGGAGGCGGAAGAGGTCGTAGGACCGGGTGTGGATGAGGTCGACGTAGGCGAGCCACTCGCTGCCGAACTGTCGCTGTACGCCCAGCGAGAACTGGTGCGTCTGCGGGTTTTCGTAACCGTTCGGGTTCAGGATGCGCCGCTCGTTGCTGAATGAGGCCTGAATCTGCGCGCGGCTCAGATCGTCGGCAGTGGGCCCGCCCAGGTAGTCCGAGGTCGGCGGACTCGCGGTGCGGGTGCCGTTAAAGGTGACCGCGTCGACATTGGTGTCGCTCGGCAGGATGCCCTGGTCGATCAACGAGCGGATTTGCTGCTTGTAAGCGGGGTTGGTCGCGTTCTGCTCCAGCGCATCGCTGACGACGGCGTAGACGATCTTATCGTAGAAGATGCCGTAGCCACCACGCAGGCTCGTGCGCCCGTCGAGCGCGTAGTTGAGGCTGAGGCGCGGGGCAAAGTTGTTCCAGTCCGCGTCCTCACGGGTCCCGCCCCCTTTCGACAGGCTGTCGTAGTCCCAGCGCAGCCCGGCGGTGACGGTCAGATCCGCTATCGGGGCGAACTGATCCTCTACGTACAGCCCGATCAGGTCCTGTCGCGTGCCAAAGGTGGACGGCCGAAGCTCCACGCTGTAGTTTTCGACCGTAAACTGGTCCCGAATGCTCCGGAGATCCCCCGGCATGAGGCCGGGCCCGAGATCGTCGAGGGACCGAAAGGCCTCCAGAGCAGCCTGATCCTCGAGCCGCACCGTGTAGTTGCCGTTCGGGTTGCCGCCGCCCGCCAGGCTGTGGTCGGACATCAGCACGTCGGCCCCGGCCTTCAGCGTGTGGCTGCCGAGCTGGTAGGTCAGCTTCTGCTGGAGCTGAATCGTGTTCTCGACGCTATCGAACTGGTATCCGGGGTGTCCCAGAACGGCGATGGTGGTCCCGTCCGGGCTCTGCACCCGCACCTGCGAGCTGTTGGGATTCGCCGCGTTCGCGTAGTCCCAGTTGAACCAGCTGTACTGCACGTTGCTCTCGTAGACCAGCCGGTCGCCCGAATAGGTGGTTTGCACCGCGGCGTGGAGGCCGTCGCGCCGCTGCGTGTTGGCCGCGCTGGCAAAGGTGACGCCGCCGGTGAGGCCGCCCCCCTGACGATCGATACGGACTCGATTGGCGTTCACGCGCACCGTGGAGCGCCAGTCGTCGGTCCAGTGGTGATCGACGCGCCCCGTGAAGTACGTGAACTGATTCTGCCCGGTGATCGTCGTGCGCACCCCCGGCGCGTCCAGCACGTTGTCCTTCCAGTCGGTCGTGTGCTCCAGGTTTACGAAGAAAAACGTCTGGTCCTTTACGAGGGGCCCCCCGATTGCAAAGCCGCCCTGGTGCCGCTGGAATCCGTTCTTCACCGCGTTGCCCGACAGGTCGCGCTGGGCGAGCGTCTGGCCGCGCTCGTTCGTGAATTGGCCGTCGAGCGGCTGACCCGGGCGGGTCAGGTAAAACGCCTCACCCTGTAGCTGATTGCTTCCCGACTTCGTGGTGACGTTGAAGATGCCGTTGCCGGTGCGCCCGTACTCGGCGGAATAGGTACTCGTGAGCACGGTCACGTCTTTCACCGCCCCCGTGGGCACCTCGAACTGCGGGCCGCCGAGGAACTGCTCGTTGTTGTCCATCCCGTCGATCAGGTAGTTGGTGTAGAGCCCGTTGGCGCCGTTGATGCTCACGTTAGGGGCTTCCGGGAAAAAGCCGGTGGCCGGGGTGACGTTGGGCAATCGGTAGAGCGACTGCGTGAAGTTGCGCCCCTCTACGGGCAGGTTCTCGAGCGTCGCGGCCGACAGGCTCGAGGACACCTCCGCATTCACCCGATTGACCTCGGCCACGCCCTCGGTGCCTTTCACCACCACCTCCTCCATTTCGAACGTGGCGAGAGGCCGGAGAAACAGCGTGACGCTTCGAGTGAAGTTGGATCGCAACTCCACGTCGGAGACGCGGGCGGCGTAGTACCGATCGGTCTCTTCCACAAAGACCGTGTAGCTGCCGGCGGTGGAGAGGCCGGGCCACTGCGCAGTGCCCTGCGCGCCGGTCCGTCGCGTCGACGAAAACCCGATGTCCTTGTTCACGACGTGCACCGTTACGCCGGACACCGGGGTTTGCTCAACGACGTTTACGGCATGGACTTCCAGGCCGGTCTGGGCGGCCGCCGGGGAGGCCCCCATGGGGCCTACTGCGATGCTGAACACGAAGAGGAGTCCCGCGGCAAACAGGGCGCGGGGGCGGCAGTCTGAAGCAAAAAATCGCCGAGTCATGGTGGGGCAACAGGAAGGATTGACGGGAGACGAACAGATCGACAGGCGTCCCTCTCCAGGCTCCTCGCGGACGAGGCGAAATCGGCGGGGCACGGAGCCCCTCCGACGCCCCGGAGATGCCACGAGGAGATACGCGGGAGCCTTCAGAGACGCAATACGACAGGGCGGCTGCCCCCCACATGCCGAGGGACAGACCGTTCAGACGACAGCGAACAGCCGCGAGCCCCCCGTGACGGGGTTTGCGCAGACGCACCCGTTCTCAAGGACGAGCACGCAGGCTACGCGTGGATCGCAGTGCCGGTTCGCGACTGCTCCGTAGAGACGGAGGGCGGGGCGCGGGACCGCCGTTCGAGACTGGAACGCGTGACTTCTCGCCGCTCGGCGCGGACGGGGTGTGGCCCCTCGCCAAGGACGGAGCGAAGACGCGCGACGAGCCTCCCCGGCGCGGCGGAACGACGAAGCAAATGAACGAGCTCGCCGTGATTGTTCACGTCGGCCCTCGGCGCCAGCAAGGTGGGCGTCGTCCCGTGTTCGGCCGCGAAGTGACCGCGAAGGGCTAACAAGAGATTTGGTGACTGCCAGGGAAGCGCGGCGAAGGCCTCCCAGTCAAACTGGGACCGGGTCACCCCAATCAGGTAGGTCCCCGCCCGATCGGCCGTCGGCCCGAGGACCGGGGTTCCGTTCTCCAGCTGCTCGTCGACCGACGTCCAGTCCACCTCGTGCAGGGTGGGGCAATCGTTCCCCACGGCGATGACGCGGTCGTACCCCGCCGCAAAGGCGTCCGCAAAGGCGTTGGCCAACCGTGCGCCGAACGAGTCGCCCCGTTGCTGCGCACCAGCGACCTCCAGCACCGGAAAGCTGCTCTCCGCGACGGCCTCTCGCGTGTGCTCGTAGAACGCCGCCGCCACCTGCCGATTTGTGGCGTAGTCCTGTCGCACGAACCACTTGTTCTGCCACTCTCGCCCGGGGCGGTGGCTGAAGAACAAAATGGCCGTTCGGCTCTCAGGCATTCCGAAGAAAGTCCGTTGCTGAAAGACGTCCCGAGTATGGACGGGTTGAGACCTTCCTGCGAGAATCCGACACGCGTCGACACATAGGGAGTGTCACATCCTAATCGTCCGTTACGCGTCCGCGTATGATCATCTCGCAAACGCTCCCTCCCCCACTCACCTTTTCTCCCATTCCCTGTCTCGCCCGTTCCCAACCGCCTACGCCCCCACGGGCCGGTCAACGGGCTCGCCATCGCCTCGGGGAGACGTGCCCGGGGCCTGATCGGCGTACTGCAGGTCGTAGAGCTTTCGGTACAGACCGTCCATCGACAGCAGCTCCTGGTGGGTGCCCCGCTCCCGAATCTCACCCTTGTGCATCACCAGAATCTTGTCGGCGTCCTGGATAGTGGAGAGGCGGTGCGCGATGGCGAGCGTGGTGCGCCCCTCCGTCACCCGCTCCAGAGCCCGCTGGATGAGCGCCTCCGTCTCCGTGTCGACGCTGGAGGTGGCCTCATCGAGCACCATCACGTCCGGGTCGTAGATGAGGGCGCGCACGAACGCAAGCAGCTGCCGTTGCCCGCGCGAGAGCGAGGAGCCGCGCTCCTTCACGTCCTGCTCGTACCCCTCCGGCAGCCGCTCGATGAGCTGATCGGCCTGTACCGTCTCTGCGGCGCGCCGCATCAGATCCTCGTCCACGCTCGGGTCGTCGAGGGTCAGGTTGCGCCGCACCGATCCGCTGAACAGAAACACGTCCTGCGGGAT
>JBDGQN010000286.1:0-9335 GCA_042219055.1 Salinibacter sp. | reverse complement strand
TTGGTCGCGAATCTGACCCTACGGCCTATTGCTTTTTCATGTTTTCACGCAAATCTGCTCCCTACCTGCACGGAGTGTTGTTTTCGCAAACTACCCTAAATAAACCGAACAATTCAACGATGATTAAGAAAGTCAATAAGCGCTCCAGCGATCAGGTCAAGGTCACGTTTGTGCTCCCGGACGACCACCCGTACGGCCAGGAGGTTTCCGTGGTCGGCGAGTTCAACGACTGGACGCCCGGTGAACATCGCTTCGTGCGGCGCAGCAACCAAACCTACAGCACCAACGTGATGCTTCCGGAAGACGGCCGGTACGCCTTCCGCTACTACAGCGAAGAGGAGGGCTGGATCGACGAGGAAGAGGCCGACGACGTCGAACAGAACGACTTCGGAGAGACCAACTGCATCGTGACGACCTAGCGCTTTCGGTCGGTGCGTCTCTGTTTCTTGGCCGCTGCGCGGGACGCTTACTCCCGAAGTTTACCGGCAATCTCGTCGGCGGATACGGAGCGATTGAAGGTCTCTTCCCGCGTGTCATTGAGTAGGGTACACGTGCCGCGCGGAGAGACCACAAAGCGTTTTCGGGGGCCATTGTGGGTCGGAAACGTGATGCCTACGGCCTCTCCTCGCTCGTGAGCTTGATCCCGAAGCTCCGTAATGAGATCCGCGTCAGGAGGTGCACTGAGGTTGCGCATTTCGATCTGCTCGTCCATGAGGACATTCGTGGTTGTCCGAGGGGAGAATCTGAGGGGTCACCGAAGGTCCAGGGTGTAGCTCGATACGGCGGCATAGAAGAGGCATCCCGCCCACGCGTAGAGAGCGGGATGCCTCTATGGGTCCGAGTTGTGGGAGCCACCGTTATTCTTCCGGCTTCTGGAGGCTCGTTACGTTCACGAATCCCTGCGGGCTCCGTACGACGACACGGAAATTCTGCCCAGGATCAATTTTCGAGTATATGGACCGAAATGTCTCCAGATTTGGCGTCGGGGTTCCCGCAATCTCGATAATAATCAAATTCGGTCGGAGACCGGAGCCTCGGAGAATTGGATTGGAAGTGTTCACATCCGTGATAAGTACTCCTTTGGCCTCCTCCAGGCCGAACTTTCGGGCAATCTCGGGGGTCACGTTGCGGAGTTTCATCCCGAGTTCCTTCATCAGTTCGCCCTTGGACGGGGCATCGCCCTGCGCGCTGGCGGTCTCTTGATCCCCCTCGTCGGCGGAGCCGAGGCTCACCGTGATTTTTTTCGTCTCCCCTTCGCGGTCGATGGTGAGGGTAACCTTCTCGCCAGGATTCATGCTGGCGATCTTATTGCCGATCTGAAGGTATTTCTGTAGCTTCTTGCCGTTGATGGCCGTGATAATATCTCCGGCCTGAAGCCCAGCCGAGTCGGCGGGGGACCCCTCCACGACTTCGCTGACGATTGCGGACCCCTCGGGCAAGTTGCTGTTCTTGATGAGAGAGGGCTCCGCGGGACCGTAACGGACGCCGAGATAGGCGCGGCGGACCCCTCCTGTCTTGATGATTTCTGTCGCCACTCGCCTGACTGTGTTGGAGGGAATGGCGAAGCCGATGCCCTGGTACCCCCCGGTGTTGGAGGCAATAGCCGTATTGATTCCCACGAGGCGTCCCTTTAAGTCGACGAGTGGCCCGCCTGAATTTCCAGGATTGATGGCCGCGTCGGTCTGAATAAAATTCTGGACCATAGAAATCTGCTGTCCCGATTCAGCGGGACGGCGCTGGCGCTGGGGAGGAGATCGCAACCGGCCGATGGCACTGACGATCCCGGCGGTTACGCTGTTTTTCAGGCTCTGCGACAGCGGCGAGCCGAAGGCCAGAACCCACTGCCCCGTTTGGAGTTGATCGGAGTTTCCAAAGCTTACTGCCGTAAATTTCTTTTCTGCGTTGACCTTCAAAACGGCTAAGTCTCGGGTCGGATCAGCGCCTACGACTTTTGCGTCGTATGTATTTCCTTCAAACCCGATCACCTTCAGCTCATCGGCGTTTTCAACCACGTGATAGTTGGTAACGAGGTGGCCGTCCGAACGAATGAATACTCCCGACCCGAGTCCTCTGGACTTAAACTTTCGTTCCGGTTGTTCAAAGAACCGCCCCCACGGGGTGCCTTCGAAAGGAGTGGGAAGCTCCTGCGTGACAACCTTCGTGGCCCGGATCTGAACGACAGCCGGGTTGACGGCGTCGGCGACTTTTGTAAACGACGTCTGGAGCGCCCCGGGCCCGCCGTTCACCTGTTGTGACTGTTTGATCGTAGTCGAGCCGTCGAGGGCTGCGGCCTGGCTCGAGGTTCCAATCACGTCGCCGGCCCCGAAAAGGTTGGCGCCGGCGGTGGCAAAGAGGATGCCGGCCAGAAAGGCGCCGCCGATGACGACGGCGAGGGAGACTTTTCCTTGTTTGCTCATAGAGACTCAATCGGAACGGTCATGAAGGAGAGTACGAGGACGGGGCTGTCGAGGGCCTGGGTAATTGCGCTCTCAATGCTCTAGACTCGGAAACCTTAACGGACGCTACCCAGGGATTCGTACAACCCCCGCCGTCGCGTCTGTGATCCGCGAGGGCTTGCGAGATGGTCTGGAACGCGGGCGGAAGAGGACTTCGTCACTCGTCGCCCGGCACTCCCGGCTCTGTCATGCTTTTGGCGTCCAGGTATTCGTCGAGTTCGTCCTCGCTGAGAAGGTTCATGCTCTTTACCACCGACCGCACGCTCTTGCGGTTGGCGGCGGCTTTTTTGGCCACCTCGCTGGCTTTGTCGTACCCGATGGTGGTATTCAAGGCCGTGGCGAGGGAGGGGTTCAGTTCCAGAAGTTCCCGGCAGCGCTCCCGGTCGGCTTCGATGCCCTCCACACACTTCGTGCGGAACGCCTCCACGCTGTTGGTCAGCAGGTCGATGCTTTGAAGCATGGCGTGGGCCATGACCGGCATCATGACATTGAGTTCGAAGTTGCCATGGGTATTGGCCACGGTGATGGTCTGATGGTTGCCCGTCACCTGGGTGGCCACCATCATCACCTGCTCGCTCTGTACGGGATTCACCTTGCCGGGCATGATGGACGAGCCCGGCTGGATGACGGGGAGTTCAATTTCCCCAATGCCGCTTGTGGGGCCACTCGACAGGAGCCGCAGATCGTTGGCGATCTTGAGGAGGGCCGTGGCGAGCATGTTGAGGGCCCCGTGAGCGTCCACGTACAGCTCTTTGCCCGCCTGCTGGGCAAAGTGGTTGTCGGTCTTGTAGAACGACAGTCCGGTTGCCTCAGTGAGGTGCTCCAGGGCCGTTTCGGGGAAGTCGGAGGGGCAGTTCAGCCCGGTTCCGGTGGCCGTACCGCCGAGGGTGACCTCCGAGAGTCGGTTGGAGGCCACCTCGATTCGACGGACGGCCTGCTCGATCTGAGAAGCATACCCGCCAAACTCCTGCCCGAGTCGGACGGGCGTGGCGTCCATGAGGTGGGTGCGCCCGCTTTTGACCACGTCGTCGAACGCCTCGGCCTTTTCGTCGAGGGCCTGGTGGAGCGCTTTGAGCGCCGGCAACAAGTCGTTCTCGATTCCCATCCGGGCGGCCACGTGCATGGTCGTGGGGATGGTGTCGTTCGACGACTGCGACATGTTCACGTCGTCGTTGGGGTGGACGGCTTTGCTTCCGCGCTCGGCGCCGACCAGCTCGGATGCGCGATTGGCGATCACCTCGTTGGCGTTCATGTTGGTGGAGGTGCCGCTCCCGGTCTGGAAAATGTCGAGCACGAACTCGTCGTCGTGCACCCCGTCGATGACCTCCTGGGCAGCCTCCTCGATTGCGGTGGCGGTGTCGCCGTCGAGGAGGTCCAGATCGTGGTTCGCGAGGGCCGCGGCGCGCTTCACCTGCCCCAGGGCTTCGATGAAGCGCCGGGGAAAGCGAAGGTCGCTGATCGGGAAATTCTCTTTGGCACGTTGCGTCTGGGCGCCGTAGAGGGCATCGGCCGGCACACGCACGTCGCCGAGGGAATCGCTTTCGGTGCGGTATTCAGGGCTCATTACTGAGAGGAGAACCGGTGAGAGAGAAGTGGCAAGAGAGGCATCTTCCAACCTCGGACGCAGGAGGTTGAGGTTCAACGAATTAGCTCGGGCGGGGGAGGAGGGAAAAAGGGGAGGAGGGCTACGGGTTTGAGATCATAATGTGGGCCCAGGGCCGGCCGGGTTCCATGAGCCAGGGGCCGCCCTGGGGACGGGTGGGGAGTCCGGTACTCTTGCCGGTGGCGTAAGGGACGTAGACCACGTGGAGGCGGGACGCGTCGCGCACGCTGTCGGCCGCGGCGTCGTAGGTGCCGGAGAGGTTGTAGAGAGCCGCCGGATGATCGGGGTACTTGAGGGTGCCGTCCTCAATTTCGACTCGCCGGACGCTGTCGACGGCCGTGACGCCCTGTCGCCGCAACTCACGGCCCCGCTGCATGAAGGGGACTAGCGACTCGTGATAGCATGCGACGTGGAAGCCGTCCGTGTTGGGATCATCGGCGATGCAAACGAGCTCTCCGTCGCCCTCCCGAAGAGTCGTACGTGTCCCGTTCGCTGCGTAGCCCCGCACCGTGGCCGCGTCGCGCATCGATTGCGGAGCGGCCTTTACGGCGGCGGCGATCTGGGTGTCGGCATTGGGGGGAGACTGTGCCCGGAGAGGAGACGGACACTGGAGCAGAAGCAGGATCAGTACTGGAGCGAGGAGACGACGCATCAGTCAGGGTACGGGTGCTGGAAGGGGCAGACGACAACCCCGCCGCTCTCAACGTATCGGGCAGGGCCGTGAGATCCAAAAGCGTCCTGCATCGGAAGCCTCGCGAGCAGGAGCCGTCCGCCGTTAATACGTTGCTCCAGTTGTGTCGGGACGCTTCTTCGGGCGGCGAGCGACGATGTCCCCGTAGTACGCGGTGGCCGACTCGCCGGTGTTGTCCGTATCGGTCATGATGGCGATGCCGTTGATGGGGGGCGGCGATTCTCCGAACGCCCGGCGGTAATCGGCCCGAACATTGCGACGTTCTCGGACCCAGGTTCCCACCTTCCGCGACCCGCTCTCCACGGACACCATCTGCACCCAGTCGGTGTAGGGATTGGGGAGCACCGTGTCTTTCGGCACGCGGCTGGCCCAGATGTAGTTGAGGGCCCTCGTCGGAATTTCGTCGTACCCCAGTGCCTGAAGGGCCTCGTACTTGACCCGGTCGAAGAAGCCGAAGTTGCTGGGGTCGTAGTCGAAAGTTACGTAGATGCGGGCGGGATAATCGTCGCCCTCTTTGCGTCGGGCGTTGCCTTCGTCGAGTACAGTGGTCACCTTCCAGCGCCACGAGAGGATCGGGTAGCGTTGAGGGGAAAAGGTCACTTCACGGCCGAGTCCGGCTGCGCCCCCGTTGCTCACGGCGCGAACGACGGAGGTGGTATCGCCTTGAACGGGTCGCTGCACGAGACGGTACCGAGTTCGGGTGTCGATGTCTCCGAAGTTGATGGGTCTCCACCGGGCCGGATGTCCGTTCGAGTCGGCCTCGGCGGCTGAGAAGTGCCCGACGTAGAGCGTGTCGGGCAGGGAGGCCGCAGCGAACAGGAGCCCGACGCCCACGGCCAGTGCTCCCAGTACGGCACGGGGGACGGACATCGGAGGGTGTGGGCGAAGAAAAGAGCTGCGAAGATAGAATCAGGTGCCCGGCGGGAGGCTGGGAACGAGATCAACCACCGCGAACGTTTCGACGGTCACCCACACCACGAAGAGAACGTAGAGCACGATGAGGGTCCAGGCCTCCCGGCGCGAGACGAGAAGATCCGTGCGCATCATTAGGAAGACCACGAGGGTCGCCACGGTCAGCACTGCCATCATGGGCGCGCCGATTGAGTAGTTGATGACGACTGTGCCCGCCACCAGCACGCCCGCGGGAATGCACACGAGCAGGTCGAAGATGTTGCTGCCCAGAACGTTGGCGACGCTCGTAATGGCGTTGCCGCTACGCGCCGCCTGAATGCTCACGAAGGCGTCCGGCACAGAAGTCCCCGCGGCGACCACGGTGATGCCCCAGAGAAAGCTGGGGGTCCCAAAAAACTCTCCGAATCTTACCGCCGACCGAACGAGGCCTTCCACCCCGATGAGGATGGTCACGAGTGCTCCGAAGAGCACGGCCCATTCACGCGCCGGACGAATGTCGTTGGAGTGCGCCTCTGGCTCGTAGTCCATCGTGTCCTGGTACTGCACGAACACGTACAGCCCGTACATCGCCAGCGGAAAGAGGGCCAGAAGACGCGTCACTTCGCCAGCCACTGACCCCGCGACGCCCTCCACGGGATGGTAGATCACTGCAAACGAGAACACCAGGAGGAGTACGGCGATGGAGATGAGGTAAAACTGTGCTTCCTTATAAACGAGGTCCCGGTTTGATCTCAGGACGTCCTTTGCGAAGAGCCCCGACAGGGCGGGCACCATGAGCACGTTGAACAAGGCCGAGCCCACGATGGCCGCAACCCCCAGCTCGAACTCGCCGTGGATGAGCGTCGAAAATACGGCCGTGGAGAGCTCCGGAAAGCTCGACCCGACCGCCACCACGACGGCCCCTTGAATGATTGGGGGCAGCTCGTAGTAGACCGACAGCCGCTCGCTGGAGGATTCGAGCCATCCGCTTCCTTTCCAGATCACGACCGTGGCGACGAGGGCGATGAGGACGTAAAGGAGAATCGTCATGACAGAGGCGCGCAGGGAAGGATCGAGTGAGGAAGCTGGTCAGGACGCACCGAAGGCGAAGGAGAAAGGAGCGTGGGGAAGATTTGTTTAGGCAGGGAGGAATTCAAGAAGATCGGAGGGGGGATGGGGAGCCGTTCGTATTTTTTCCACTCGGTTTCGCTTCAAGACACGAGTCGGCTCCCGAGGATGATGGGGCTCGTAGACGAACCTGAGTCCCATGTTTCCGTAGCTGCGTGCAGCATCCTCTCGTATCCTCGCTACAGCGACCGCGTACCCCCAAATGGAACTCATCCGCACCGTCGATGCGATGCAGGCCCACGCCGGCGCGGCCCACGCCGACGAGCAGACCCTTGCCCTCGTGCCTACCCTTGGTGCCCTCCACGAGGGGCATCTCGCCCTCGTTCGCCGGGCCCTGGAAGAGGCTGACCACGTGACCGTCTCCGTCTTCGTGAACCCCACCCAGTTCGGGCCCGACGAGGACTACGACGACTATCCGCGCGACCTGACGGGGGACCGTGAAAAGTTGGAGGCGCTCGGGGTGGACGCCCTGTTTGCGCCGTCGGTGGAGGAAATGTATCCCTACGTCCGCGACGAGGCGCTGCCGGGTCCGCTGGCGTGGGTGTCGGTGCAGTATCTCGATGAGCATCTGTGCGGGGCCTACCGCGAGGGGCACTTTCGGGGCGTTACGACGGTGGTGACGAAGCTCTTCCACGCCTGTAGGCCCGACATTGGGGTGTTCGGCAAGAAGGACGCCCAGCAGTACGTCATTCTGAAGCGACTGGTCGAAGACCTGCTGTTTGACATCGAGATCGTCGGAGTCGAGACTGTGCGCGAGTCCGACGGACTCGCCGCATCGTCCCGAAATAAGTATCTTGATTCCGACGAGCGAGAGCAAGCGACGGTGCTTTACGAGGCGGTCACTGCCGCTAAGGAGGTGATTGAGGGGGGGGAACAGGAAGTCCAGGTGGTTGTTCGAGCGATGGAAAATGAACTCGCGACAGCCCCTCAGGCGGACGTGCAGTACGCCGATGTGGTGGACGCGCACACGCTTCAGCCCATCGAGCGCATGGCCCCTGGACAGGAGGTCCTTGCGGCCGTGGCCGTGTTTTTCGGGGAGACGCGTCTGATTGACAATGCCTTTGCTGAGGTCCCGCGCTCCTGACCCCTCGACCGAGCCTGCTCATCCCGATCTCATCGCATTCGTCTATGGACATCGAGATGTTCAAAGCGAAGATCCATCGTCTTCGCGTTACGGAAGCGGATCTGTACTACGAAGGCTCTATCACCGTCGACCAGGAGCTCCTCGACACCGCCGGCATCCTTCCGTACGAGAAGGTGCAGGTGGTGAACGTGAACAACGGGAACCGGCTCGAAACGTACACCATTCCGGGCGAGGCGGGCGAGCGCACCGTGTGCCTTAACGGCCCGGCGGCCCGGCTCGCGGAAGCGGGGGACGAGGTGATCGTGATCGCCTACGCCGAACTCACCCCCACAGAGGCGCGGCAGCATCATCCACGGGTGGTGCACGTCGACGAGAACAACGACGTGACGAAGACGCGCACCCTCGACGTGTCGACGGACGACGGCGATTTCGCACCGGAGGGGATGGAGGACGTGCTGATTGCATAGACGGTCCCGCGAGGCCCTGACGCCGATTCTGCTCTCCGCTGACGTCAAGATTCAGACCGTCAACATGCAGGCATTTAAGATGGGCGGCCGGAAAAGACGCTGGGGTATCGTCATGCTCATAGTGGGGTTGTTTGGCCTGTTCGGTTCCACCCTGTCGACGCATCCAGCGTATGGGCAGGAATCTGAAAGGAACCCCGCCTCTGCGTCCGACCAGGCCCAGTGGACCGTGGGCATACAGGCCTTTCCGGTACCGGGCGTGAGCGTGCGGCGGGCACTGACGCCCCGCCTTGCCGTGCAGGTCGCGAGGATTCCCGGGTTTGGAGATCGGGTCCCTGGGTTCGATGGAGGCGTTGGGGGACGCCTCTTGTACCGATCCAAAGCTCAGAACCTGTTTGGCGGATTTCCGAAAACCGGCTCAGACAACAGAAAAGCGCCGGTCAGCGTCTTGTGAATGAGATCAATCCGTTCACAAGACCGATCCAGAGCGATGGCCTTTCGGAATTCTCCCGATCAGTATCCCTCTGACCTGACCGACGCGGAATGGAAACAGATCGAATCGATCTTGGAGATCTGAGATCTCCTTGATCGCTTCCGCTTTGATGAACATGATCCCCGAACCCTGCTGAATGCAGTTTTCTACGTGTTGAAGACCGGTTCGCAGTGGCGAATGCTCCCAGCAGACTTTCCCCCGTGGCAGACTGTGTACTACCATTTCCGGAAATGGCAGCGTCTGAACCTGCTTCAGAGGCTCAGGCCATCTCGATGGCCAGGACCGGATTCGGCGGGCTGCACGCGTGGCCGAAGGGCGAGAGCCGAGTCCCAGCGCTGCGGTGATTGACACCCAATCGGTCGATACCGAGCGGCAGGCAGGCCCGAAGCGCGGGCGCGACCCGAACAAACAGGTAACCGACAAACAGGGAACCGGTCGGAAACGCCACGTGATCGTCGACCCATTAGGGGTCCTTTTGGAGGGTTCCTTTTGGAGGGTTCCTTTTGGCTGTTGTTGTGCATTCGG
>JBDGQN010000285.1:3213-5244 GCA_042219055.1 Salinibacter sp. | reverse complement strand
GAAGGTTAAGAACCGTTTGCATTATCGGTCTCGGAATCTTCTTCGTCGAGGGCGGCGATAAGGGCCCGGATCTCCGATCGCTCCTCCTCGGAGAGGTCCTCCCGCTGGACGAGGGTTTGGACGAGGGCGGAGGGGGAGCCCTCGAATACCTTGTCCATCAGCCGCTGCAGGAGGCTGTGCTGTACGGCGTTCGGCTCCTCCGCGGGCTTGTAGACGTGGGAGCGGCCCTCCTTATGATAGTCGAGGTACCCTTTCTCGGCCAGCTTCTTCAGCACCGTCATGACCGTGGTATAGGCGACCTCGCGATCCTCCAGAATGCGCTCGCGCACGTCCGAGACGGTCGCCTCCCCGAGGTCCCACACGTGGTGCAGGACCTCCATTTCCGTTTCGCCGAGGTGGGTCAGGGACTTGCGTCGCATAACGTAGCAGATATCTGATTTATTACTACTTAACTAGTATTACGGAGGTCGTAGAAATGCAAGCCGACTCACAGTATTTTCATCGATTGCGCATTTCTGCGCTCAGGGTTGAGGGTACTTCTCCGTGCCCGGGGCGGGGTCGTGATAGAGGTGTGCCACGTGCCTTGGATCGGTGCCCCACATGTAGTGGCTCCACAGGTACAAATTGCGGAGCTGCTGGCGGAGGGGGCCGTGGTGCCGGAACCGCCGCGCCGAGGTGGTGACGGCCGCATCAAGAAAGTGGAATCCTCCGTGCTCGTGGAGGCGGGCCGCGAGTTCCAGGTCTTCGAACAGGGGCCAGTCCGGAAATCCGCCGACCGCCTCGAACGTGGACCGTTCGGCAAACTGTGCCCGATCCCCAAAGCAGAGCCGGATCCACGGCCACCGGGTGCACCAGGCGTAGAAGCGAAGCAGAGGCGTAGGGGCGTCGAACTGAAGCCGAAAGATGCCACTGTGGGTGTTCGGGGCGTCGAGCACCCGGCGGACGATCGACAGGCCGTTGGGGGGGAGGAGGGTGTCGGCGTGCAGAAACAAGAAGATGCTGCCGGTTGCCGCTTCGGCTCCTCGGTTCATTTGGGTCGCGCGGCCCCTGGGCGCCTGGAGAACCGTGGCCCCCCGAGAGCGGGCGAGTGCTCGGGTCTCATCGTTGGAGCCCCCATCCGCCACAATCGTTTCGAAGGGCTCCGCCTGCTGCTGGAGGCGCCGGAGCGTGGGCCCGAGGGTGTCCTCCTCGTTCAGGGTCGGAATAATGACCGAGATGAGGGGGGGCGTTCTCACTTCAGGCAGAAAGGGGGAGTGAAACAGATGGCTTCGCCGAGGGCACGTAGTGCGTATTGCGTAGTGCGTATTTCGTTTTTTTCGTGCGCGATACAGAATCGCACGACGAACCGTGCAAATCCCCGGTCGGAACGTCTCGCGGCCTTTGGTTTCCCCACCCGCTCTGTTGTGTAGGCTTACCAGATCATCTGTTTCATGCAGAAAACCGAGCCGCCCGCCTTGAGGAACTCGCTCGTGTCGAGTGCCACCGGGACGAAGCCGTGCTCCCGAAGCCGCTCATTCGTTACTTCACATCCCTCCTGAATCAACACATGCTTGCCGTCCGGGCAGTGGCCGTTGCAGGCAAGCTGGTGGCGGGCCTCGTGATCCGGCACTTCGATGGGCGTGTCGAAGAGAGCGTCGATGAGCGCAAGGCCCTCGTCGTTGAACGCCTCGGGGGCCACAAGTGCATGCTCCGCGTCGAGCGGGCAGAGGCACGTGTCGAGGTGGTAATAGTCGGGATCGACGAGGGGGAGGGCAATGATCGGGACGTCAAGCAACGCGCTGAGGGCCTCGTACGCTTCCATACTCGTCCGGTAGCCGTACCCACCCCAGAGGAGCCGCCGTCCGGGGTGCCAGAGGGCGTCCCCCATGCCTTCAAAATCGGCGTCCAGGTCGTCGGGGAGCGTTTCTACGTCGTACCCTCGATCCTCGAAAAATCGGTCGTAGTAGGGCACCTCGCCCTCCCGATGTTCGCTATGCATGCGGCTGAGGACGACTCCCTTCGTTCTGGTCTTCGGCTCGTAGAAGGGAAGCG
>JBDGQN010000285.1:0-3194 GCA_042219055.1 Salinibacter sp. | reverse complement strand
CTGGCCGTTCACAACGATCGGATCCCGGTCGAGGGCGGTGTACGTGGCACGGACGGCCTTCCACTGCTGCCAGGCCACCTCTTTGTTTACGGCCCCCACGTTCTCCGACATGTGAGGATTGATCACGTACTCGACATCGAAGTGCGTAGGGGTGGTGAGGACGACCCGGGTCGGGCGGGGAAGCGCTGGCACGTCGTTCAACTGGAGGTCGAGAGCGTCGGGCGACTGGTAGACCATGGGACGAGGGGAGAGGCAGTGAGGGGAGGAACGTAGAGAAAAGGTAGCAAACGAGCGGGGCGAAGTCTACGGCTCAGAAGTCCCGACGAGCAAACCGGATCCCAGTGATGCCGTAGGCCACGCCGCCGAAGAGGAGGGAAGAAAAGAACGGGTACCACGAAGAGACCGATTCTCCCTTCGCCAGGGTCGAGACGATCTTGGTTACCTCAGTAAAGTTGGGCAGGGTGTGGTACAGACCCCAAAACACGGGCCGGCTCACGGCCCCGAGCGTCGGACTGATCTGGTCGGCGGCGGCAAGCACCATGGACACGAAGATGAGCCCGTAGGAGACGATGAGTCCCAGTGCGGTGCTCTCGGTCCAGACGCCCATGAGCGTGACGGCGCCGTACATGACCGCGAACATGCCCACGACGATGAGGAGGGAGAGGAGGAACCGCGGGTTCCAGACGCCGGTCTTCAGCGACATGATGATCGATGGCGCTCCACACCCCCAACACGTGCCCGAACAGGACCTGTGTGCGACTCACCGGTTTCGACAGGAGCAGTTCTACCCGCCCGTCCGACTGCAGGTCGGGGAAGAGAGAGGCGGAGGCGAAAAGAGCCAGGAGGATGCCGATCCAATACGCCACCCCGGCCACGACCGACTCTACAGCGATCACCACGCGGCTGAGCGTGAGCGGGGGCGCATCCTCGCCGCCCATGTCCTCGGGCGTGGCCTCCTGTCCGAAGAGCCGAATGCCAGCGAGCGATCCTTCGACGACGTCGAGGTTGAGGGCGAACGTGACGGCCAGCAGCACCAGCGAGCTGATGATGAAGAGCCCCAGCACGTATGGGCGTTTGGGCGTTGAGCGTTATGCGTTGGGCGTTGAGCGTTCCGCATCAATAGGAGACGGAGCTGAGCGGAAGTGACCGCAGGATTGTGATACGCATCACGTCCTCACGCATCCCGAGGCGTATCGACCACGTCAATGAAGTAGTCTTCGAGGGACTGGCGGAGCGGTGTGATCGACTCGATCTCGACGTCGGCCCCACGGAGGCGGTCGAGTACCGCGTTTAACGTGTGACGGTCGTCGGCGTGCACGCGGTACTGGGCGAGGTCGGGCGTGGGGGGAGAGCTGTCAGGGGCCGGTCGCAGAGCCGTGTCCGGATCGTCCAGGAGGGCGTCGGGGGCGGGGGTGGCGACGAGATCGTACACCCGCTCCACGGCCGTGAGCTCCTCTACGCTCCCCTGTCGCACCAGCGACCCGTCGCGCAGGATTGCGATCTGGGTGCAGACCTTCTCCACCTCCGAGAGCAGATGAGAGTTGAGAAAGATGGTTTTTCCCTCGTTCTGAAGCTCGAGCACGATGTCGCGGATGGCGCGACGGCCCACCGGATCGACGCCCCCGGTCGGCTCGTCGAGAAAGAGCAGGTCCGGGTCGTTCAGGAGCGCCTGCGCCAGCCCGAGGCGCTGGAGCATGCCCTTCGAGAAGGTTTGGACCTTCGAGTCGCCGCGGCCATCCAGGTCGAGGCGCTCCAGCAGGGCCGGGATGCGCTCGGTGCGCACTGCGCGCGGCACGTCGGCGAGGCGACCGTAGGCGTGAAGCGTCTGCACGGCGGTCAAGAAGCCGGGAAAGCGGTGGTTTTCGGGGACGAAGCCGATTCGTTGCCGCGCGGCCGGATCGCCCGCCGCGAGGTCGAAGAGATGGGCCGTGCCGCTCGTGGGGTGAACGAGCCCAAGCAAGATCTTGACGAGGGTGGTCTTGCCCGCCCCGTTGGGACCGAGGAGACCGAAGATCGCGCCCTCCTCCACCGTGAGCGACACGTCGTCGAGCGCCTGCACCGACGACCGCCGCAGCAGGCCTGTGCGGTAGGTTTTCGAGAGTGACGAGACGGAGAGGGCGGCGGGCATGAAGGGAGGAGCTCAGGTTCAGTCGTCGGACGCCGAAGAGGAGGAGTCCGGCTCGTCGTCGGCGCCGGGCGTTCGGGGCGGCGCGTCGCTCTGGATCACGTGCGTCGTGCGTTGCGGGAACGGAATCTCCACCCCCTGCTCGTCGAAGGACCGCTTCAGTCGTTGGCGCAGCTCGCGCTCCGCGGCGAACTGCTCCCCCGGTATCACGCGCACAACCACCCGCGCTGTTACAGACGAGTCGCCAAAGTCCATGAGGCCCTGTACCTGCGGCGATTCTTCAAGCACGATGTCCTCGTGCTCCGCCACCCATTTGTTGGCCACCCGTTCCATGATGGGAAGGATGTCGTCAACGTCCTGTCCGTAGCTCAGGCCCACGGGCACGATGGCGCGGGCCCACTGCACGCTCTTATTGGGTGCCGGTGGGCCCGTCGATCGTCACGAGGTCCCCAATGTGCAGGACGTCGTCGAAGAGCAAAAACACGCCGCCGATGACGTCCTTCACGAGCGTCTGTGCCCCAAACCCGATAGCGAGACCGGCGACCCCGGCGGTTGCAATGAGGGCGCCGATGTCGAGCCCCACTTCGCTGAGGACCATGATGCCTGCGACGGCCCAGACCGCATAGCCGGCAATCGACTGGAGCAGGTTGCCGAGCGTGACGGCGCGCTGCCGCTTCGGGTCGGTGGGGGGAAGGTCCTCCACCTGGGCGATCCACTGCTGTGTGCCCCGCCGGACCAGCGCGAGGATGAGCGCCGCGAGGCCGAGAATGACGACGATCCGGACCGCACCGAGGAGCATCACCCGCAGGCTCAAAGATTCGAGCCAGGCCTGCGGGGAACTAAGCTGAAGGGAGAGGGGGAGATCAAGCAAAACGGGAGGAGAACGTACAGGATGAACGGGAGATGGAATTAAGCCTCCGTGAGGGCCTCGATGCCGGGGAGGGGAGCGCCTTCGAGGAACGTGAGCAGAGCACCCCCTCCGGTGGATACGTGACTGATGCGGTCTGTGCATCCGGATTTGCTGAGGGCCGAGACCGAGTCCCCTCCGCCCACGATGGAAAAGGCCCCC
>JBDGQN010000284.1:0-11207 GCA_042219055.1 Salinibacter sp. | reverse complement strand
CCGGTCGGACTACATCACTTCGGTCTGAGCCGGCATGATTCGCTGGAGCTCCTCCCCGAAGACCGTGCGGTACAGGGTCTCGCGGTCGCGGAAGTAGTAGTGGAGGAGCGACTGGTTGATGTCGGCCTCGTCCGCCACGTCCTGCATCCGGGCGTTCGGGCCCTTCTCCACGAACACCGTCCGGGCGGCGTCCAGGATGAGGTGCTCGGTGTCCTGTGGGGCCATGTCGGCACGTCGGTCGTTGCACTCAACATCAAGGGGAAGTATCAAGACCGACTGCCGGGGCGCATGGTTCGCGTCAGGGGGCGACCCTCCGATTCGGAACCGCAGTCCCCTCCCCGCCGCTCCGGGCCGCCCGACGGGAGGGGGCAGACGCCAGCGCTCTCGGCCTGATTGGGCGCCGGGACACAGGCGAACCGGGATCGATCCCTCGGGGTGAACTCGGGAATGGCGAAGCGGTAGACGGGCGGTGCATTCTGGAGGGCGAGATGGCCATCCGGATCGTCGAGCAGGGGCACGAGGCGTCGGCGGAGGACGCCGGAGAGAACCCCGTCGAGGAACGACACGGCGTCGCTGCGCACATCGTCCGAGGACTGGTGAAGGACCTCCAGGGCGAGCCGGAGGTCCGTCGCGTCGGCCTCCCGGGCCTCCGGCACCCAGTCGGCCAGCACGTCGAAGAGAGCATCGAGGGCTGCACGACGCTGGGCGCGGAGCTTGGATTCGGGCAGGAGCCCCGAGCGATCGACAGTGTCCGTGGATGGCGGGTCGCCCCCCGTCTTCAACGCCAGCAGCTGGCTCACGAGGACGTACCGCGCCCCGTGCTGGATCGCCGTCTCTCGTCCCGCCGCGGGGGAGCGGTCGGACGACGGGATCGACGGTTCGGGGTTGAGCGTGCCCTCTTCGGCCGACGGCTCCGGGGCGCCCCCCTCCGTCGAGGCGTGGTAGCGCCGAATGCCAGCCATGAGGGGAACGGTGGCGAGCAGCAGTCCCGCCGCGATCGACAGCACCGCGCCCGCCCCAGCTTCGAGGTGGTGAACGAGCCATCCCGTGAGTTCGCCGCCCATTACCGCGCCCAGGATGCCGCCGAGGTTCAGCAACGCGAAGGTGCGCTTCGACTGCGCGGAGGTAAGCAGGCCGCCCGCGAAGAGCCAGAACTGGGAGGTCGCCAGGACGCCGTAGATACTCACGTACACGTAGACCGCGTAGGCCCCGCCCGGCACCCCCGCCCATGCGAGGCCGCTCACCGTGAGGAGCACCACGACGAGCCCCACAGTGAGCCGGTTCGTGAGCCGATCGTGCGCGTAGTGCCGCCCGAGCCAGCGCTGTCCCAGCCCGGCGGGCACCGTGGCGACCGCCACCAGCATGAAGACGAGCGGCAGTTCTGCCGTGCCGCGGTCGGTGATGAAGAGGCCGTCGCGCACCGGCTTCAGCGGGTAGAGGCACAGGAGCAGCAGGAAGTGGTACGCCGCGAGGAGGAGCGCCGTCCCCCGCTCGCCCTTCTGCAGGCCGAAAAGGGATTCCGCGAGGCGTTTCATGGGAGGCTGAGATCAAATCGACATGCTGCGCGGGAACGGTCGCTCGACCTCGGCGAGCGGAGGGCCGATCAGCCACGGGTCGTTCCTCCTCACGCCCCAGAGGGGACGGAAGAGGAGCCCTGGTCCGCCACCGCGTCGTCGGACGACGAGGGACTCGCCCCCGGAATCAGGGATCGCCCGTGGCTCTTGAGGGCGCAGACGGGGCAGGCCGCCTGACGAATGACCTGATCCGTCGCGCCGCCGAGCACGTACCGGCGGATGCCGGAAAGGCCGTGGGTGGCCGTCAGAATGAGGCGGGCCTGTCGGGCCTCCGCGTACTCGACAATCTGATCGGCGGCCGTCCCGCCCGTGAGCACGTGGACGACCGCGCCAACGTCCGGGCCTTCGGTGTCCTCCACCTGGGTCCCGAGCCGGCTCCGCGCCTCCGTGGCGACCGCCGGGGTCTGCGACCAGAAGTGATCGATGGGGGAGAACGAGGGCCGCGACGGCTCCTCGACGACGTGGAGGAAGTCGACGTGTGCGTCGAAGGTCTCGGCCCAGTGCTTGGCGTGGGCGATGAGCGAGCGGGTCGGCTCCGAAAAGTCGATGGGGACCACGATGAGCCGCTGCCGGTCGTCGGCCTCGATCTCGGCGCGGCTCGGATTGCCCGTATCGAGGTCGGGCCGCACGGTGACGACCGGACGGTCGGCCTCGCGGAGGACGCGGTCGGTAACGCTGCCGAGCAGGGGCCCGCGGGCTGTGCCATCCCCGTGCGTGCCCATCACGATGAGGTCCGCCTCGATCTCTTCGGCGTAGGCCAGAATTTCTTCCTGCGGCGAAGCGGCCTGCCGAATCGCCCGCACCACGTCCCCGGTGCGGCGTGCTGCGTTGGGGAGCGCCGACCGATCCGGGCCGACATCTTCCTTGCGTCCGATGGCATGTCCCTTCGGCTCTTGCGCCGGACGCCCCGCAATGCCGAGCCAGTCCGACACGTGCTCGTAGACCCGCTCGGCGGTGCGGCCGTCCTCGTGTTCGACGCGGCGAGAGAGCTCACTGAGCTCTTTCTCCCGGGTCACGTGCAGGATGTGAAGCTGGGCCTCAAAGAGGCGGGCCAGCGCCCGAGCTCGGCGATCGGCGTCGACCGCGGCGGTCGAAAAATCGGTAGGTAGCAGAATGCGGCGAATGGGCAGCATGACGATGAGGAAAGCGGTTCTGGAGGGTGCGAAGAGGAGCCCGAGTCTACGTCCGGGATGAACGAGTCTCCTCGGCCGGCCCGTTCGTGGCGTCTGCGGGTGCGGCCTCCACCGTCTCCGTGGGGCGGTCGGCAGTTGTGGCCGTATCCGTGGCGGACCCGGCGGGCGTCGCCGCGGCCGTCACGCCGCTGAAGTCGACATTGTAGAAGAGCGCGTACAGCAGCGGCACGAGGCCGCCGATGGTGGTGGCCGTCGTCAGCAGGATGGGCCGCAGGCGGCGCTGCGAGGCCTCCAGGACGGCCCGGGGCCCCTCGCGCCCAAACTCGTTGATCTCGATCTCGATGCGGTCGAGGAGCACGACGGCGTTGTTGATGACGATGCCGAAGAGCGCGATCACGCCCAGGATGCCCATGAAGTCGAGGGGCAGGTTCGTGAGCAGGAGGCCGCCCACCACGCCGATGAGGGCGAAGGGCAGCGTGAGCACCACGATGAGGGGCTTGCGGATGGCGTTGAACTGCGCGACCAGGAGCAGCAGGATGAAGAGCACCGCGTACGGCGCCTTCTCCGCGATCCCGCCGCGCACGTCGCCGGACTGCTCCGGCTCCCCGCCAATGCCGTAGGTGTAGCCGAACGGCCAGGACTGGCTCTGCTCCTGGAGCCACGGCTTCAGCTGGTTGACGACCGGAAACGGCGTCAGCGACGACGGGGCGTCGGGCGCGAGGTCGGCCTGCACGGTGATGGTGCGCTTGCGGTTGCGGCGCAGAATTTTCGAGGGCGGGAAGTCGAGCTGAAGGTCGGCCACCTGCGTGAGCGGCACGTTCTCGCCGGTCCGCTGCGAGAAGACGTCGATCCCGTTCAGCGACGCGACGCTGCGGCGGGCGGCCTTCTCGGAGCGCAGGACGACGGGCACGCGGTCGTTGCCCGTGCGGTAGTGGGTGAGCGGGACGCCCGTAAGGCTCGTCCGCAGCGACAGCCCGATGTCCTCGGTCGTGAGGCCTGCCCGCTGCGCCCGGGCGTCGTTGATGTCGACGGTGAGGCGCTTCTGCCGCTGCCCCCAGTCGTCGTTGACGTTGGTGACGCCGTCGATCGCGCGCATTTTCGTCTTCAGCGCCCCCGCGATGGACTGCAGTTTCGACCGGTTGGGGCCGGAGAGGCGAATTTCGATCGGGTAGTCCAGCGGCGGGCCGTTGCGCAGCTTCTCCAGGCGCGGCATTGCCTCCGGATAGTTGCGCCCCAGGAAGCCATTCATGCGGTCGATGATTCGCTTCTGGACCTCAAAGCTGGTGGTGTTGATCAGGAAGTAGGCGTAGTTGGGGCGTGGCTGCTCCGGGTTGTAGCCCAGGATGTAGCGCGGCGCCCCGGAGCCGATCCACGCGCCCCAGTTGACGATGCCCTGTGTCTCGTACTCGGTCTCCCCGATCTTCGGGACGGCGAAGAGAGAGCTCTGCTGCTCGGGCACGCCCACCTGCAGCGAGTCGCGCATGAACTGCTCCAGGTCGCGCGTCACGGCTTTCGTGCGCTTGAAGGGCGTGCCGTACGGCAACTCGATCTCCCCTTTGAAGATGGTCTCCTCCTTGCGCGGGATGAACTGCTCGGGCAAAAAGCCGGAGGCCCACATGGCCGTGCCGAACATGGAAAGGGCGACGACGACGGACAGCCACTGGTGCCGCACGATGCCCAGGAGGAGGCCGCGGTACCACCGGTAAAACGGCGTGTCGTACTCGCTCGCCCCCTTCGCAGGCGAGTCGGTGTCGGCGGAGCCGTTGCTCGGGACACCGTTCGTCTCAACGTCCGGCTCGGCCCGATCGGCGAAGAGCGGCCAGGTCGTCGGTTTCCACCAGACGAGGTCTTGCGATCCGTCTTCGATCGGCGAATCGGCGTCCTCGCCCTTCACCGTCAGGAACAGGTAGCAAAGCATCGGCATCACCGTGAGCGAGAGGCCCCACGAGAGCAGCAGGGCGATGGTGACGACCTCGAAGATGGCGGAGGTGTATTCGCCCACGACGTGGTCGTTGAGGTACGTGGGCAGCAGGGCCGCCGAGGTGGTGAGCGTGGCCACCAGGAGCGGGAAGCGGAGCTCTTTCACCGAGTCGACGGCGGCCCTGAACGCCTGCTTTCCCTCCCGCATCTGCACGAGGATCGACTCGCTGATGACGACGGCGTTGTCCACGAGCAGGCCCAGCGCGATGATGAGGGCGGTGAGCGACATCTTGTTCAGGCTGATGCCGAGGGCCGCCATGACCAGCAGGCTGCCGATGATGGTGGTGGGCACGGCCGAGGCCACGATGATGCCGGTGCGCGCGCCGAGGAAGAGGAGCAGCACGGCGAGCACGGCCAGGATGCCCTGCAGCAGGCTCGCGGTGAATTCGTTCACGAGACTGTCGATGACGGAGGCGCGGTAGGACACCGTGTGGAAGTCGATGCCCGCCGGGAGGGTGCTCTGCATCTCCTCCAGCGCATTGAGGATGCGCGGGCCGAGCTGCGTGATCTTGCCGCCGTCGGCCATCGAGACGGCAATCGACACCGCCCGCTGCCCGTTATAGGACACGAGTCGCGTGGGCGGGTCGGCGTAGCCGCGCTTCACAGTGGCCACGTCCTGCAGGGCCACCAGCTCCCCGCTCCCCGGGAGCCGAAACGTCATCGACCGGATCTGCTCGACGGAGTCGAAGCTCCCGGTCGGCTTCATCGCGATGCGCTCGCGGTCGGTCTGCACGAAGCCCCCGTCCACCACCACGTTGCGCTGCTTTAGGATGCGGGCCAGCTGCCCGGTCGAGAGGCCCAGGGCGGCGAGGCGGGCGCGGTCGTACTCGACGTAGACGCGCCGATCGGGAATGCCCTGCACCTGCACCTTCCCCAAGTTCTTGAGGCCGAGGAGCATCTTGCGCACCTCCTCCCCAATGGTCTCCAGCTCCGCGCAGCTGAAGCTCTCGCCCGTCATGGCGACGACGGTGCTACAGCGGTCCCCGTAGTTGTCGTGGACCGTCGGCCCAATTACGCCCTCGGGCAGGTTCGCCGAGGCGGCCTTCACGCGCTCGCGGAGGGTCGTCCAGATCGGCTCCACGTCGGAATACTGGTCCTGCACCTCCACCTGGATGACGGCGGCGCCGCTGCGGGATTCGCTCTCGACGAACTCGACCTTGGTCATTTCCTCGATCTCCGCCTCCAGCGGATCGGTCACCTGTTTCTCCACCTCCTGCGGGGAGGCGCCGGGGTAGAAGGCCGTCACGACGGCCACGCGGACGGTGAAGCCCGGGTCTTCCTGGCGCGGGAGCGAAAAGTAGGTGAGGGTGCCGGCGACGAGGCCGAGTACGAGGAGCACCGCCATCACGGTGCGTTTTGTGAGGGCGAGGCGGGTAATCTGCATGGGACTGTCGAAGAATCAATTCGGAGCGGCGAGATGCGTAGAGAGACGCATCGATATGGGATTGTGAGAATGTCCGCAGGATGCTGCACCGGTTCTCTTGGGCAAAAACCAGCGGGACTGGAAGATTCCGGCCTTGAAGAGTCGGGCGCCCGGACGGCGGCGGACGCGGAGCGGTCAAAATCAATCGTGTTTGAGGGAGCGTAGCGCTGGGAGCGGCAGCGACCGAGTGCTTTTAGAGTGCGACCGAGTTTGATTGATTTTAGCGGAGCGGGAGCCGACGTCAGCCCGAGTCTTCACAGCCGTGATCTTTTTACTTCGTGAGTCGCTTCGCTCGTCTGGTTCGTTTTTGCATCTAGGCAAAAATGAACGTCCCCGCTTGAAAACGAGCAGTTACCTTACCGCGAAGCACCGCGTCTGAAGAAGGCGGTTCTCCGTGCTGCGGTTACTCTCACACCGTCACAACGATGCGTCTTATGAGGAGAGGCAATGTGATCGTCTACGACCCGTCCCGATCGCTAAGGAGGCGGGAGATGCGGACGGGGTCGCCGTCGCGAAGCATGGAGAGCCCAGCGGTCACCACCTGATCGCCCGGCTGAAGGCCGCTCGTCACCACGAGGCCGCTGGGCGTGAGGTCACCGGTCGTCACGGCACGGCGGGCAACGCGGCCGTCGGCGGCGAGGGAGTCGGGACCGGCGTGGCGGTCGACGACGTAGACGAAGCGCCCGTCCGGGTCCTCCCCCACCGCCTCGGCGGGCACGACGAGGCCCCCGTCGCTGCCCAGATCGAACTGCACGCGGGCCGTCATCCCGGAGCGAAGCGCCGGAACGGAGTTGTTGAGCGTGACGACCACCGGGTACGTGGGCCGGCGCCCGGCGGGGGCGGACGCCACCTCTGTGACGGTGGCGGGCACCGGGGTTCCACGGAGGGCCGTGACGGTGTCCGATGCGGACTGCCCCACTTCGATCTGTGTGATGAAGTTTTCGGGCACCTGCACCTCCAGGCGCTTCCCCGCGGCGAGCCGCACGACCGGCTGCCCCACCCCTAAGGTTTCCCCCTCCTCGACGCGCTTGGCGGCGATGGTGCCCGAGGCCGGGGCCGTAAGCCGCGTGTAGCCGAGACGCTTGCGGGCCAGGTCGAGCTGGCGCTTCGCCGCCTTGGCCTTATTCGTGGCCGTCTCGTACTGGGTGCGAGCGCGGTCGTAGGCGCTCAGCGACGCATTGTCGTTGGCGTACAGGGCCTTGATGCGGCGCAGCTCCGACCTCGCGTTTTCGGCGGCGGCTTTGTCCTGCCGGTACGAGGCCCGGGCCGACTCCATCCGCAGTCGGTAGTCCTCAGCGTCGAGCCGCGCGAGCAGGTCGCCCTCCTCGACGGCGCTGCCCACGTCGACCCGAACGTCGGTCACGGTTCCGGCCACGCGGAATGACAGGTTCGTTTCGAGAGGGGCACGGAGGGTGCCGGTGAACGACCGGGCGCTCGCTTCGGCGCGGGACTGGATCGGTGCCGTCTGGACGGTCCGCACCGTTGGCGACGCAGGCCCGGATTGCTCGGCGCTGCATCCCGTGAGGAGTAGGAGCGTGGCGAGCAGGGGAAGTCCAAAAAAGCGGAAACGAAGCATGACGTTGCGGAGCGGTTCAAAATCAGGGGGAAATTGGAGGCAATAGGGGCGCTACGGAGTGCCGGTGCCGGTCCGGCCGGAGAGAATAGCGTCGAGGCGCTGCTCGAAGGCCGCCTGCTCTTGCGGGGTGCGGAGGGGCCGGAATGAGCCCCCGGCGCGCTGCACGGCCCTCCACTTGCGGAGCACCTCATAGGCGGTCGTGGCGGCCTGTTGGCGGGCGGCCAGCGCCGCGTTCTGGGCGTCAATGAGGTCGATCAGCGAGGCGGTGCCCTCGCGGTAGACGGCCTCCGTCACGTCCAGCGTCTGCTGGGCCGCCCGGGCCGCTCGGAGGGCGCGCTCAGCGCTCGCGTAGTCGGTCTCCAGCTGGACGAGGGCCGTCCGTACCTTCTGCTCGACGCCGAGCTTGGCCATTGCCTGCTCCGTACGACTGGCCGCGAGCTGTTTCTTGGCCTGTCGTCGCTGGGCCGCCCGCTCGGTGCCCCGGAAGAGCGGGAACGACGCGGTGATGCCGACGGACCACTGCTGGTCGGGCGGGGTGGGGAGAGTGAACTGGCCGTCCGGACTGTTGAGGAAGGGAAGGCTGGGCGACGAGGTGCCGACGCCGCCCTCGTGAAGGCGTTGGGAGAAGGTGCCCTCCAGTGAAATCTCGGGCATCCAGAACGAACGGTTCGCGGACGTGAGCTGCCGCTTTCGGGTCCCCACCAGGCGCTCGACAGCCTTCACCTCGGGCGCGCGCTCCCTCGCTTCGGCCACCCAGAACCGTCGGAACGCCGTGGCCTTCCCGCTCTCGTCCAGACGGTCGGCGTACGGGAACTGCGCGAGGATCTTCGACGGATCGGCCGTGGCGGTCTGGGCGAGCACGACATCCGCGTCAAGCGGGCGGTTGAGGACGCGGTTGTACTGGAGCTCGGCGGCCCGTTGGCGCCCGAGGGCACGGAGGAGTCCCTGTTCGGCCCGGGCGAGCTCCGTCTCCATCCGGCTCACCCCACGAGGGTCGGCGGCCCCCGCCCGCCGCCGCGTCCGGGCGGCCTGCAGGTTCGTACGGACGGTGCGCATGTTTTCGCGCTGAATCGTGACCCCGGCCCGCGCCTCCAGCACGCCGAGGTAGGCGTCGGCGGCGTTCTTCGCGGCGTCGAGCCGCGTGGACTGGCGCCGAAACTCGCGCACCGCCTGCATCCGACGCTCCACGCTGAGCTTCGCGAAGGCGGGTTCGCTGAAGAGAATCTGCCGGACTGAGACCGCCGAGCTCAGTTGTTGCTCCGGCTGCGCTCCGAACGAGGCCGAGGCCCTCTCCTCGCTCACGGCCCGACCGGTGGCCGAGACCTGCACCTGTGGCAGCAGCCGGGCGCGCGCCGCGTCGACTTGATTCGACTGCGCCGCGACCGTCTGCCGCTTCGCCTTGAGCTCCAGATTGGCCGTCACGCTCTCGCGCACAGCCCCCCAGGGTCGTGGGCGTATCCGACGGGGCGGTCTCATCTACGAGTCGGGAACTGACCTGCACGTCCCAGGGCAGCGACAGGCCGAGGGCCTCGGCGGTGCCTGCATTCACCACGAGGGGCCGGTCCGTGGCAACCGAGTCCCTCGGTCGGACCCGAGCGGGCAGGGGGGCACCGTGACGGCCCGGCAATGTGATCGGCCACCCGCCCGTCGACGGCGACCGCGACGGACGAGACTGCCGTTAGATCCTCGAAGGCCCGCATCGTCCGCGACGGCCACCCGATCGGGCCCACGACGGAGCAGCTTTCCCGGGCCGCATCGGGCACCAGGAGGGCGCTCCCCGACGACACCCCAATGGTGGGAACGGATCCTCCCGGCCCCGACGCCACGCAGATGGCCGCGACCGACACGGACCCGACCACCACAATCGCGTCTGGGCCGGCGGCCCGAGCGGACTGGTAGGCGTCAGTTGCCGCGGCGGACGTCCACGGCGGCGCCCCCTCCGTCACCGACATCTGCACCGACCGGTGCCCCGCGAACAGGGCCTCGATTTCCGCCTGGACGCGACGCGTGAGCGAGTCGGCCGTCGGGCCCGAATCGGCAATGACGGCCACCTCCACGGGGGCCGACGCGGTCTGCCCGGTGGCGAGTCCCGGGACGAGCAGCCCCACCAGAAACAGGGTGGCCACCGTCCACGACCGGACGGATTGAAACGGTGAATCAGGACCGTATTTATATTGCTGTTTAATTCTACTGTTAACTCCTGTGGACAAAAAAGAGGCTGGTTGCTCATGGCACGAGGGACTGGTTCTTTTGAACGGTCAAGAACGGCGCATGCCGAGCCGAGTGCTCGCGCGAAGAGAATTCAGAACGGGCGAGTTTTAGTTCGACAATTAACATTAATGTCAAAATAAAAAGTTGCGCGTCAGCTCTTTCTTCATTTTTTCCTCACAAATACTCGGCCCAGCACAAATGAAGAGGGGAGCTTCGGAGATCTGGCCGATGAACGGCGCCGTCACGGCAGACTTTTCGGGGACCCGAACTCTCTCATCGGCCTGCCCCAAAAAGTGTGATCACAGAAGCGGCCACTGTGTCCACAGGATCCACGTCGCCAGCAGCCCGAGGATCAGAGGAGGCACCGCCCAGGGCCTTCACCGCGCCGGAAGAGTTCCGTCCACACGGCCCCGATCATGGTAACGATGAGGAGCAGCGCGCCCCACTGGATTCCGACGGTCCACCAGAAGCCTATCAGCAGGCCGACGGCCCCGCCCAGCTCAAAGAGGCCAGTGACGTACATAAACCACGTCGGGTAGTCAAACGTGGCGAAGTTCTCCTTCATTCGGTCCGCACCGGCGAGCTTCGCGCCGCCCGCGCCGACGAAGATGAGTCCGAGCAGGCCCTGAACGATCAAGAAGAGCGTGTTCATAATCGAAAAACGTTTTATTCAGAGGGTCGATGCCCCCGGCCGGACGAATCTCTCGGGAGGACTTTCCTCTTTTCCCGGCGGGGGTGCGGTAGTCAGCTGCCGAGAGGCCGGAGAGCGGCCCGTGTTCGTCCATCCGCGGGGCAATTTGATATTGTACTTAAAATTAAATGTCTACTTTATCGGCGTCGAGTTACTCGATCCTTGCATTTTGGGACCGCTGAGCGGATTTCTCCGGGGATGCTGCGCCTGATCTGCCTGCTCTGCCGCCCGATGCATCAAGGCTCCCGCCGATAAGTGTCTGCCCGCCCAACGGGGGGTACCGGGCGAGACGATCCCCATAATTCGGGAACTACCCGTAGAAGTGGCCCGGAGCCTCTATTTAACTTCTCTTCACATAGAACTGCGCACCCAGGGGAAACAGAGAGGTCATCGCAAAATTTAACTCTCGACTTTAAATTGGTTATTGACCTCAACTGAGCTGATGTCCCCGACTCCGAAAAACGACACCGAGGCCCGCATCCTCGACGCTGCCCACACTGTGTTCGTGAGGCAGGGGACCCAGGGCGCAAGCCTGAAGGACATCGCCCGGGAGGCGGATGTCAACCAGGCCCTCCTCCACTACTACTTCAGCGACAAGGAAACCCTGGCCGACACGGTC
>JBDGQN010000283.1:0-12769 GCA_042219055.1 Salinibacter sp. | reverse complement strand
ACAAGTTTGCTCGCACTGGGATCCGGGTCGTCGATCTGCTCGACGAGGACGTGCTGCGTCGCAAGCTGCGCCGGTCCATCGAGGAAAAGAACGCCATTCTCCGCGACGTCTACGACGCTGAGGCGCTCGACGTGGATCGCATCGTGGAGGAGTATGTGGAGTTCGATCAGAAAATCGACGACTACGTGACCGACACCTCCCAGTTTCTCTCCGAGGCGCTCGACGCCGGGGAGCGTGTGTTGGCGGAGGGGGCGCAAGGGTCTCTCCTCGACGTTGATTTCGGTAGCTATCCGTACGTCACCTCCAGTCACCCCACCGCGGGCGGATGCTGCACGGGCCTGGGCGTCACGCCTACGGCGATCGACCGCGTCCTGGGCATCGCCAAGGCGTACTGCACGCGGGTCGGCAACGGGCCCTTCCCCACGGAGTTGGAGAACGAGGCGGGGCAGCGCCTGCGGCAGAAGGGCGACGAGTTTGGCGCCACTACGGGACGCCCGCGCCGCTGCGGCTGGTTGGATTTGGTTGCGCTCCGCTACACCAGCACGATCAACGGCTTCAGCGAGCTGGCCATCACCAAGCTCGACATCCTATCGGGGATGGACGAGCTGAAGGTGTGCACGCAGTACCGCTACGATGGGAAAACCACCCGCCGCTTCCCGAGTGAAGCGCAGACGCTGGAGCGTGTGGACCCCCTCTACGAAACCCTCCCCGGCTGGGACGAAGACATTTCCGGGGTGCGGCGCGTCGAACATCTGCCGTCGGAGGCTCGGGACTACCTTGCCTTCATTGCGGACTACCTCGATGTCGAGATTGGACTCGTGTCGAACGGGCCGCGGCGCAGTCAGATCATCACGGACGTTGAGCTCGCAACGACGGTGTAGTCCCGAGGGGCGGACCAGGGGACAGGGCCGGTCGAGGATCGCCCGAGTCGGAGGGAGCGTCCAGGTCCGGAGGCATTCCCTGCATAATCCTGCGGTTCAATGGACGCTTATCGGTGGACAGTCCAACTGAAACTCGGGCTCATCGTGTTCGCGGTGGGCATTGCCGTGGCCTCGCTCTGGTACACGCAGCGCCTCGTCGATCGGCTGCAGAAGCGCGAACAGGCCGTCATCCAACTCTGGGCCGACGCGCTGGAGCAAGTGGTACAGACCCGTCAGACGGGCAATCCCCACCGTGCGGCCTTTCGTCGTCTGGACGCATATCTTGAGGGCCTCACGACCACCCCGTCTCCAGACACCCTGTCTGCCGAGCAGATCCAGGCCTTTCGGAACGCTCTCGACTGGGCGCAGACAATGCCCCCCACGCAGGAGTTCAACTTCATTCTGAACCAGATCCTGGAGCCCAACCAGTTCGGCGTTCCGGCCATCATCACCGATTCGACGCGGCGTCGGCCGATCTCGTGGCAGAACGTGGGGGTGCCGGACACCATTAGCACGTTGCCCCCGAAGGACTCGGCGGAGGCGATGGCCGAACTCCGAAGCACGTTGCGGGAGATGAAAGCCGGGTTTGAGCCGATTCGCATCCGGATCGACGGGTCGGAGAAGCAGGGGGGCGGCCTCACGCAGTACGTCTATTACGACGAGTCGGCCCTCATTACAGAGCTCCGCATTTTTCCGTGGGTGCAATTGGTTTTCGTGGGCCTGTTTGTCCTGGTGGGCTATTTTGGCTTCTCCTACATCCGGCGGAGCGAGCAGAGCAGTCTCTGGATGGGAATGGCCCGGGAGGCCGCTCATCAACTCGGCACGCCCCTCTCCAGTCTCATGGGATGGATTGAAATGCTTCGGTCCCCGGACCTTGAAGAGGAGACCAAGGAGCAGGCGCTCGACGAGATTGAGAACGACGTGGAGCGCCTTCAGCGGGTGGCCGATCGGTTTTCGGACATCGGCTCGCAGCCGAAGCTGGAGCGATGTGACCTCGTGCCCATCGTGGAGCAGACGGCTTCTTACCTGCGCCGACGCATTCCTCGGCAGGGGCAATCGATTGCCTTGACCGTCGACCTCCCCGATCGTCTGCGGGCGGAGGCGAATGAGGAGCTTTTTGCCTGGGTGCTCGAAAACTTACTCAAGAATGCCCTCGATGCCATTGAGGAGGATGAAGGGTCCATTACGGTTCGGGGCTGGGCGGAGGACGAGACGGTCTTTTTGGAGGTGCAGGACACCGGGCGAGGCATTGAGCGGCGGCAGTGGAAGAACATTTTCCGGCCCGGGTACAGCACCAAACAGCGGGGCTGGGGCCTGGGGCTGAGTCTGGCGCGCCGCGTGGTGGAGACCTACCATGGGGGAGGCCTTGAACTGGTCGAATCCACGGTCGGGGAGGGCTCGACCTTCCGCATTCAGCTTCCAGCCGCGGAGACCTAGGGCGTCCGGGCTCATACTCTCGGGATCGCCGTTCGTTTGGGATCCCGCTTGACGATGGGCTACCGGGGCCGATGGAGGCGATGACGGAGCGAGTCGGGGGGAAGTGTGGGGGCGATGGTTACGTAAATGTCGTCTCGGTGGCGCCAGAGCAGGGCCGAGTTGGAGGTCGCCGCCCCAGACACAAAAGCGTTGCTCTCTGCGAGGGCCGCACGGACGTTCGTGCTCAGGGACGCTTCGTTCTTGAGCTGATCGACCAGGGCGTAGTTGTAGGCAAAGGTCGTAATCGGGGCGTTCTCGTTCTTGTACAGAAAGGCAGGGATGTCTACGCCTTCGTCCGTGCGCAGACGTCCAACGCCTCGAAGCGGAGCGCCGTCGATGGACGGCACCGTCACCGCACGATTCCATACGGAGTCGACGTACGCCTTCGCTCTGGCGGGGCTACGCGTTTCGAATTCGGAGGTGACGGCTTCGCTTTGTTGTACCGAAAACGCGGTCAGGCTCTGGGCAGACGCCGAGGAGGCGGGCGATGCCGGAAACAGGTACGACACGGTGATTCCGCCGCCCAGTACAAGCACGCTGAACAGAAGGGCAAACAGGAGGCTGCGGGGCGTAAGGCGGCGTGGAAGGCGGTCGAGTAGCGACGACTCCGCCTCGGGCTCCGTGGGAGGGGACATCGTTTCCAGAATGGATTTCAGGCGCGCGCGGAGTTGAGGGGAAATTGAAGTGTACCGCTCGGACAGCAGTTCTTCTGTTGCCTTTCGTAGAGTACCGTCGGGGAGGGCGTCTTCGACGAGGGCGCGTTCGCGGTCGGAGAGGAGAGCTCGGAGCTGTTCCCGAAGGGAGGCCCGTGCGTCGGCAGGCTGCAGTGCGGGGGGAATCGGCTCGGATCCCCCCTCAGCCGTTTCAAGTGCGTCCAGGGCAATGAGGAATCGCTCCTGGGGCGAGCACGCCGACAGTGCCATCGGCAGCGTCTCCCGGACGATCTCTTGGGCCGCCTCGCGTCGCATCGAATCCGAAGCGGGGGACGGCCCATCGGACGACTCTCTGGAGGCGAGAGGGGACGCCGGGTCGTGTGCTCGGAAGAGGGCTTTTACCCAGCCGCTTCCGTCTTGAGGACGCTCCGACGGGGGACTCTCCGCCGCGTCCTCAAAGAGACGCTGGAGGAGGCTGGGGGCGGCGTCGGGGCCCGCGAGCATGCAGGCGAGGGGGTAGAGTGTGTCCAGGTGCTTTAGGGGCGACGAGTCGGGAAGGGGGGAGGAAAGAGCCATGAGTCAGCAACCTGGCGGCCGGATCGGAAGGGGCGCGGCCGAAACCAAAGGATTACTTACAGTTAGAGTTTCCACAGACGACAACTTGCCTCATAGGCTCTATTGAACCTCATGAGCACCGCTGTTCTTCAGCCAGACCGCCCCGACGCCCAGCACGTGCGCCGACAGATTCGAAGGCGCGCCTTCTATATTTCAGCGGAACCCTCTTCTTGTCGGGAGATCAAGAGGGAGGCCGCGAAGAAGCATAAAGGCGAGAGTTCCCGAACACGGATCGACGACGTAGAGACTGAAGAAGACGCAATCGGGTACCTCAAGGGCGTGAGGCGTCGTCACGAGGAAGGCAAGACGACCCGCCTTCCCGGATGAGACACGTCGTCGATAGCGAAGAGTTCTGGCCCAAATACTATGCTCTCCGGAAGCCCGTCCAGGAGCACGCAGATCACAGATACGAGATTCTGAAGGAGCATCCAGACCACCACCGCCTCGCATTTGAGAAGAGATGCGATACTCCAGGGGGAGCGTTGTACAAAGCGAACGTGGATCCCCAATATCGAGCATTGGCTCTCCGAGTAGGGCCGGAGGTGTATAGGTGGTTCTGGATCGGGGAGCACGACGAGTATGAGCGACTGCTCGACCTACTTTGCTAGTGGGAGCACATTCCCCCGGCCCGGATCTCTCCGAGGGGAGAAGTCAATTTGAGGCGTCGTCAAAAACTATTTTTACGGAATCGCCCTTTCGTATGTCCAGAAGTTCAGCGGCGTTCCCCCCATTGGCGGCAATTTCGAGGTGCCCCGTGCTTCCGAAAAGCAACAGGGGGTCGCCCTCGGGCACGGCGCCGTAGGTGGAATGGAGGGCCTCCAGCGTTGTATTTCCCACGTAGGCAGTGACGGACGGGAAGGCGGCGGTCGGCGGGTCCGAATCCTCCAGGCCGGCGGCCGTTGCCAGGGTGGACCGGCGGATGTTGGTGATGCAGTTGCCGAAGTGGTCGACGTGAACGATCCAGCCCTGCACCGTGCCCGCGGCCGTCGTTGGGCGAGCCCACTTGAGGGGTTCGAGCGTGTCGATAGGCGTGCCGATTTCTTCAACCGATCGGCCGGCGGCGAGGTGAGCGGCGGCGGGCGCAAAAATGTCGCGGCCATGAAACGTGGTGCTCGGCGACGGGCTTCGCCAAAACTCGGGGTCGTCCAGTTTCACCATTGCCTCGGGCTGGGTTTGATCGAGGACGAGGGGGAAGACCCCATTGTCGGGACCCACAAACCACTGCCCCTCGGCCCGCAGGGCCACGGCCCGCCGGTCGGTGCCCACGCCCGGGTCGACGACGACCAGGTGCACCACCTCGTCCGGAAAGTGCGGGCGGGCCGACCGGAGTACGAACGCCGCCTCCATCACATCCTGCGGCGTGATTTCGTGGGTGACGTCTACCAGCCGCGCCGACGAGCAGATGGAGAGCATCGTGCCCTTCATCGCGGGGACGTATGCGTCTTCGGTGCCGAAGTCCGTCGTGATCGTGATCACCGGGGCGTCGTGCGGGGAAGAAGTTGACATGCAAGCAGAAAGGGTCTGAGCAGTCGCGAATCGGGCTACAGGTTTGGGGCAATGAGCGGGCCCCCTGGGACCTTTCCAGGATATGAACCACGACTGTCGATGTGTAGATCCAATTGCAGGCAGAGAAACAATTCGGAGGGATTTAGGAGTAGATATTCCGCGCAATGGTCTTCATCCCCTCGCCGAGGTCCGGCCCCGATTCCTCCCGTCGTTCATGACCCCTCCAGACTCATCGAGTCCCGACCCGTCGACGACCGAGAGGGCGAGCCCTCGTGCCCGCGAGGCAGTCGGCAAATTCGTGGCCTTTTGGGGGGAGATGGCGTCCACTTGGGGCATTAACCGCACGATGGCGAAGATTCACGCGTTGCTGTACTGCGCAGAGCGTCCCCTCAACACCGACGAGATTATGAGCCGGCTCGATGTGAGCCGCGGCAATGCAAACATGAACCTCCGATCGCTGGTGGACTGGGACCTCGTCACCAAGACCCATCGGGAGGACTCCCGGAAAGACTATTACGAGGCGGAAAAGGACGTCTGGCAAATTACCGCTCGAATCATCGAAGAGCGGCGGCACCGGGAGGTCCATCCCGTGCGCTCCCAATTGGAGGAGTGTGCCGATTTACTCGTGAAGGACGGCGAATCGATGGAGGATCGCTCGGAGACCGAGCAGATGCTGCACCGGCGGTTCGCCAATCTGATCGATCTTGTCAAAGTGTTCGAGGGCGTTTCTGAGGCCCTTCTTCCCCTCGTCCGCAACGAGAACGTGGACCAGATCGAGCAATTGCTGAACGTCGCCCTTCAGCTCGGCCAGCCGGACCCCGACGACTCGTCTTCTTCTCGCTAACGGTGCTTCCGTACACGATCCTACTCCCATGGCTTCGACGAAGGACATTGGTGACCGAGGAGAAGACGTCGCGGCCACTCATCTTGAAGACTCCGGCTATCGCGTCCTGGAGCGCAACTACCACTTCGAGCGCAATGAGGTGGATCTGGTCTGTTTCGATCCCGACGAGGGCGGCGAGATCGTCTTTGTCGAGGTGAAGACCCGAAGTGGGATGGAGTTTGGTGCGCCGGAGGCGTCCATTACGGAGGAGAAGCAGGCCGCGCTGATCGAGGTGGCCCGAGCGTACCTGCACGAGCGCAAGTTCGAAGGGGCCCCGGCGCGGTTCGACGTCGTGACTGTCTTGCTCACTGAGGGGGCCCCCGAGGTGAGTCACTACGAGAATGCCTTCTGGATCATGTGATGCGTGAGGAGTGATGCGTGAGGGAGGACACTCTGTGCCTTTCGGGAAAGCGTTTCACGCATCACGATTCACGAATCACAAGTCGCGCATCTACGAGTCCTGATGGGTTTCCCTAATCCGGAGATGGCTGCTCGGGGGTCAGGGGGGCTGCTTTGGTGGTTCGTACTCGCGGGGGAGAAGCTTGGCGATTCGGGCGGTGTATGCGAAATACTGGTAAAACGTGGCGCCGTAGGGCTCTACGATTTCGCCGGACGGGTCCACGTGGATGGGCGGGTCGTTGATGTCAATCTGAGAGGTTTGATGGTCCCGAGGCGCTCGTCGGAGATTGGCCCAGTCGAGGTAGGCGTCGCTCTCGGACTCGCCTCGGTAGATGACTTCGAGACGGTCGTGGGCGTCGAGACGGTAGGTAGAGTCGGGTCCGGAGGCGAGAATGTCGTCCCGCCGTGCCGGAATGCGGTCGGCCCGGTTTGGGTACCGGAAGGCAGAGGCCCGCGGGAGCCGGTAGAGTGCGAACTGTTCCGCCGCGAGTCGATCCTCGATCAACGCCCTGAGGAAATGTCGGGGGGAGCCCCGATATGCTTCGCGTCGACGTTGACGCCACCGGACCGCCTGCGTCGAGTCCTTGGGCGTGAGGGGTTCGAAGAGCGGTTCTCCGTCCCACCGGACCAGGGAGCCCTGTTTTTCAAATGCCTTCAGGAAGTACCGGACCCGGTATCCGAGCGCCCGGTTCTCGATCACGATCGGTTTCTGGGCACGAACCTCGAATTTTCCCCACCACTTTTCCTCGAACCGAAGGACCTCAGGATTGCGCAGGGTGCACTGGTCGGCGAGGGTTGAGGGTCCGATGAACAGTTGCTTGAACCGGTCTAAGCGCTCGTGCCATTCCTCGCCCCGTCTCGCAGAGACGGTCACCGGAGGGGACTGAATGACTTTGGATGCGAGGCGGGCAGTGACGATTTGGGGCCGCCCCGGGACGGCCCGCACCCGGATCGATTTCTTCTCGTATCCCACGTGCGAGACGTACAGCCGTTTGGTTCCCGGGGGCACTCCCTCCAGCCGAAACCGCCCGGTCGAGTCGGTGACGGTCCCGATCATCGATCGGGCGTTGAAGACGTGGGTGTGGGGCAGGGGCGCGTTCGTCTCAGCGTCGAGCACGCGGCCCCGCACGACGCTCGTCGGGGCAGACTGCGCGAAGGGCGAAGGGGGGACCCAAAGTCCCCAGCCCAGCAGTATGCCCAGAACGACAGTACGCAGCGACATTCCGGACCGGCTTCACGGTTCCTTGATCTAGAGGGGCAATCAGATACGGAGGGGAAGGGGGTGTGTTTGCGGAGAGAACGGTCTTCGTTGGGGGAGGCTTGTACATCCTACCGTGCCTCCCGGATTGCCTCCACCGTGGCCGGATCTTCGAGGCTCGACGTGTCGCCCAGGTCCTCCCCGAGGTACGCCGCCTGTATCACGCGGCGCATGACCTTGGCGTTGCGCGTCTTGGGCAATGCGTCGGCAAAGAGGATTTCGCGTGGCTTCAGGGGCTTGCCCATCTCGTCGACGACCCTCTGCATGAGCTCCTCCCGGAGAGCGTCGGTCTCGTCGACCTCCGACTCCAGCACCGCAAATGCGACGATCTCGGAGCCCTTCACCTCGTGGGGCACCCCGATGGCTGCACTCTCCGCGACTGCCTCGTGGGCGTTCAAGAGCGCCTCAATCTCAGCCGGGCCCAGGCGTTTGCCGGCCACGTTGATCGTGTCGTCCGAGCGGCCCAGGATGTACCAGAGGTCGTCCCCATCGATGGCCGCGAAGTCGCCGTGCACCCAGACGTCCTCGAAGCGGTTCCAGTACGCGTCGTGGTAGCGGTCGTCGTCGCCCCAAAAGCCCCGCGTCATTCCGATCCACGGGTTGCGCAGAACGAGTTCGCCAACCTCCTTGCGAATCGGAGTCCCCTCCTCGTCCACCACGTCGGCGTCCATACCGGGAACGGGGCCGGAGAACGCGGCGGGCTTGAGCGGTTCGAGGAAGTTGCCGCAGAGGATGCCCCCGGAGATCTCAGTACCGCCGGAGTAGTTGAGAATCGGCTTCTCGCCGTTGAGCACCGTGTTGAAGCACCACGACCACGACTCGGGATCCCACGGACTGCCCGTGGAGCCGATTGCGCGGAGGCTGGAGCGGTCCGAGGCGGCCACCGGCTCGTCGCCGTGCGTCTTGAGGGCGCGGATGAGCGTGGGCGACACGCCGAGGTGCGTCACCTCATGATCATCGACCATGCGCCAGAGGCGTCCGGGATCGGGATGGTCGGGGGCCCCATCGTAGAGGACCATTGTAGAGCCGAGGGTGAGCGTTCCGAAGACGAGCCAAGGACCCATCATCCAGCCCATGTCGCTCATCCAGTACATCGTCTCCTCCGGCTTCAGGTCCATAGAGTGGTACATGTCCTGAGCCCCCTTAATCGGGAAGCCGCAGTGCGTATGCACGGTGCCCTTCGGCGGCCCGGTCGTTCCGCTCGTGTAAATAATCATCACGACGTCCTCGGCGTCGGTCCGCGTCGTACGGGCCTCCGTGTCGTGTCCCGCGACGAACTCGTCCCAGAACCGATCGCGTCCCTCCGTCATCGGCGGGTCAGGGCGCCCCAGGTGCCGATGGACGATGACGTCTTCGACTGTCGGGCACTGCTCGACGGCCTCGTCCGCGGTTTCCTTCATCTCGATGGCACTGCCCCGGCGCGTAAAGCCGTCGGCGGTGAAGAGAGCCTTCGCATCGGCGCCCTGGAGACGGGTGACGAGGGCTCCCACGCCGTAGCCGCTGAAGAGAGGAAGAAGAATACCCCCAATCTTCACAATCGCCAAAAAGGCGACGACGATCTCAGGCGTCATGGGCATGTAAAGTCCAATGCGATCGCCCTTGCCGAGGCCCGCCTCGCGGAGCGCGTTGGCACATCGGCAGACGCGACGGTGGAGTTCGCCGTACGTCAGCGTTTCGGTTTGTCCGTCTTCGCCCTCCCAGCGCAGTGCCACCCGGTCCTCCACGTCGGTGCCCTGCCACTTGTCGAGGAGGTTATGCACAATATTCATCTTTCCGCCCACGCACCAGGTGGGACGGTGAATGCCCTCCGAAAGGTCAACGATCTCGTCGTAATCGTGATAGAACTCGATGTTGAGATCGTCGAGCACAGCCTCCCAAAACCAGCCCACGTCCGATGTGGAGCGTTCATGGAGGGCGTCTAGGTCGGAAATGCCATGCCGATCCATGAACTGACGCAAGTTAGAGTTGGCCACGACCGCCGGATCGGGCTCCCAGACGATGTCCTGGCCAAAGGGAAAAGAATCAGTGGGGGATTGGGAAGAGGACGCCATAAGTTGCGAAAGCAATAGGGGGATCTGATCGAAGGAGAACGGCGGATGAAGAAGGGCTTACAGAATAATCGAAACGCCTGAATAGAAGCAACCGAAAATCGCGGATCTATCCCCGAAACGTCCGTGTAACGAACTCTCTCTCGCCGAAAGAGTGCATAGGTCCAAAGAAGATGAGGACACAATCCCCGTGCGAGGGTGTATGACAAGCCGCTCGTCATCATGTATTAGCGCTCAGCCTTCGGTGACGCGCTTTGGTGCCGGGCGACACTCGGATGATCGTGACCAATACTTGAGTTGACGTGGCTGACCGAACTCCTCAGAACCAGAATCAGGATGGCTCCGGATTGCCGAACGGATCTCCCTCGTCCGGCACCGGTCGAGGACGCCTCATCATTTGGATTATCGCCGGGACGCTCCTCGCGCTCTGGGCCTACAGCTACTGGGGCATGGGCCCTGCTGGGGGCGACCGCATCAGTTACAGCGAATTTCGCTCGCAGTTACAGAATAAAAATGTCGAGCGGGTGGAGGTGCAAGGCAACACCATCAAAGGGACACTCAAGTCCCAAGCGACCCACACCCGGGAGGGAAGCACGGAGAAGTACAAGAAATTTGTCACCTACCTTCCGTCGTTTGGTGACGAGAAACTCATGTCGAAGTTGGAGTCAGCGGGGGTGGAAGTGGTCACCAAACCGAAGAGTGACTTTCCCTGGGGACTCGTCATTATGGGCCTTCTCCCCGTGTTGCTGCTCTTTGGGGTGGGATACATTTTCCTTCGCCGCATGCAGTCGCAGGGACAGGGATTGTTCTCGGTGCGCCAGAGCAAGGCGGAGCTCTACGACAAGGACGAGGAGGACACCACCTTCGACGATGTGGCGGGGGCCGACAGCGCGAAGGAAGAGTTGCGCGAGATTATCAAGTTTCTGAAGAACCCCGACCGCTTTGAGGGGCTCGGCGGCAAGGTGCCGAAGGGCGTGCTGCTCGTAGGCCCGCCGGGAACGGGGAAGACGCTGCTCGCCCGGGCGGTGGCCGGCGAGGCGGACGTGCCCTTCTTCAGCGTTTCGGGCTCCGACTTCATGGAGATGTTCGTGGGGGTTGGGGCCTCTCGGGTCCGCGACATGTTCAGCGAAGCCAAAGACACCTCTCCCGCCATCATCTTCATCGACGAGCTCGACTCGATTGGTCGGAAGCGAGGGGCCGGGCTCGGCGGGGGCAACGACGAGCGGGAGCAGACGCTGAACCAGCTCTTGTCGGAGCTCGACGGCTTTGAGGAGAATCAAGGGGTGGTCGTAATGGCGGCCACGAACCGGCCCGACATCCTCGACTCGGCCCTCACACGGCCCGGACGCTTCGACCGGCAGATCACCGTGAATCTGCCCACCAAGCAGGCACGGTACGAAATCCTCAAGATCCACGCCCGGAATAAGCCACTGAGTGATGACGTCGACCTCGAAGAGATTGCCCGCAGTACGCCGGGCTTCAGCGGGGCGGATCTCGAAAACCTTCTGAACGAGGCCGCGTTGCTCGCTGCCCGGCACGAGCACGACGTCATCAGAGGGCGTGACATCGAGGAGGCGCGGGACAAGGTGATGATGGGGCTAAAGCGGGAGGGGCTCGTCCTGGACGAGGAGGAGAAGAAGCTGCTGGCCTACCACGAGGCCGGTCACGCCATCGTGGCAGCCCTGCTCCCCCACGCCGATCCGATCCACAAAGTGACGATTGTACCCCGGGGGCAAGCGATGGGAGTAACCCAGCAGTTGCCCGAGAAAGACAAGTACCTTTATCGGCTCGACTATCTACTCGACCGGCTGGCCGTCATTATGGGGGGGCGTGCGGCCGAGGAGATCATCTTTGAGACGGCCACGAGTGGCGCCGAGAATGACCTAAAGCAGGTGCGAAAGATGGCACGTAAGATGGTGCTCGACTGGGGAATGGGTGAGAAGTTTAAGCACATCTCGCTCGGGGAGGACCAAGGCAACGTCTTCCTCGGCGAGGAGTTGGCCAAGGGCCGCGAGTATAGCGACGAGACCGCCCGGGAGGTTGACCAGGAAATTCGGCGCATCACCGAGAATGCCTTTGAGCGGGCCGTTCAGACGCTGGACGAGCATCGAGACGCGTTTGACAATCTGGCTGAGATGCTCATCGAGAAGGAGGAGGTCCCCGGTCAGGATGTGCTTCAGCTCGTAAATGGAGAGGCCGAGGAACTCGACCAGCTTCCCGCAACCAATGGGGAAGTGGCCTCCGACGAGGAGGAGGCCCCGGACGAGGTGGACGCCGAAGAAGCGGAGGTTCTCGGAGAAGATGGAGGGTCGGAAGATCATTCGCCGAGTTCTGGGGAGAATTCCTCCGAATGAACGGCCGGCCATGTAGGCCTTACTGACAGTTCTTCTTACCCACAACACGGAAAAACCCATGGCTAAAGTGTACATATCCCATCCCCCCGACGACCAGCTCCGCGATCAACTCACCGAGGAGCAATACCACGTCACGCAGGAGGCTGGCACTGAGAAGGCTTTTACTGGCAAGTACTGGGACCACAAGGGCGATGGCCGCTACCGCTGTGTGGTTTGCGACGCGCCGCTTTTTGACTCCAAGACAAAGTTTGAGTCAGGCAGCGGGTGGCCCAGTTTCTACGACGTGATCGACGAGGGCAACGTCGAGCTCAAAGCCGACCACAGCCTCGGCATGCGCCGGACCGAGGTCGTGTGTGCCGACTGTGGGGCTCACCTCGGGCACGTGTTTGACGATGGCCCGGAGCCGACAGGGCAGCGGTACTGCATCAATTCTGCGGCGCTGGACTTCGAGGAGCAAGAAGAGGGATAGTTCTTGGAAGGGAATTCGGGGCGACCTCTTCATTTGAAATTCGCCCCCCATCTGGGCAACTTCTCCGGGGGTTGCACCTTGAACAGGAACTGGAAACGCGGGGTCACCCTGGTGTTGAACGCAGCCTAGTATCTGGGTCGGTAGCGAAGTGGACAAACGCAGCAGACTGTAAATCTGCCGGCTTATGC
>JBDGQN010000282.1:0-6189 GCA_042219055.1 Salinibacter sp. | reverse complement strand
TATGCACCGAACTCTGCACGCTCCACTTCCAGATCGACGACACCCTGGAGAGCGTGATCGTCAATTCTCTCTTCTCCGACGGCGCGGCGGCGACGGTGCTCTCGTCGCGGTCCAAGCGCGAAGCGAGCGGACGGCTCGCCTACGTCGACGGCCAGAGCCGGCTCGACGACGACTCGATGGACGACATGACGTGGGCCATCGGCAACACGGGGTTCCTCATGGGCCTCTCCTCGCGGGTGCCGGACGTGATTGCCGACCACCTCCCGGGCTACGTGAACGGGCTCCTCGACGCCAATGATCGACGACCGGAGGACATGGACTTTTGGGCCGTTCATCCCGGCGGACGGGCGGTGGTGGAGCGGGCGCAGGAGGTGCTCGGCCTCGCGCCGGAGGACGTGCAGCCGAGCCTGGAGGTCCTCCGCCGCTACGGCAACATGAGCTCGCCAACCATCCTGTTCGTCCTGAAGCACATCCTCGACCGGCAGGCGCAGGGCGACGGCGCGCCGCCGGATCGAGGCCTAGCCATGGCGTTTGGGCCGGGACTCACGATTGAAGGGGCGCTGTTTGAGCGCGTGTAGGACGGATGGTTCGAAGGGGGAAAGAGAGGCCCCCATTCCCCCACAGCCTGGTTCGTGTTTTCCCCACAGGTCTTCCTCCCGCGATTAGGTTCATTGCTGCGTGGACGTTCACCAGTTCTCGCACGAACCTCCATTCGCGGTATCATGACGGCTGCCCACTGGCACCTTGTTCTCAATCACATCCCTCTGCTTGGGATCTTCTTCGGGGCCGGACTCCTGGCGTACGGCCTGGGGCGCGGGCAGGAGGCGGTGCAGCGCGCGAGTCTCGGTCTGCTGGCCGTAGCGGGGCTTGCCATCATCGCGGTGTATCTGACCGGCGAGCCGGCCGAAGAGGTGGTGGAGGGGAGCGCCGGCGTGTCCCACAATGCCATTGAGGCGCACGAAGAGTTTGGGGGGTATGCGCTCATCGCGGGCATCGCGACGAGCGTTGCGGCGCTGGGGACGTTGCTCCATGGCGCCCTCCGCCGCCGGCTCGTGCGCTGGACAGCCGTGGCAACGCTCGTGATGGCGCTCGTGAGCTTTGGGCTCATCGGCTACACGGCCAACCTCGGCGGCAAGATTAGTCACCCCGAGCTCCGCGGTGATACGACCGTCCAGACCATTCCGGGGGGCGAGGATTAAGTGTGGAAGGATGGATGGGTGGACGTGTGGAGGTCAGGTTGTGAGTACCTCCCCCCTCCACACTTCCAGACCTCCACACCTACTTCTCCAGTTCCGGATTCCGGTTCAGGAACTCGTCGTAGAGCTTCGTCTGCCGGTTTTCGAGGGGAAGCTTGCGCCCGTCGATGAAGAGGTGCTGTACGTCGGTCGCGGGCCGGAACGGGTCGCCGTTGGCCACGAAGAGATTGGCCCGCTTGCCCACCTCGATGGTGCCGACCTGATCGGCCACGCCGAAGATGTCCGCCGGATTAGTGGTGACGGCGCGCAAGGCGTCGGTCTTGCCGAGCCCGTGGGAGGCGGCAAAGCCGGCGTGGAAGACGAGATTGCGCACGTTTTCGACCTTTCCGGTCCGCAGGGCCACTGTCACCCCGGCCTCGTGCAGGAGGGCTGGGTTACGATAGGCCTTGTCGTACCGGTCACTTTCGCGACTGGGCGTTTGCATGATCGGACCGACGAGTACCGGCACGTTGGCCTCGGCAATTTCGTCGGCTACGCGCCAGCCTTCCAGGGCCCCACTCAAGATGAGCTGATCGAGGACGCCTTGCTTCTCGGCCCAGTCGAGTGCCGCACTGATCTCCGGGGCCTCATTCGCTGCGACGACGAGGGGACGGGTGCCCCGAACGACGGGAATGAGTGCCTCCATGGACGGCAGATACTTGGGCTGACGCCGCTCCTCGGGACGGGCGGTTACGGCCGAATCAATTCGGGCGTAGCGCTCGGCCTGGTCCCAAAGTTCGTTCAGCTTGTTCAGGGTCTTTTCGGTCTCCTTTTGAATCGTCTTCGGCGACCGATCGTCGGAAGGACCCGTTCGGCCCACCGAGGGAAAATTAAGCTTAGCATACTTGGTATCGCCGAGGTGCAACTGCTCCGGCGTGTAGCCGAACAAGTTGATCAGGGCCGCTGAGCCGGGCAGGAGACCGTTCGTAGGTTCCGTGAGCACGGTCGTGATGCCGTGCACCCGCGCCACGGGGATGTGGACCGAGTTCGGGTTGACGGCACTGATGGCGTCCATGTGGGCCGTCCGGTCCCCAATTTCGTTGTGGTCGATGGTCTCCGGAAGAGAGCCGACCTCTTCGAGACCCAACTTTGTGCCTGCGTCGATAAGTCCGGGGTACACCGTCAGCCCCTCACAGTTGATGACCTGTGCGTCTCCAGGTGGGGGCACGTCCGGTCCGACAGCCGCGATAGAGTCGTCACGGATGACGACGGTCCCCTGGGCGATAGTGTCCGCGGGGGTTTGGATGACCTGGGCGTTCGTCAGGGCGAAGGGACCCTTAGGGCCGGGCTGTGTCCGGTTTTGAGCCTGCGCCCTCGGGGGCATTGGACCTAGGCCGGCGAACAGTAGGGCGAGCAGGACGGCCGGGCGGACGACAAAGCGGAAGAAGGACATCGGTGACAGCACGGTCATCAGCAAACGGAAAACAATGGAAAAAAGACCAGGCAAGGTGGGTCCCCACTACTTCTTCTCGGCCTGCTTCAGGGTCATGCCCTCTTCGGTCACCTGCATGTAGCTGCCGTGATGGTGTCGGCCGTGGTGCCGACGACCGCCGTTGCTCGTCAGATCCACCGTCCCTTCGGGATCGACACGGAGGCGCATGTCGTCGGGGTCGTCCTGGTGGTCGAAGCGCACCACGCCGTCCACGTACGTACGAAGGGGCTTGGTGTAAACGGAGAGCGGGTGCTTGCTAAAGATGGCAAGGTCGGCGTCCTTGCCATCCTCGATGGAGCCGACACGATCGGCGATGCCGAGCTGGCGGGCCGGGTTGATGGTAATCAAAGAAAGGGCCTGTTTGTCCGACAGATTGCCGTACCGCTGCGTCTTCGCGGCCTGGAGATATAGATCCCGCTGCTCGCCGGGGATGTCCGAATTGATGGAGGCGTTCACGCCGTTTTTGAGGAGAACGGCTGCGTTGTAGGCTGTCGAGTAGTAGACCTCGAACTTGTAGGCCCACCAGTCCGAGAACACCGAGGCCCCGGCCCCGTCGTCGCCAAAGGCGGCCAGTTCGGGGGCGACCTTGAAGCCTTCGTTCACGTGCTGAAAGACCACGTCCTTCACTCCGAAATCCTTCATGATCTCCATAAACCGCACGATTTCGTCGGCCCGGTACGAGTGCACGTGGGGGATGATGTTGCCCTTGAGCACGCCGGCGAGCACCTCCAGTCGTTCACTGTGCTTGGGCGGGCGGTCCCGTTCGCCGTTCCGGTAAGACTGCTTGGCCTCCATGTAGCGCTTCGCTTTGGTAAGGGCCTTTCGGATCACCTCCTCCACGCCCATTCGGGTACGCGGCACCTGGTCACGGTCGCCATAGAGACCCGTCGGGTTCTCGCCGAGGGCAAACTTGAGGGTTCTCGGAGCGCCCTCCATCTTGAGGGCCGACGGGTCGGTGACGCCGTATCGGAGCTTGATCGTCTCGTTGCGACCGCCGATGGGGTTGGCTGAGCCGTGCATCACGTGGGCGACGGTCACTCCGCCGGCCAGCGCGCGGTAGATGCTGACGTCGAAGGGGTTTAGCACGTCGCCCACACCCACCTCGGCCGTCACCTGATTGGTGGCCTCGTTGACATCCGTGATGGCCATGTGCTGGTGGGCATCAATGATGCCGGGCATCACATACTCGCCGCTGGCGTCGTAGACCTCCACGCCGTTCGGGGCAGGGAGATCCTGACCCACGCGAGCAATGTCGCCGTCCCGCACCAGGATGTCTCCGTTCTTGATGGACCCGTTCGTGACGGTCAGGACGGTGCCGTTCCGAATGAGCCAGTCGTTGGGGGCGTCGGCTCGCAGACGGTCCTGAGCCGTGCTGGGGGAAGCCACCAGGAAAGAGGCAAGGAGGGCAGCGAAGAATGGGAGGCGGAAGAAGGATCGGAAGCGCATGGGGGAAGCAAGAGCCAGGGCGCGAAAGAGCGAAGACAGGGGAGGGCACATCGGACTGGTGGGGATAGAGGCTACTTCCTCGTTGCACTCGGGGTGCTGGTCCGTTCGCCAGTGATCGTGACGGAGCCATTGGGCGTGGTGGCCGTACCTTCGAAGGCGTCCTGCTTGACGGTCACCGTAATCGACACGGTACCGCCCTGTGGCGATTCAACCGAGAACGAGAGAGTCGTCCCGTCGAACGAAATGGATTGCATCTCCTGAGTGTCGCCCTGCGGGCCTGTGAACGTGCCCTCCAGCCCTGACTGGTCTCCTTTGATGGTAAAGGTGCCGGTGAACTCGCCCTGTGGGGTAGAAAGGGTGTAGGACCACGTCCCGAGCACTTTCGACACATCGCCGGTCACTTTTCCCTGCTCGGAGTCGTCGCTACGGTAGTCGTACAGCCGGCCGTCCACGAAGACATACTTCACCTTCGTGTCCTTGTTGAAGTAGGGGCCGTCCGTCACGACGAGGTTGGCGATTTTCCCGTCTTCGACCGTGCCCAGCTGGTTGGTCAGGCCGAGGAGGGAGGCCGGGTGGGTCGTGAGGGCGGCGAGAGCGGTCTGCTCAGGAAGGCCGTTTTCGATCATGGTGCGGAGGTTTTTGCGCACGTCTCCGGCGTCGACCTCACGCGTCGTGAAGCCGAACGAGAGACCGGCCTCATGAAGCGTCGCCGCGGTCTCGAGATATTTCTGGCGGGCCATCGCGTGGCGAAGCTCTAGGTTTTTCTCCTCTTCGGGCACGTCCCGATACGACTGGGTTCGGAGGTCGGGATTGTAGTATTTGGCCGGCTGGTCAGTGGTGTCGGCCACGGTGGTGTCCTGGGCGGGCGACCGCTTTGGCTTGTCCGGCAGGGAGAGAGTGAGAAAGAGAGGCGCGTCTACGTTTTGGAGGTCGTCGACTGTTCGGAAGCTCTCTCCGAGACCGGCAATCGTGAGTGGGAAGTTCAGCTCACTCTTCAGGGCAAGGACCCGATGAATGGGGAGGGCCTCGTCGGCGTAGAAGAAAAAAGGCTTTTCCTTGTTGAGAACTGGAAAAAGGGCACTGTGGATGGGATCTCGCGGTGGCCGACGGCCCTCAGGGTTCTTCGCGTAGGCCTCTTCCAGCTTCTGGCGCCGAGCGGCTTCGCGGTAGAGTTGACGAAATTTTGCAATTACGGCCATGTCCGTGGCCGGATACACGTAGCCCTCGGCGGGCTTGATCTGGGCGAAGAGGGTGGGATTGGGCTCCAGCATCATGTCGTCGACCGTCTCGCCGCCATAGAAAACGTAGGCGCCGCCCCCCGGCAGCATCTCGCCCTTGGGCACGACGTGCCCGGTCGTAAATCCGACTTTTCGGAGTTCTGAGAGGGACGACGCGTCGGGGGAGAGGAACTGTCGGACGGATCGATCCGGTTGAATGCCGGCCCGATTAGGGGGCGGGTCTCCCGGATTCACGTCGTTGCCGTTGTCGCCGTTGCCGTTCGTGTCCTCCGATTTCGGCATCTTAACGCCTGCGTGGGAAAGCCCGTCGATGAAGCCGGCATAGACGACGAGCGAATCGGCCCGAATGCGGCGGGCATCGTAGGGGATCTCGACGTTTGGCCCGACAGCTTCGATGAGGCCGCCCTGGACGACGACCGTGGCAGAGTCAAGCACCTGTCCAGGGGCCTGCACTACGCGGGCATTCTCGATCGCGTAGGTGTTCGTGATCGAGGGCACGACAAGGTCTTGGAGGTTCTGGGCGTGTGCGGGGCCCACCGAGACCCCTAGCAGAAAAAGGCCGAGACTCAAAAGACCAGCGCGGACGCCGCGGGGAAGCGAGGCAATCATGCGGAAAATAGAGCAGCCGGGGGGGACGATCGAAGTTTTTCCAAATATAAACGGCCGGATGGATAGTGTCACGACGGTTCGTCGCGTCGCATGTGCGATTCATGTCATGCTCATGCCGGTTGAACGAGAGGACAACCGCCTCGGCCCACTTACACAGACGGGCCACCGACCATTCGCTTCAGCTGTTCGAGTCGTTCGACCACCTCCGCCCGGTCCATCTGACGGAACC
>JBDGQN010000281.1:0-7409 GCA_042219055.1 Salinibacter sp. | reverse complement strand
CCCTCCGGGCTGAGGGTCCACAAATCGAGATGAGCGACGTGAAGGTGTGGACGGTGTCCGACACAGCGTCTCTCGCGCCAACCACTCTCACTGAGCAGGCCTCCCCCTACCCGTTCCGCACGCTCGCGCCCAACACCCCGGTGCTCCTCTCGTTCGAGGTGTACCACCTCGCCTACAACGCCGACGACCGCACCCGCTACACGGTGACCTACGAGGCCAGGGGCCAAACGAAGCGGGGCTGGACGAAGCTCTTCCGCGGCACCGACACGCAGCGCACCAGCACCGAAATGACCACGACCGGCACCGATCGCCGCACGCGGGAAACCATTCGACTCGACCTCTCGCAAATCCAGCGCGACGAGCCGCAGAATGTGCGCGTGACGGTGCGCGTCACCGATGAGGTCAGCGGAACGTCTGTCTCGCGGAGCCTGGACTTTGTAATGCGGCCGACGGGGACATCGAACTGAGGGACTGATGCTGGAGATGGGCAGCGTTGAGCTGTGCGAGCCCCCAGGCAACAACCTCACCCGCACGTCGATGGTTCTGGTAACGGCATCCTTCGCCCTAACGGATCGCTCCTCTGGCCACGAGCCCAGTTCTACGCCGACCGAATGAAGCTGGTAGGCCGGGCTCTATGAGGCTGCTCCCACCAGTCCATTCCGCTGATCCGCGTCAAGGATGTACATCTTCCCAACAACCGCCTCGGGCTCTGCCCTCCCCATCCACCGCTGCAATATGCCCCCGTCCCGCCCCCCACTCTTAGCGTTTGAACATACGGTTGCTCTCCGCGCGTCCAGCCAACTTTCCGGCGGCTCTTCTCGTGAAGGCCCTTCTGATGTCTCCGGAACGACAGACGTCCGGCGACACTGACGCTGGAACGCACGCGCGACGACTCACGGACACACGGAGGCTCTATGCTCGACCCCTTGTCGGCATTGGTCGTGATCATCGGGCTCGGTGTGGGGGGCGAATGGATCGCAAACCGGCTGGGGATACCGTCGATCGTGCTCTTTCTCGTCGCTGGGGGACTGGTCGGTCCGGTTACGGGCATCGTCAATCCCGATCAGCTTCTCGGGGACGCTCTATTTCCGGTCGTGTCGCTGGGCGTGGCGATTATCCTGTTCGAAGGGGGCATGCGACTCCGGCTCTCCGAACTCCGCGACCTCCAGGCGCCCATCTTGTTGCTAACGACGCTCGGCGCGGCGATAAGTTGGGGCGGGGGCGCATTCCTGGCCTGGTGGGTGCTCGACTTCTCCCCCGCGGTCGCACTCCTGCTGGGCGCCATCCTAATCGTGACGGGGCCGACCGTCGTCATTCCGCTCTTGCGCAGCTTGGAGGTGCGCGAACGGATGAAGACTCTGACGGTGTGGGAGGGCATCGTGAACGATCCGCTGGGGGCCGTGCTTGCCGTATCGGTGTACCAGTTGGCCGCGTCAAGTCAGGCCGGTCCGGACCTGATAGACGCTGTGGGAACGCTCCTGTGGACAATTGGGAGCGGGATCGGGGTCGCGGTGCTCGGAGGCGCGTTACTCATCGGCGCCTTTTCGAACGGATGGGTGGAGTCGTACATGGAAGAGCCCATCACCCTCGGCGTGGTCATCGGGGCATTCCGGGCCGCCGAGGCGATCAGCCCCGAGGCCGGACTGATTGCGACGACGGTGATGGGGGTCATCATGGCCAATCAGGACCGGGTGGAGACAGACCACATTCTCGCGTTCAAAGAGAATCTCGGGGTGTTGCTCGTCTCGTTCTTATTTGTGCTTCTCGCGGCGCGGATTGAGTGGGCTGCCTTTCAGGCCATTTCCGTTCAGAGCGTCGGGTTCACAATCCTTCTCCTGTTGGGCATCCGGCCCCTGGCGGTGGTCATAGCTGGGATCCCAGCAGGGCTGAAGTGGCGGGAGGTCGTCGGCCTTTCCGTCCTGGCCCCGCGAGGCATCGTCGCGGCGGCCATCGGCTCGTTGTTCGCGATCAAATTGGCCGAAGCGGGACATCCGGAGGCCCGACAGGTCGACGCCGAAGTATTTTTCGTAATTGCCAGTTCGGTTCTCCTATCGGGCGTGCTGGCGCGGCCGGTTCTCTGGGCCTTAGGGGGCAAGGAGGAAGCGACTTCTTGAATATCCTTTTAGCTACCTATCACTTTGTCTACCCCGGTACCGAAGCGCCCAAAAACCCAAATCGACGCCTGTCCTCCTGAGCTTGACTCAGAATCTTTTTGAACACGGAGGATGTCCTTCCCGGAGAAATCCCGCATCGGGCAGGTTCGTCCTACATCAACACTGCCCCCGCAGTGGCCTGAAGACAATCCTCCCTTTTGATTCATCTCCCTATGCTCAATCGCCTCCTCGGCCACGTTCACGACACGGCACACGGCGCCCCCGTTCTGCGCGCCTACCTCTGGTGGGGCCTTCTCATTCGTGCCGTGCTGCTCGCAGCCCTCGGGACCTTGCTGCTGGTGGAAGGCAACGTGCTGGCCGAGTGGCTGCTCTCGGCCCGCGTCCCGTTTGTGTCGGCGGAAGATGTTCAGGAGCTAACCACCATCTCGTACGTCGTAATTTTTATGCTCCTTACGGTCGGGATTGGGGTACGCTGGCACCTTCTCCACCGATTCGATGCCCTGCGCGCCCCCTCCGGCCGCGCCGATGCCGTCGACGGGGCCTCTTCGGAGGCTGATAATCAATGAACTATATTCCGACGCTCTTCGCCGTAGCGCGGCTGACATTCACTGGCGCTACAAGACGGATTCAGGATGTACAGGTGAGAGCACAGTGAATCTTCGTAACTGGAATTCGATTGAAGTTGTCGATGAGGAAGATCCCGTTGGTAGAGGTCGGAGAAGAGGGCATCAACATGCACATTTCACGGATCCATGGTACCATGATTCGTCACCGCGCCGCTCGATGGAGAGCTCTCTTCGTCGCTGGTCTCTTCCTCCTTTGGATGATCGGTCCCGAACGAGGAAGCGCTCAGCCGGTCGCCGATCCCACCACGCAGGTTGCCCTCCCGGCGCCCGAAAAACTCGACACCCTCCGCGCCTACATCGACACCACCTGGGCCACCCTCACCCGCTCCCACGACGATCTGATCGAGGCGCTTCCCGATCCGAAGGTGGACCACGAGCCCGGCACGCCCTGGCCCCTTTACGTAGCTGCGGATGCGGACACGACCAAGGTCGGTCGGCGCCTCCGCCAGTCGTTGACGCCCGAGGAGTGGGCGCAAGTGAACCTGAAGAAGCTGCCGGAGAATCCGCGCAAGCACATTGAGGAAATCGAGCCGCACGGACTGCTCTACCTGCCGCATCCGTACGTCGTCCCGGGCGGACGCTTCAACGAGATGTACGGCTGGGACAGCTACTTCATCTCGATCGGTCTGTTGGAGGACGGACGGGTCGAGATGGCGAAGCACATGACGGACAACCATCTTTACCAGGTACGACACTACGGCACGGTCCTGAACGCCAACCGCACCTACTACCTCACCCGCTCGCAGCCGCCGTTCCTGGCCACCATGGTGCGCAACGTCTTCCGGGCCACCCGCGACACGGCGTGGCTCGCCGACGCGGTGCCGGAACTCAAGGCGTACTACGACTACTGGACAACCGGCCCGCATCGGGCCGGAGATACCGGACTCTCGCGGTACTATGGGCTCGGCGAAGGCCCGGCACCCGAGGTGGTCATGGGCGAAAAAGATGCGGAGGGGCAGTCCCACTACGACCGCATCCGCGCCTATTACCGGACGCACGACGTCACGGCCTACGACGAGTCGCTCTTCTATGACGCCGAGGCGGATTCCCTAACGCCTCTTTTCTACAAAAGCGACCGGTCGATGCGCGAGTCGGGGTTCGATCCGTCCAACCGCTTCGGGCCCTTCAACGTCGGCATCATCCACTATGCACCGGTAGGGCTCAATAGCTTCCTCTACCAATACGAGCGGGACATGTCCGTCCTCATGGCCACCCTGGGGCGCTCCGACGCAGCCAAGCAGTGGGGTCTCCGCGCCGGACGACGAAAGGCGAAGATGAACGAGCTGATGTGGGACGCCGAGGCGGGTCGGTACCGCGACTACAACTTTCGTACGGGTACGCAGAATGACTACCACTTCGCAACGATGATGGCCCCACTCTGGGTGGGCCTGGCGACCGACTCGCAGGCCGCCGCCACCGCCGAGACCCTCTGGCAACTCGAGGCCCCTGGCGGCCTCCTCACCAGCACGCATCGGACGGGCAATCAGTGGGATGCCCCCTTCGGCTGGGCGCCGCTCCAAATGATGGCCGTGGAGGGGCTTCGGCGCTACGGTTACGACCGGGCGGCGGACCGCCTCTCGGCCAAGTTCGTGGGCCTCGTGCACAAGGAGTTCCAGGAGCACGGGGTGATTCTGGAGAAGTACGACCTCGTGCAGCGGGAATCCGACGTGTCCAGCGGCATCGAGTACGGCTACAGCGAGAACGTCGTTGGCTTCGGGTGGACCAACGCCGTTGTGCTACGGCTGCTGGACGGGATGTCCGAATAAGTGGAGCGGGCTGGACCAACGAAGGGACCGGCTTAGGGGCGGCCGCGTCTCCGACCGCATCGCTGCTCCGATTGCGACCATCTTCTCCTTTCCTCGCTTCTTGGGCCGATCGCCGAAGCTCCCACTGCTGGGTTGAACCGAAAGGCCGTCATCGCTGGAAAGTACATTGCTCAGCGGAGTCGTCCATCGGATGCCTTCGACAAATGAGGGTTGCCTCGGACAGAGGTCCGCGACTCCCGTGACTTGTGCAATCTCAAGCAATCCCTTTTGCAATGGGGGCATCTTGAGCGGAGCGCACTCTGAAAGTACTTCTTTCCTGCGGTCAGGGCGAAGCGGAGTCGAAAGATCTCCCAGAACAGACCGGAAATGACAGATTCGGAGAGATTCTTCGGGCGCTTGGCGGCCCCCTCAGAATGACGAGTCCTTTATGTTCCACAGCAGACTTCTTGAACGTGCACTGGACCGGTCCCAGGATCGGGCCGACCTTGGACGGCTGTAGGATGACAATTCGTGGGCGCTTTCTCTTCGTTCAAAAGTCAGCGCGGGCCATAGGCGTGTTTGGTCATGTACAGCACCTCTCCCCAGTTGACCACGCAGCCGTAAAGCGCACACCGATCCGCCGCGGCATCGGCGAGCACCTGGGGCACCGTCTCCCAGCCATCCTCTCTCTCGAAATAGGCGAGCAGCGCGTAGCTATCGAGTACGGTCGTTTTCACGGGCCTTCTTCCGTTTGACGCTCATTGAGAAGTTCTTCCGTGGCATTTTTCTCCGCGGAAAGCACGCCGACGAACCGCTCGAAGTAGCGGTCGTCGAGGGGACGCACCTCCACGCCGTCGTCGGTCCCGACGATCACGACCTTCGTTCCCTGATCGAATCCGAGCCTGCGACGCAGCGGGGCGGGCCGGCATCAGGGAGGGGGAGCACATTCCCCTGCCGTTCATTAGGTTCGTACACTCACGCAGCAGTCGCGGAACGTGACGGGACGCGGGGCCAGTGGAAACAACCCGTCGTCGACCTCCAGATCGAGCGGCCCGCCGACGGCCACGGCTCCGAAATCGGGATGCCCGGGATTCCCTGGAACGGTGCCCTCAACCGCCCCCCACACTGGACATACGGTGAGCATACGGAAGGCGAGGGACCGGGCAGATCGGAGTCCCTCGTCACCGACCGCCTGAACGCCGCGAGAGGGTGAGCTGGCACGCTATTTGTGGTGAGATTTTTCGAAGCCCAATGCCTCCGTCGTCCCGCCGAGGTAGAAGGATCCTGAAGACCGGCCTTCCTGAACCTCGAATCTGGACGGTTGCTCAGTGACACGAAAAATTTTCGGACAGTCGTTTTACTAGTCTTCCGGGCTCAAGTCTTGGGACAGATTTTTCCCCGAAGGCGCTATTGAGCTCCAACGACGCTTTGACGGAATCATCAGGCGGATTCGCCACCCCCTGGACGGGATGATCGCGTCCCTCAGCGAAGGATCTGCCGCGAGGCTTCCGCCCCGATGCATCAGGCCGGCGCCCCACTGGCCACTTGGCTCCATCTTCCTTTCGATCCACCAACGCCTCCGACGCGTGTCTGCTTCCCCCCGCTCTTTTTCTGAACATCCTGCCTCCCAGACTGCCCTCTCCCCCACAGATGCCCAGGTGCGGGGCGCGGCACTTCTGGCCCCCATTGCGCTCCTCTCCATCGGTCCGTATCTCGCCCAATGGGGCCTGCCGGCCTCCCCGTTCCCGTCCGATCCGGGAAGCATCTTGTGGTTCTGCGTCGCGTTCGCCCTCGGGGTCCTCCTCCATGAAGGCCTGCACGGCCTCGGCCACGCGTGGGGCGAAGCGTCGTGGAGCGACGTGCAGTTCGGCATGCACTGGAAGGCCCTCACGCCGTTTGCACAGTGCACCGTCCCCACCCGGGCCCGCTCTTACCGCCTCGCCCTGGCCCTCCCCGGTCTCGTGCTGGGCGTGGGGCCTCTGGGGCTCGGCGTGGCGACGGGAACCTGGCTCCTCACGTTTTACGGCTTTCTGATGCTGGTCGCGGCGGCCGGAGACATTCTGATCCTGTGGATCCTTCGGGGCGTGCCTGCCGGGGCCTGGGTGCAGGACCACCCGCGGCAGGTGGGCTGTCTGGTCATGGCTGGGGCCGAGTCGTCTGCCCCCCCGCCTGTCTCCGAAGAGGAGGTCCCGAAGGACGCAGCGAACGGGAACAAGCTGCCGTTCATCCATCTCCTCTTTCTCTCGGTCCTCTCCGCGGTCTGCGCGGCCGTCGGTTTTCTTATCGCCCTCGGGTGAGCCCCCCCCGTCCTCTCGGCCCCCACGAGGCGATTCGGCTCATCGACGACAAACACCATTCGTCGACCCCCCTCAAACGCGAAGCAGGGATGGTGAATATGCGAGGATGACGTTGCGGACGATCTGACCCTCGAATCGCCATCCTTGCCATGCGTCCTTGTGTCCTCGGAGGACTTGCCTTTCTGCTCACGCTCATGCCCGGCGCAGCCGGCGCCCAGCCGATCGTCGTGGAGGGGCAGGTGCTGGACGCGGAGGAGGCACCGGTGCCCTACGCCAACGTGCAAGTCAAGGGCACGACCGACGGCACCGCCACGGACGGAAAGGGCCGCTTCCGATTCACGACCCGGCGCACCGGCCCGGTCGTTCTGCGGGCCTCCGCGGTGGGCTACGCGCCGGCCGAACGGTCGATTCGCCTTGAACCCGGCGACACGACCACCGTCCAGTTCACCCTCCCATCCAGGAGCGTGCAGCTCGACGAGGCGGTGGTCACGGGCGAGACCTACTCGACGGGGCCGACCTCGACGGCGACGCTGAATTCGACGGAGGCCGTCACGACGCCGGGGGCGGCCGGCGATCTCTTCCGCGCCCTGCAGTCGTTTCCGGGCGTGGCCGCGCCGGGCGACGGGG
>JBDGQN010000280.1:0-3437 GCA_042219055.1 Salinibacter sp. | reverse complement strand
CTTTCTCCGCCGCAATGCGATCCTGCGTGCCCATCGTTTCGAGGTGGGCCACGCCCACGGTGGTCACGACGGACACGTCCGGCTGTGCGATGTCGCAGAGCTCGTCCATGTCGCCGGGATAGCGGATGCCGTACTCCAACACGAGGGCTTGATGCTCGGGCTTCAGGTGCTCGTTGACGGCCAGGCAGAGCCCCATCGGCGTATTGTAGGAGCTCGGCGTGGCGTACACGTTGTACTTCTGCCGCAGGAGTTCGGCGAGGATGAATTTGGTGCTCGTCTTGCCGTAGGAGCCGGTGATGCCGACGACGGTCAGGTCCGTGCGATTCCGGAGCCGCTGCCGGGCCTGCCGTTTGAACCCGCGCTGGATGGCCGTTTCGAGAGGGTGCATGAGCGCGGCCCCGAGGGCCACCCAAAGCGGCGCCCCGAGGTCGGCTACGAGAAAGCCGCCGAGGTACCAGAGCACGCCTGCTGGGCTGCCGAGGGTCCATCCGTACAGGCCGCCCGCGGCGATGGGGAGGAGGGTCCAGAGGCCGACGGGGATCGACAGGCGCGTCATCCGGTCCGTAAACGCGAGCGGCTTCTTCTCCTCGTCGCTCCGGTAGCGCCGCGACGAGATGAAGGTGACCGCCCACACTGGAAGCGTCGCGAGGGCCACCCAGGCCGGATCGACGACCGTGACGGCAAGCCCCCCCAGAAGAAGCACCCCGGTCCCCACGCCGTGGGACGGGCGCACAATGGGGTCGGTCACGTGGCCAGCCAGCCAGCGGCCGTAGCGGTCAAACTTGTAGGTCTCGAGCTGAAAGATGTGGAGGAAGAACCGCACGCGGCGTCCGGTCCGCCAGCCGGCAAACAGGGTCGCAATGACACCGAGAAGCGTGAGGGCAGTGATCATACCGCCGCAAGGCAGATGTTGAAAAAAGCCCGGGGAGTCCGGACACACGATCCCCCAAACAAGGAATACACGCCCCAGTCGTGCAAGACAAATCCGGGGAGGACCTACGAGTTTTCCAGGAAATGTCGGAGGCCGGAGAGGACGGTCTGGGGCTGATCGAGGTGGCCGAAGTGCCCCGATCCATCGAGCTCCACGAGTCCACAGTCGTCAATGGTCGTCTCCATCACCTCCATTTGCCGACGGGACACGGCCTCGTCTTCGGTTCCCCAGAAGAGAAGAGTCGGCACCTGAATCCGACGCAGCTCCCCGTTGAGGTGGTAGTTTACGGTCTTGACGAACGTTTCCCGCATGACGCCTTCCTGCGCGTTGTAGTCCGAGGAGCCCAGCAGGCGCCACACGAGCGAGTGGCGGAGCCAGTCCTCTACGGGTCCCCGAAGAGAGGACGGGAGTGCCTGCACGGGGGCCTTGAGGGCCGCTGCGAGGCCCGACCGCAGGGGGTAGGTCCAAGAGCGTTCGGGCTCGATTCCAGCAGGACTAATCAGGGCAAGCCGGTCGACCAAGGCGGCGAAATCCGACTGGCTGGCCATGTAAAGGGCAATTCGGCCTCCGTTGGAGTGCCCAATGATCGTGACGCTCGACTGGATTTCGGTCTGAATGTAGCGCTCCAATGCCTGCGCGTGCTCGACGATGCCCCAGGGCTCGGGGGGTGGGGGAGAGGCGCCGTGGCCGGGCAGATCGACGGCGTACGTCCTGTAGGTATCGGACAGGTCTTGCGCCAGGGGACGAAAGTCCTGTATGCTTCGTCCCCAGCCGTGGAGCAACAGGAGGGGAGTGCCGTCCGACGGACCCCGAACCTCGACGTTCAAATTTGGATGCCTCACAGAGAAACCGAACGTCGCATGAAGAGAGTAACGAAGCCACGATTCGGGAAACCATCTGTGTGAAGCGGCGTTCCGATGACCGGATACTACCCAGTCTTCTGGCTTCATGCCAGGTCTCAGTCTGCGTTCAGCGTTCCGTCCTGAATGGCTCGGGACCCGTCCTCACCGGCGTGAGGACCCGTGATACCCAGCGTGAAATCGTAGGTCGCGCCGACGGCACCCTCAGGTCGTCCTATTTGTACGAGACGTTGGAAAACGCAACAGGGGCTCCTCTGCTCCCTCGACTGATCGGTAGTGACGTTGTCGCTGAATTGCACACGCCCCGTGGTCGCTCGTGTGGAGGGAAGAGACGCCGCCTACTGCGAAGTCATCCACCCAGCCCTGAGGGGTCAGATGGAATCCTGATCCCGGCCCCTCGAGTGCGACGCTCAGTGTCTCAAGGAGACACTCTTGACCCAGTTGAAGTGCCAGATTCGTCATGAATCCACCAGACAGGCGTCCCACGGGACTGGGGAGAGGCGGTTGTCGTCTCCTCGTTACGTAACGGCCGGGGCACTCCGCTGGAGCGGCTCCGGTCGAATTCATCATTCATCGTAGAACCGACTATGTCAGAAAACGAGAACAAATCATTTCGGAGACTCCTCGAACTGATCGGCGAAAAAAAGTACGGCTTCATGCGCGAGCTGCGGCCGGCCTTGCCGAAGGACGAGGACGACCCCTTCATGCCCCCTCCGCTCATCGGCAAGTTTAATCTTCGCGATGGGGTGGTGATCGAAGGGGACCTGAAGCCGGGCCGCAAGGGCGGCATGCAGGTCGGATGGATCGATACGGTGATGGGCCTCCCGCCCAAAGAGTGGGCCCAGCTGAAGGACTTTGATCAGGGCGCGAGTGTTTATCCGGATGAGAAATTTGATCTCATCACTGGCCCCGATGACGAGTCGATGCGGGTCCTCGACCTCGTGGCTCCACTTGGCAAGGGCCAGCGGGCTCTCATCGTATCGCCCCCACGGGCCGGCAAGACCATGCTCTTGAAGGACATCGCGGCGGGGGTCACCGAAAACCATTCGGAGTGTGAACTCGTCGCCCTCCTCGTAGACGAGCGCCCCGAGGAGGTCACGGACTTTCGGCGTACGACTGAGGCACAGGTGTTTGCCTCGTCGAACGACCGCGGGGAAGACAACCACGTTCGGGTCTCGACGCTCGCGCTGGAGTACTCGAAACGGCTGGTCGAGACGGGCAAGGACGTCGTCATCCTTCTCGATTCTCTCACGCGCCTCGGGCGCACCTTCAACCTCTGGGTCGACGGCAGTGGCCGCACCCTCTCCGGCGGGCTCGACGCCGAAGCACTCAAGGTGCCGCGCCAGATCTTTGGTTCGGCCCGCAACATTGAGGGCGGCGGCTCGCTCACGATCATCGCCACCGCGCTCGTCGACACCGGCAGCCGGATGGACGAGGTCATCTTCGAGGAGTTCAAGGGCACCGGCAACTCCGAGATTGTGCTCGACCGCGAGATGGCCGACAAGCGCATCTTCCCGGCCGTCGACCTCCGCGAGAGCGGCACCCGCAACGAGGAGCGACTCCTCGGCGAGGTGCGTCGGAAGAAGCACAACCAGCTGTTCCGGGCGCTTAACTCGCGGGCGCCGATTGAGGGAATGCAGGCGCTT
>JBDGQN010000028.1:6821-10652 GCA_042219055.1 Salinibacter sp. | reverse complement strand
CGCCCGCCCATAGAAAGAAGATGCCGTAGACGAGGGCTGCCGCCCCGTTCCACCGAGACGCCACCTGGGACGCTCCCCGGTGTTCGAGGATGCGGGCGTAGGCCGTAAAGGCGCCCCCCGTGCCCAGCAGTGCCAGCCAAGCCGCGTTGCGGTAGTTGCCCCAGTACAGCAGTCCCCCCAGGCCGAGGAGGAGGGCCGCGTACAGGGCCGTGACGTTGAGCCAGTTCAAGGACGTGGGTTCATCGGCGGAAGACACGAGTAGTCGGTCGGACAATCGGGACAGGAGATGAGGGTCGCTCAGTTTGGGAATTGAACAACGAGTTTCCCGCGGTTCTGGCCGCGCTGCAGGTACTCTACGGCGTCAAAGACGCTCTCGATGCCCTCGAACTCTGTGTCGTCGATAAAGATCTCTAGGGTGTCCCCCTGCTGGAGCCGCATCAGCTTTTTCGTATGGGCGGAGAAGTGCTCGCGGAAGTGCGGGAGAAAGACGCCCCGAATGGAGGCAGATTTGGGAATGAGAGAGGTGTAGATGCGCTCGCGGGAGACCGGCGTCGGGCCGTCCTGGTACTCGCTCACGTACCCGATGGAGAGAAGTCGTCCGTGGCGGGCGAGGGCCTCGACGCAAGTATCGAAAAGGGCGCCGCCCACGCTCTCGTACACCAGATCAATCCCCTCCTCGTACTCGGTACTCAACACGTCCGCCACGTCTTCTTGCTCGTAGTTGATGGGCCGGTCGCACCCGATCTGCCCCAGAAGATCGACCTTCTCGTCGGTGCTACACGTTCCGATTACGTGATTGCCCGCGATCTTGGCGAGTTGTACGGCATAGTGGCCGGTCCCCCCCGCGGCGGCCGTCACGAGGACGGTCTCGTCGTGGGACATGTCCCCCACCTCTTCGAGCGCAATCGAGGCCGTCAGGCCACTCACCACGATGCTCAGAGCTTCGGGGGACGCTGTGGGAACCTTAATGGCATTGCCGGCCCGGACGACGTTGTATTCGCGGTACCCTCCGCCCAGGGTGCTGGTAATAACCGCATCGCCCTCCTCGTGGTAGGACACGTCTGCCCCCACCTCGACCACGGTCCCCGCCGCTTCGACGCCCAGGTCGAGCGGCAACTCTGCGTCGGGCTCGTAGCGCCCCGCGGTGATATTCACGTCGGTGGCGTTGACTGCCGCGTACTCGTTTCGGATGAGCACTTCGTTGGGGGCGGGAGTGGGGATCTCCTCGGTCACGATCTCGGCCGCCTCGCGGAAGTCCGGAGAAAACGACGTGGCGATGAGCTTTCTGTAGGTGTCGGGCATGGACAGGGGTCGGTGGTTCGCTTCTGGGTATTGGTGGATGATGCTGGAGTCCCCAACCGCACGGGACGGAGGTGTGGTTCATTTCGAAGACGGCAGAGAGAATATTCCGGCGTGTCTCCGCACGCCCCTCAGGCATCACGCAGTCACGCATCTGTAGCCGAGCCCGTTTCGACGATCGGTCCCTCAACCCCCTCCACATCGAACGCAAAATCGGACCCGAACGCAGTCGCGGGCGTCTGGTAGCCGGAGGGAGTCGTGCCGTCACGTACGCGTTCCAGGGCCCCGACGGCCGCCCGGGCAGTGAACGTGTAGGCCTCGGGCCCCTGAAGCCGACCCGTCACGCGGGCTCCGTTCCCGCTGCGGGCCGAGGCCCACACCACGGTCCGGCCTTGTTGACGCTCCTCGGGAGTCGGCCCCTCCCGACGGCGCTCCACGAGCCGTTTCAGCAGCTGTTTGACTGGCCTCCACTGAAGCAGCGGCTGCACGTACCGACTGGCCCGGAGCAGCGACTGCACGAGGGACGGAAGCGCCAGGTAGGTCGTCACGTTTGGCACGTCCGTGGAGCGGCCACTCGTCACGACGCTCCCCTCCGGAATCGAGAGGACACGCCGACGGCGATCACCGAAATCGACGGTACGGCTCGTCCAGCCGGGTGGCACCTCTCGGAGCCGCCCGTCGCGTCGCACGAGTCCCCCCTGCCCCATCTGCTCGATCAGGGTCTTGAGGGTGCCCTGAGAGACAGTTCCCCGAGCGTAGAGGGCAAGCTCCAGCGTGGTCGCCCCGTCGGCCTTGCCCGCCACGTAGCCGGCCAGGCAGTCGCTCGGCACCACGTCGAACCCAATGCCGGGAAGCAGCATGATGCCCTTCGCTTTGGCCTCATGGTCCCGATCCGCCAGACGCCGAAAGACGTCCATCTCGCCCGTCAGGTCGAGGTAATGCGTGCCGGTATCCAGGCAGGCCTCCACCATGGGCGGTCCCGTCTGCACGAAGGGGCCCGCACAGTGCAGCACGGCGGCCCCCCCGTCGAGGATGGCCCGGAGTCGATCCGGATCGGAAAGGGGACTCACGCGGGTCGGACAGTCCAGGCGCGCTCCCATGGACTCCAGCCGCGCCGCGTCCCGTCCCGCCAGCACGGGCCGCAGGCCTCGGTCAAGGGCCTCCTGAGCGATGAGACGACCGGTGTAGCCGTAGGCGCCGTAGAGGAGAACAGACATACTGGACAGAAACACCTTGGAAACGTTGACGAGAACACGACCCCGAACGGTCATCAGGATCTCAATTCCTGCTTACGGAACCGATTGGGGAGCAACGGCACGAAGGCCCAGTTCGAGGGCCCGATACTGCAGTCGCATGGCGGTGTCGAGGGCCACAGGCCGTAGCTTGAAGGGGGCAAACATGGACTCCACGTCCTCCCCCCGATCGAGACGCGCCCGGATCGCCGGGAGCCGCTCGCGCAGCTCCAGGTAGCGTTCGGGGCGGTGACGGGTCGAGCCGCCGCTCTGAATGAGGAAGAGGGGAATCTCCGTCACGAGTGAGAGCGGGTCGCCCCCGAGGGACGCCACAAACTCCATCGAACTGTCGTGAAAGCGTTGGGCCGTCGCCGCGTCGTCCTGGGCTCGAAAATACGTCCGCATGGCGTCGCCGCGGGGAGTGGTCTGAAAGCCGGGCTCGATCCAGAAAAATCCCTTCTCCCCCTTCCGGTTGTGGTCGTGCATCGGAAGGCCCGCCGCGGCCGCCGCCGCCACGAAATCGTTGCGCAGCGACTGCGTACGGAAGGTCCAGGGGCGATTGATGAGCAGCAACGCCCCCTCCCCCGCCGACATGCCGTGCAGGCTGGCATGCAAGTCGAAGGGCCCGTACTCACGCAGGAACGCCGCCACGCATTCGTTCTCGGGGCGCATGTCGGGATACCCGTACTCCAGATCGCGCCCCGGTTCCTCCCGCACAGCGTGCTGGAGGTAAGCTTTGGGGTCGGGCCACGCCTCCATCCAGGAGCGATTGCGAGCCTCCCCATCGGGGTTCGTGTGGGGCACAACCACGAACTGAAACCGCCGAAACCAGGGGGCCATCTTGTTGCGATCGGCCAGTCCGTTGACGACGAAGGAGCGCAGCGTCTCGGGCCCCACCGGCTCGTCGGCGTGGTTGCCCGCAATGAGGCTCACCGTCGTGGATCCCGTCCCCAGCACCACCCCGTAGAGCATCGCCCCCTCCTCGCTCGGCCCCAACTCGCGGAACGACGCAATGTCCGGATGGCGGGCACAAGCGTCTTCGAGGGACCGTCGGACCGCCCCATGCATCCGAAACGTGGGATCCTCGTCAACGAGGCTCGTCAGAGCGAAAGACATACAACGACATTCAGTTGATCTAAGAAAGTCACGATTCTCCTCACAAGATGTCCGCCCCGCCCGGAAGAATATTTCAATCCCTCAGAACCTGTTTGGCGGACTGTCTGAGGCCTGCGACTTCGTGGATCTTGTGCAAAATGGCTTCTGCACTCGCCCGGTAGTTCCACTACAGGGCTCGTTTGAG
>JBDGQN010000028.1:0-6811 GCA_042219055.1 Salinibacter sp. | reverse complement strand
TTGCAGCTTCGCCCACTGTGTCTCGGCTTCTCATCCATCCACCAAACAGGTTCTCAAAAGGAGAAGCCCAGAAACGAGACAAAAATTGACTTCCAGTTTTGAAAATTGTATAGTGGGAAGTATGTGGCAGATCATCGACATCTAGCGCCACTCCTCGCGGTGTGTGCAACGGGTGGGGATGCCCTGCTGCGCAGCATACGATTTTTTACCGATCTCCAGCAGCACCATGGCAGAGCGTGAAACCGGAACCGTCAAGTGGTTCAGCAACGAAAAGGGCTACGGGTTCATCGTCGCCGAGGAGCGAGACGAGGATCTGTTCGTCCACTACAGCGAAATTGACACTGAGGGCTTCAAGAGTCTCGAAGAGAACGACCGGGTGGAATTCACGGTCGGACACACCGACAAGGGACCCAACGCTCAGGATGTCCGCGTCATCGGCTAGACCTCTGGCCCAATCCTACGGATTCAACAAAGCGCCTCATTCCGCAAGGGATGGGGCGCTTTGTTTATGATGGGAGCCATTCCCGCATCTCCGCTTCAAGGAGGAGCCATCACGGCGCGAAGCCGCGGGTCTGAAGGAGCCGGTCCGTGTTGTACCGCGCATCCCGGTAATACACAAAGGCTGTGTAGGTGCTCTGCGTGCGGGATCGTGTGCCCCGAATCTGCTTGGCAAAGGCCGGGTCGGCCGTCGAGTAGAAGTACCGATATCGCCCCTGCTTAAGGAGGACAGTCCCTTCGTACTGCCCCTGAGCGGAATTCCACTCCATCGTCGTGCCGCGCTCCGGATCCATACCGACAAAGCTTCCGCTCACCTTCAGCGGCTGGCTGTAGGGGCGCTCCCCCGCGGGCACGAATGAAAAAACAGTCTTCACGTATTCGGCACTCACGGCTGGTTCGATCCGACTCGTCAAAGCGTCGCGGACGATCGTCTGCCCATGGGTTGTGCCCCCGGTGGTATTCTCCCCGAAGCGCGCACGGTCGGGATTGAGATAGACCCGATACGGAGACTGTGTGCGGTCGATCCGGGCGATCTGGGCCGTGGAGCGAAGTGAGGAGAGGTCGAGCTCGTACCCGGCGGTGGTGGGAGCGTACGCCCGGTCGCGCTCCAGCCGAAACTCCAACTGCGGCTGTCGCACCAGGAGGGGGCGGTCCTTACACCGCGTATCCGTGAGGCGTCCATTCCGCACGAAGCAGATCGTGTGCCCGGAGGGATTGCCCCGAAATCCCTCGGGCGGGGTGAAGCGTGCGATGGGCCGGAGGGAGGGCCGCGGCTGCCCCGGCACCCTTACCGGCTTGGCCCTTAGTTGAAGCTGTCCTTTCTCTTCGACTACGAAGAAGGGCTGCTCGAACAGCACCGAATCCCGACGGCCCCGCTCGGTGACGCGGAGGATGTAGTTGCCACTGATCCGGAACCGAATGTCGTCGTTGGGAAAGCGATAGACGTAGTGCACGTAGGAGACCTCCGTGCCCCGGGACGACTGATACTTGAGGAGACGATCGTCCTGGAATGACTCCAGTATCTGGCTCGCCGAGAGGTCTCGCCGCCACTGCCGGTCCGCGTGCTGGAAATACACTGACAGCGGGCGCCCCTGCTGCTTCAAGAGGTCGAACTCCAGAGTAAGCGACTGGTCCGAGCCGAGCTCCACCACAGGGAGGTTTCGCTCGTCGTCCCCCCGATAGAACTGAACCGTCTGGACGGACGGGGCGGGGGCTGCATACTCGGGCTGTATCGAGGCCTCCTCGTCCGGCGCGGGCTCCGACTCGGATTGCCGCTCCGTCGACTTGCACCCGGTCGAGAGCCCAAGCAGTGCGACACAGAGAAAGAATCCAAGGAGCCGTCGGCCAATCATAATCATTCGATGAGAGAAAAACCCATACGACGGGAGGAGGCGTGTCTGGGCCGAGAACCAGTTTCAAAACCCAGTCTTTCTGCCCTCAACCAAGAGCCGAGTCTCATGGTTCAACGCTGCGGAGCATCGCCTCCTGGAGCGGCCCGAAGCGCTCCTCCGTGATCGGGAACGAACGCTGACCGTGCGGGCCGTATCGGCACCGGCCCGGGCTGCCCACCACTCAAAGAGGGCCGACCGTCTCTGATCTCCCAGGGTCCGGGCCCGTCGCGCCGCCCGGGTGGCCCAGCGCCGCGCCACAGCCGTCGATCCTGCGTGCAGAGCCGCCTCCGCTCCCCAGGCGAGACGCTGGAGACCCCACGCGCGCCTCCATCCCCGGGGACGCTCGGGGCGCACCGGCGTGGCCACGTCGCGCCAGACGGACAGGGCCGCCTCGTACTGTCGCGCATCCATCGCCCGAACGCCTCGCCACGCCCGGACGGCGGCCCCCGACGCTGCCATCGCGGCGAGACGTCGGACCTGCACCGCTGCCGAGTCCCCACTGACCAACAGACGGACGACCGACGGCCGATCGGCCACGGCGTCTCGCAGCATCAGTCGAGCCCGCAGACCGTGGGCGTACTGCGGGGCGCGGGCGTGGGCGGCGCCGTAAAGCGTCCGTGCAGCGGCCGTTGCGCCCGCCATTGCCCGTGCGTCCGCCAGGATCCCCTGGAGATCAATGGTCTGGATTGAGGCGGACAGGGTGTCCAACTGCCGCCGAACCGCCCCGGGCCGCCCCCGGGCGAGGCGCACCCGCGCTCGCATCTCGTGCGCAGCAGGGAAGCGGGGCTGGAGGGCCAGTGCGCGATCCAGGTGTGCCGTCATCGCCGAGGTATCGCGTCGCCGCGCGGCCTGCCGGGCGGCCTGCAGATGCTGCCGGGCCGGGGGCACGTAGTGGGGACACTTCGTTTCGAAGAGAGACGGACGGGTAAATTGGCGGGCCACGACACTGTGGGCTCCACGGGCCACTGCAGCGCTCCGGCGCAGATGCACCGCCCACCCCTGGGCGAGAGTTCGCAGGGACTGGTCGTAGACGCGTTTAAAGTTCCCCCAGGCGTAGACGCGCTTCAGCTTCTCGGGCCCGTACTGATCGAGCAGGTATCCCACGAAAGAGCCCATCGTGGCATACGAGACGGCTCCCCGCCCCGTCCAGAAGCCCCAGGGAGAAAGCCGGCTCGCCACTGCGTTGGCCTCGCCGCGGAGGGACGCAGTGGTGTCGGCCGCGATCGCCGTGAGCACGAGATCGTCTGGGGCGGGGACCGCCGATGGCGGCTCTAGCGCCACGGCCCATCCTTCGATGAGACCGGGCGCCCACGAGGCGTTGAGAAGCGGAAGGCCGTAGGGACGACTCACGACGTGGGCAAGCTCATGCCCCAAGCTCTGCGACACCCGGCTTCGCAGCAGGTGCATCTGTGGGGTCTCCAGCCACACCGGCGTCACGCTCGTCGTGCGGGCCCCCGTCAGGCGCCCCTTCACCTCGGGCGAAGGATAGATGTAACTTTGAATTCGGGGGCCTTGCTCGTCGAAACCGAGGGCCAGACGCCTGCGGACCCAGTCGTACCGCGCCTCGTGGGCCCGAGCGAGATCGGCGATGGCCCGCTTTCCCATCTCGTCGGAATCGTAGTACAGATCGAAATGTTCGGTGCGGAGGTGGCCGCCCAACTGCTCCTGCAGGTACCACGCGGGGGTGTTGAGGCCGAGCGGAGCCGAGAAGAAATACACGACCCCGATCATCAGCGCGCAGAGCGGAAGGGCCCACCGCGGCCCTCGTCCCCGCAGACGAAGTCCAAGCAGCACCGCCGCCGCGGCCCACAGCAGGGTGAGTCCCCGGAAGACGAACAGGCCGTCGCGAACGGCGAGTTGCTCGTCGTAGATGGGTCCCAGCACGCCCCCGAAGACGTGGTTGTAGGTGAAAAACTGGGGGTGCAGGCCCAGGTCATAGAGGGGGCCGGCCACGACGATGAGTCCTCCGATGCCCGTCAGGGCGAGCCGGGGACGCGAGAGTGACAGGCCCTGCAGCGCGTACGCGACGGCGACGGCAAACACAACCGTCACCCCAGGAAACAGGGCGTAGAAGAGAAGTCCTTGCAGAAAGGTGCAGTTGGGCACCCAGAGCTGGGTGAGTGTCAGAACAGCGAGCGGCACGAGGAGCGCGGCTTCCTGACGCCCCAGGACGCGCCAAACGGCCACCCGCTCTTCCCCAAACGCACGGACCGCTGCCCCTCCGGCCACGAAAAAGGAAACGAGGGCCACCACGGCCGCGGCCTCCACCTGCAACACATTCAAGAGCGGGGTCGGGGCCAGCAGTAGGCCGAGCCCGAGATATGCGCCGAGGACGCGTCGCATCGTCACAGACAACCCGGGGGGACAATTCGAACGCCACTAAAAGAGCGTAAAGTTCACCCCAATCGATATGACCTCCTTCATCTGAATGGTGTTGACCGTGTCTTTGTCGTAAAGCGCCACGTACTCTAGATCGGTCGAGAGCCAGTCATTTACCTTTAGATTGATGATGTTCTCCCAGATCGCGTCCGGCGGATTGTCGAGCTGATTGACGGCAAAGAAGACATTTAGCTGTGACCGGTACCGAATATTTTCCGTGATGTCATAATCGAGGTTCGATGAGAACTTCCCCCCTGCCTCTGCCCGAACCGCGTTGTCCGGATCCACCCCGTACAGGACCCGGAAGTCTCGTTCCAGGACGATGGTCTGTTTGGCAGCAACTCCCAGTAGAAACGAGAGCGACTCGGCAGGGTCGTACGTGAGACCCAGAGACTCGGTAAGAGTAGCGGGCGCAAAAAACGACGCCGTCTGGACTGGCGGGTCTTCTCCCTGCCGTGGATGATCTCCTTCAAGTTTGTCGTAGGGATTTTCTGTGTAGTTGAATCCCGAGGCAAACTGGGTCCGGAGTTCCCCCGCCAGGGTTGGATTGAACTGCTTGAAAAACCCGTCCCCCTGGTATTGCAGGTCCGAATGCAATCGGATCAGGTCTTCAGACTTCCGGATCTGCCGGCCTTCTTGATCGAGAAAGCCGAGCGCAAGCCGCATCGTGTGAGCCTGGGCCCACTGCTTCCCTTCCCTCTCGGCCCCCCCGTCGAGCGAGAACGAGAACGAAAGCGAGTTCAACCCTCCCTCTTGCCAATCTTTGTAAGCGGCTTGCGACGCCGAAAACTTTCCAATCAGAGACGTTTCCCATTCCGCATCGGCCGTGTCCGAGGTCGGACTTTCCGTTGGATCCACGGAGGAAAGTGCAGGCTGGGCCCACACGTTCCCCCCAGCGAGCAGGAGTCCATGAAAGAGAAAGAGAACGACGCACGTGCGGGAGATCATGAGACGATCGAAAATCTGAGAGATATGTTTTGGGCCTGACAATTGAGAGGAGGAAATCAATTCCCCCGAAGAACTCACTACTGGAAAATAAAAAACCCTTGTTCAGAACCGAACAAGGGCTTTCTGCACGGAGAGGACGACCCGGCAAGTACAAGGGAGGCAAAGAAATATACCGAAATCGATATAGCCCTCCAAACTCGGAGCCGCTGCGTGCCGGCAATCCGCTACAGCTCGTTATTCTTGATGTCCTGAATCTCCTGACGGACCTCATGGGAGAGCTTCTTCAGTTTCATCAGGCTCTTCCGCGCGCGGGTCCCAGCGGCCTTGTTGCCTTTCTCGTAAAACTTCATCAGGTCCTCTTCGGCGCCTTCGAGGATGTCTGTAAGCTGGCTGTAACGTTCCTCAAATGTGCTCATGCGAATACCTCCGGAGTTGAGTGGGTGTCGATCAGAGCGAATGCAGAGAGAACATAATAGGCCCCTGAGCCGCTGTCAAGCCGGATGAGACGGGGAGAGCAGTCGATGTTTGCTCCGCGTCTGATTTGTCATAAGGTTCAAGAGTTGGGGAGACCAACTGAGAAAATTATGCTACGAGCGGACCCGAGTGGCTCGGGGCGCCCCCTCCTGAAAAAGGCCCTGGAGACTCGTGATCAGGAGGGGCACGTCGGCGTTGGACAGATGCCGAAGGGCTGAAGGATCCGGCACGTGCTCATCGGTGATGGCGTCGGCCTGAACCTCGGACTGGACGCCTCCCTCCTCATCGGGGAAGCCCGAACGGTCGGTCGGAGTGAGCATGCAAGCGACGGTATCGAAGGAGGCCTCCAGCGCCCGCACGAGAGCCGCTACCGCCTCCGCCGTCCAGACCTCCCGCACGGCCCCCGTGTGCGGGGCCTCGACGAGGGCGGACACGACGGGCACCACATGCTGTTTGACGAGGGCCGAGAGCCATCCCACGTTGGCGGCCCGAAGCGGCTCGTCGGGCTCCTTCTGAAACAAGCCTCGATCGACCCCCTGGACGCCAACCGTAGAGACGACCTGGTCGGTCAGGGCGGCGACAAGTTCTTGGTTGACTTCCCGCACAGCGCGTTCCACGAGGCGTCGGTGCTCTTCTGTTTCCACGTCGAGCACGCCGTCGGTCCGCTCGGGAAAATGCCCCTGTGCCTCCAGGGTCCGCTCGACCTTTTCCCCGCTCCCGTGCACGAGCACACACGCAGGTCCCCCCGTCCCCGCCTCTGAGAGGTGCTGGGCCAGCGACTGCCGAAACAGATCGTCGCCGAGGTGATGGCGATCGAGGTATACGACGTACAGGGACTGCATGCGGTCGGGAGAGAAACCAGAGGGAGTGAACGCGACGGAGGGGACGGAACCGAGCCGGTTCGTCTCGTTCCGTATCAATGCACGAACCGAGTGTACGATTCGACAGTGAGACGACTTACAATAACGCGGACACATCGTCGCCGCGCGCCCCCTCAGATTCCCTGTTCCTTGATGTCCAGTCTTCTCGACGCCTACCAGGGCTATCGCATCTGTTGAAGAGAGGGCGTCTTTCCGATCTCACGGGGACATTCCGACTTTCGAACGCAACGTTCCACCGAA
>JBDGQN010000279.1:0-6488 GCA_042219055.1 Salinibacter sp. | reverse complement strand
CGTTGGGCGTCGCCTGGGTGATCGGGAGCGGCACGGAGGTGGTGTGGAACAAGGACGGATTCGAGACGCACCTCGGGATCAATACAGAGGGGAAGGGGGGTAAGTCCTCTTTGGACCACGAATAGACCCTGCCGTACGCTCATCCTCGGATCCTATCGGTCAGAGCAGAGCCCGAGCGTTCTAGGAGGGGTCCATCGCCTCCGATGGGTCGAACTCACACCGGAGTTGGTCGCAGAGCTGGGTGATCTGCGCTTCCGGGCCGTACGCGATGAGGCACCCGTCCGGCGGTACACGGTCTTCCGCCCCCGGCGCATAGTCTACCGTGCCCTCCGGATGCTCGATGGCCAGCACGATGAGGCCCTTTGCGGGCAGGTTGACAGTGCGGAGCGTTTTGCCAGCGAGCCACGATTCGGGATCCACCTCCATGCGGGTGACCATGTATCCGCCGCCCAGGTTCAGAATCGTGTGCATGTCCCGCACCTGAAAGCCCGCTACGCGCTCCAGGACGGTCTCGATGAGCCACGAAAGGGAGCGGTCCACCCGGTCACTGAGGGCAAGGTAGGCCAGTACGCCGAGCCCCCCCGCCAGGACGAGGCCCCGCTGGAGCGCCTCCGCGGCCGTGCCGGTGCTTGTGAAAGAGAGGACGAACGTGGAGACGGCCGTCACGAGTCCCGCGTTGCCGATCAGCATCAGCGTGAGGGTGATGCGCCGCCGCACTGGATGATTGACGATGTGGTCGGCCTCGTCGGTCGTAAAGCCGGTGCCGGTAATGATGGAGCGGGCCTGGAACTGCGCGGTTTCCTTGGAGAGCCCCGTGAGCATGAACGCCCGCGTGGCGATTCGGGTGACGAGGATCGAGACGGCGACGACCGAAAGCAGGATGAGGAGCGCGGCCACGGTAGCGGTAGAAATATGGACCGAGGAGGCACGGGTGCGAAAGGTGATCCTGCGTTTCGTCTCTGAGGCGGGCGTTACGACTTCTACCCGCCGCTGGGGTCGCCCGGCTCTACGAGGAGGTGATAGAGCAGATTGTCGGTAAACATCGGGTCGGCGGTCATTTCGACGTGGCTCTCGAACAAAAAAGTCACCTGCGACCACTCGATGGGGGATTGAAGCGTCGGGGCCCAGGGGCCGCCTACGCGCTCGTCCATGAGGGCGCTGCTCCGGAGCACGGTGCCGTCGCCTGGGGCCGTGCCGAGTTCGGTAAGCGTACCCGTCGAGCGATCGACCGCCATACGGGCCAGCGTCGGCTCGGCGTCGCCCGCCATGAGGAGGAGGTCAAGCCCTTCGGGCGGGGAGGCGGGCACATCCAGAGCCGCGTGGAAGCGCCGGGCCCGGCGAAGAGACGTTTGGAGATGATCGTACGCAATGCGACGACGGACCGCTGCGGACTCGACGTTTGGGAGCAGTGTGCGGAGCACGTCGGCTTGGTCGGGGTCCATTAGGCCCCATTCCATCCGTCGCCAGAACGCAGGGTCGTAGAGCGAATCGACGACCACGCTCGTGTCCGCCGCAGTGCGGAGTGCGCCGTGGCGGGGACGCGGCAATAGCTGGTACAGCGACGGCATGGTACCGAGGAGTGCGGGGGCGTACATGGGAGCAAACCGCCCGAAGTCCCGCCCGTGCACCAGCTGGTCGAGGGCATGAGCCGAGCCCGCGTTCGGAGGCGCGACGAGCACGGCCTGATCCACGTGCCGGGCCCCGGCCCACGTCACGTCTGCGGGCCTCGCATCTTTCGGTACATCGGCCGTGCCGTAGCGCAGGTAGTAGCGCGCAACAAGTCCCCCCATCGAGTGGGCCACGAGGTCGAACTCCACGTCGTAGTTCTCGACCCCGAATCGCTTCGCGTACCGGCGCTGGACGTAGGCCCGCTTCTTCTGAATAAAGGCGTGGAGGCGGCGGGCATTCTCCACGTTGTCGCGCCGCCAGTCGTAGTCGAACTGGAAGCAGGTGAAGTGGTCGCTCCCATAGTCGACGTTTTTGAATTGAACGTTCTCGTCCCGGTATCCGCCGATGCCCAGGGAGCGGAGAATACTGATGTATGCGTCGAGGGCCACAGGCAGCCCCAGCACGTTTGTTTCCACCTGTTCGAGGGCCCCTGCGGGCCGGACCGAGTCGCGAAGGGCCGAGAGGGGAACGCCGCGTCGCATCGGAAGAGCCACGAGCCGGGCGCCGCGGGGCGTCTCGGGGTCGGCGTGCTTGCCCGTAAATGCGCCCCAGACCGTCGTGTCCGAGGAAACGTGCTGGAGTTTAGAGCCGAGGAGCCCGGGAATGAGGATGACTGGGTCTCGCTCCACCCCGTGATACTGCGCGGCCCGGTCGTAGAGTCGCGACAGGTCCGGCGTCGGGGCGCTCGACGAGCATCCGGCGAGGCCCCACAGGACCCCGCCGAGCACAATCATCCGACTGAGCGAGCGGACCGTAGGGGACAGCCGCATGGTGACACGACGGTCGATAGGGAAAGTGTGGCCGGGGGCTGGGTCTACGACTCCCCATCGGCCGGGGCGACAATTATGGTTCCGCGCATGGCCGCCTCGTGGGGCACGCAGAAGTAGCGGTACCGTCCCGGCGTCTCGAACGTGTGCTCGAACGTTTCCTTCGGCTTCATCCGGCCCGAATGGAAGGCCGCGGCGCCCTCCGGCAGCCGCAGGCTCTTCTCCATCGTGGCCTTCTCGGGGTCGGCCGTCACCGTGTGCACAATGACGGAGGTGTTCTTCCACCGCACCGTCTCGCCGACCTTAATGCGCACGGTATCTGGTTTGAATTTCAGCATGTTCGTCATGCGCACGACGGCCGCCGGTTCGTCGCCCCCCTGTGCCGCAGCGGACGGCACGAGGGCAAGACCGAGGCCTCCGCCGGCCAGGTGGAGAAAATCCCTGCGGGAGATCGGTTTGCTCGACATAAATGAGGCAGATCTTGGGATTGAACGCGCGAATGTCGAAGAGACGAGGAAAACGAGAGGCCCCGTCCGGTCCGGACGACCGAGAAGCTCGAAACGGGGCCTCCCGCCTCCTCCCCGGCAGTGTCCTACTCGCCGCGCCGGCTGTCGATGTTGAGGTTCTCGAACATGACGTGCCAGAACGGGAGCTCCTTGCCGTTGGGCAGCTGGAAGCCCGTCTGCACATTGTTGTGCGTAAATTTGTGCTCCCCCTTCACCGGCATGAACGGCGCCACCATGAGGTGAAAGTGTCGTCGTGTGGGCGTGACCTCGCTGTCCTGGGCGAGCTTGTAGCCCTCCTTGCGCACGTACTCGGTGAGCATGCCGTGCACGAGCCGCGGCTTGTCGACGACCTTTCCGTTCTTCAGCACCGCGCCCATGCCCCAGAACGCGGCGTACGTGTACTCAGTGGGCATAAGGGGCGTCCCCACCCCGCTGAAGCCGTGGAGCAGATGGTTGGTCACCACGCCGCCGAACGTCGGAAACTCGGCGCCCGCCGAGGCGAGCATCTCACAGCAGCGCACCGCGTAGGTATTTCCGTTCTTGTCTTTCCAGGAGGCCTTGAATTTGACCTCGTCGTTGGTCGTCGCCGCGTCGGTGGCCGTCACGTCGGTGGCTTTTAGCATCATGCTCCCGTTCGGCATGGCCGTGCTCTTGTTGCCGAACGGCGTCTTCCGCTTCAGCTGCGTGAACTGGCCGTTCTCGACCGCGCGGAAGGGCACCGGGACGCCCGTGATGCCCGGGGTGCCCGTGAAGGCGAGCGGCTTCTCCGGCGTGCCGAAGACGTTGGCGTCGAGCTCGCGCTTGGCGGGCAGGGCCACGAAGACGCCGCCGCTGTTCTGCTCGACGGTGAAGGAAATGGGCCCCCCCAGGAGTTCGAGCGGCTCTTTGACCTTGCGATGGGCCTTGAGGTAGCCGTCGGCCTGGTTCATCTTCTGGAGCTGCATGATCATCTTCTTCATCTTCTTGTTCTGCGCCCATGCCGTGTCGGCGGTTCCGAGCAGGAGCACTGCTCCAGCGAGCCCGGCGAGGGCAAAGTGGAGGAGGAAGCGGGACGTCGGGGTCGACAGGTTTCGTGTCATGGAGTCAGGAAGATTGGGTGAGAAGGACGGGACTGAGATCGTCGGTAGCAAAAAGAGATCCAAAGATGACGCAGAGATATCGGCTCAATATCTCAAATCATTCCTCGCATCCTTTTCGCTTGCGGACACTCTGTGAGAAGAGATCATCTGATCGTTACACAGGGGACTGCCCCCAGGCGTCGACTGAGGTGCGATTCGGACCTTCTCCCTGGAGGCGCGAGAAGCGCTTCGTGGGCAGTAACGGCGACGGTGAAAAGACCTGCGCTCAGCACGATTTGCAAAAGACTCGCCTGGATCTCGGGAGAGGGCAGGGGGCACCGCGGCCGTGAGGTTGGCGTGCTCCGGACGTGGGCAACGAAGGGCCGGGGCACATGGGCGCACACCCCGTTTCTAACGCCAAGCCCCTTCCCCGAAATGCTTTCCGTTCAACGCATCAATGCAGCCCTGCCTCGAATAGCAGCAGGCCCGCCGTGACGGTGAACAGGATGCCGAGCCCGATCTCCATCACCCGGTCCGGCACGCGCTCGGCGAGGAGGGGGCCCAACTGCGCCCCGATCACAACGCCCGGCACCGTAAAGAGCAGGAGGTTGCCCATCGTGGCGAGATTGGTCAGGCCGGTCTGGGCGATCTCATAGACGTGTCCGGCGGAAGCAAGGAGCGCCGTGATGGCGACGACGAAGACACTCGTGGCCACGGCCACACTACTGGGCACGCGACAGCGCTGCAAGAGGAAGTAGTCGTTCAGTACCCCGAGGCCGGAGGACACCATGCCCATAAAAATGCCCCCAATGCCGGAGACGAGTCGTCCCTCGACGGTATTGCACACCGTATAGCAGATTTCCTCGTCCTTCGCCGTCACAAGGCACGTTTCAGCGGTCTCCGGATCTTCGTGGGCCATCTCGTTGAGCGTCTCCTCCATCTCTTCGTCGGGGGACTGCAGAAAGCTCACGGCGATACCGAAGAGGCCCATCCCGAGGATGAGCTTCAAGACGTCGGCGTCGGCGTAATGGGCGATCACGACGCCCGCGATAGCGGCCGGCAGGGTGGCGGATAGCAGCATGCCGCCTACCCGGTAGTCAATAAGCTGTCGGCGGACGTACGCGTAGACGCCGCTCCCGAACCCGAAGACCTCTACGATGAGGCCCGAACCCACCGCCAGTTGCGGCGACAGCCCGAGCCCGAGGATAAACAACGGCGAGAAAAAGGTGGCACCCCCGACGCCGGAGCCCATCGCAATGGTCGCGATGACAATGCTGATCGGGAGCATGTACCAAAACTCAAGGCTCATAGAGCAGAGGGACGGATTCAGACAGAGCGAAGCGAATTCTTTCGGGCAAGCGCAGAAACCATTCTGTAAGGCCCAGACAGCCGCAGCGCTGGAACGTGGTGGCCCCGCTCGCTGGGGTTTCGCGCTGGGGGCGCAGCGACTGGTGTTCTTGGGGGGGCTCAGGCAGCGGGTCGAGTAGCTTCAGAGATCACGACTCTACGTTCCCCGTGCTCGACGGTCGTTACAGGGGCATGTCCAGAAGTGAAGATCGAAGGGAGATGTGGCACCGCAGTGGCTTCCCTTGCTCCCGACTCACGCCGTAACGAATGCTCGTCCGGCCCCATGCAGTCCATCCCGGTTGGGAGCGAGCCCTCTCCCGCGACCGTCTCAGGGGGAAGCCGATAGGGAGTCGCAGGCGTCTACCACCTCTCCGAGAGACAACGGAAAATACGGCCCCCGTCGGACCTCGACCGACGCAAAATGCCGGGGAACGCCGAGACAGCGCTGCCGGTCCCTCCTGCGGGCGCCAGTGGGGAGGAGAACATTCTCGTGGAGGCCAGGCCCCGAGCCTCAGACTGCTGTTCTGTGTCCCCTACGTGCGTCACACCCAGTGTCTCCTACGTTCCTGCGCCGCTCACGCGGCGCCACTCTTCCGGTCGTTCTTGTGCTCGGCGCAGTCCTGTCCGGTTGTCACTCCGTCGCCCCACGGAGCCAAGTCCCGGCACGTCCCGATTCCACGACGGTGCTCTGGGCAGGGGCCGTAACCGACTCCTCTGCCCGAGTCGTGGCTCGGTTCGAAAACCCGCAGGCTCGCGTGCGACTGGCCGTCGGCCGGTCGGGCAACGGACCCGATTCTATGTTCGTCGAGGGCTCGCGACCAGCCACGAATCAAAACGTCCGTCATTGATGGGGGCGATGAGGTCCGTGTGACCTGGACGGGGAAGCGCTACGAGACGGACCCGGGCCGACTCGGCACTCTGCTGGACTGACTTCCCGGACGGCAGACAGCAGACGGCGAGCGGGAGACGGCGGACCGCAGAAGTCGGCACACGCCCCCATCCTTCCACGCCCCCGCCCCCAGACGCCCACACGCGACCTCACCCCACCACGGCCTCCTCGGTCGACTCCTTGCGCGCCTCGTATTCTCGGCCCAGGAACCGGATGACCGCAACCCAGGCCACCAGCAGGACGCCCACGGCGA
>JBDGQN010000278.1:0-14633 GCA_042219055.1 Salinibacter sp. | reverse complement strand
TCCGACCTCGTCGGCTCCATCATTCAGGTGGAGGTGCGCAACGGGGCCGGGGTCGACCATCTGGCCGAACGGACGACCGAGTATCTGCGGGATCGGGGCTTCGACGTAGTCGACGTGGGCAATTACTCGTCCTTCGACCAGGAGCACTCGGTGGTTATCGACCGCATTGGCAACATGGAGGCGGCCCGCAACGTGGCCGAGGCCCTTGGCATTCCCCCCGAGCGCGTGCGGCAGAACATCAAGCCGAAGTACTACCTCGACGCTTCCGTTATCATTGGACACGACTACGAGCAGCTTCGTCCGTTTCGGGAGGCCCGGTAACCTCCTGACGGCGGATTCCCAGTTTCCTTCATCATTCCCCTGAGCAATGTCCTGACCATATGGCTTCCCCCAACCAGACCTCCTCCGCAGAACCGTCTCTTCGCCGAACCCCCGACAATCCCAGTCCCGTGCTCGCGGCCCGCGTCGTGGACGCGATGGCCGACAAACGGGCCTCGGACATCGCTGTGATTGACCTCCGGGAGGTCAGCAGCATGGCCGACTTCTTCGTTCTCGGCACCGGCGAGTCGGATCTCCAGGTGAAGGCCGTTGCCAACGGGATCATGGACCTGGTGGAGGAAACGTGTGCGGAGACGCCCTGGAAGCGGGAAGGCATGGACCACCTTCAGTGGGTCGTGCTCGATTACGTCGACGTGGTGGCCCACATTTTCCTGCCCGAGAAGCGGGAGCACTACCGCATCGACCGCCTCTGGGGCGAGGCCGACTCCGAGGTCGTGCCGGAGGACGGCGACGCCTCGGACCTTGACCTGCTCCAGGACCTCCTCCAGCAATCATCGGACGCAGCGTAATTCGTTTCTGCTCGTGGCCGACCGCTCCTCGATGACGCACTTGTTCGTTGGACTCGGCGCGCTGGCGGCCGGGCTGGGAGTCGCCCTCGGCGCCTTCGGCGCGCACGGCCTCGAAGGCCGCGTCTTGCCGGACCGATTGGAGACGTTTCGCACCGGCGTCGAGTATCAGATGTACCACGCGCTGGCGCTGCTCGCGGTGGGCTGGGCCGCGGCGCAGGGATGGGCCCCGCTCTGCCACTGGGCCGGCTATTGCTTCCTCGCCGGCATCGTCATTTTCTCCGGCAGTCTGTATCTGCTCGTCCTCACCGATACGAGCTGGCTCGGGGCCGTCACGCCCCTCGGCGGCGTCGCCTTCATCATGGGCTGGGCCCTGCTGGCGTGGGCGGCGATCTCTGGCGGATGAGAGCACAGAGGCTTCGCGGCGTAGACATGTTGATGTTCCCCCTCCCCAACCCGCAGCACACCAAACAACCAACGCACTAACCCACCAACCTACCAATACTCACAGCTCTTCATCCTCGAACAGCACGGTGACGCTCGGCAGCAGATCGTGCTCGCGGGCCAGAGTCAGGAGCGACTGCGCCGCCGCCTCCGGCACCTCGTAGCGCCCGTGTACATCGCTGTCGATGGCCAGCGCATAGGCCACGTCGGTGTCCTCCTCCAGCGTCGGTTCCTCTTCCCACGCCGTCGCTTCCTCCACCAGGTACGTCCCGTCGTCCGGCATGAACGACGCGAGGTACAGCTCTCGCTCCGTCTCGGGATCGATGAGGCTCACGCTGCCGACGAGACCATACTCGATGTCGTAAAACAGCGATTCGGCGAGCAGACGGGTCGTGAAGTTGTCTGAATCGAAGGTCGGCATGATGGAGGGGGGATGAACTGAGACAGAGAGAAACCGATATGAACCGATGGGCAGAGTAGCCACCGCCCTCGATCTTATCAAACTCAAGTAGTGTCCCATCGAAAAGATACGGAAAGGGAGACACGGAGACGCGGTGAAGGCACCCGTACGTTGCGTCTCCCCTTCTCCGCGTCCCCGCGTCAAGCCGAACGGAGCGCAGTGCAATAGATCGAAGCGTTCTTCCTCCGAATTCAAACCTGAGGTTTGCGATGGAAATTTTCTGTCCCAAGTGCGAGTGGGAGCCCCCGTCGAGCGCCAAGTGGACCTGTGAGTGCGGCCACGCCTGGCACACGTTCGACACGCAGGGTCAGTGCCCGGACTGCGGAAAGGTGTGGCGGGAAACGCAGTGCCACGAGTGCCACGAATGGTCGCCCCACCACGACTGGTACCACGACCTGCCGCCGGTAGACGTGGACGCAATCACCGAGGGCGAAGAGGCTACACCTGCGGGATGAGGAGATCGTGAGGAATGCCTCGAAACTCTCGGTTTCCAAGAGGACATCGGAAGGCCTCTCTGCAAATGAGCGGCCATTATCGCCCGAGTACTTCAACGTGTTCTCCCATCATCTCCCGCAGAAACGTCTGGGCGTCGGCACCATCACGCTCAGTCACCTCCGCTCCGAATCGGTCGGCCACGTGCTCTACAACCGGCCCCCGCACATCGTCCACCGTCACCGGTGCGTCGGTCTCTTCCGCCAGTGACGTGACGCCGCGGTCGTCGATGCCGCAGGGCACGATGTGGTCGAAGTAGGTGTTGAGCGCGAAGCCGTGCATGGTGACCCACCGGCTGCAGCGCACGCCCATCGCGCAGATCTTGCGCTCCAGCCCCCGCTCGTCCGGCCCAATCCACACCCCGGTGCGCCCGTCCACCCGCGTGCCGGTCACGCCGTATTCGGCACAGGTGCGGATGATGATCTCTTCGAGCGTGCGCAGATAGCGGCCCAGGTCGGTAAAGAAGCGGTCGAGGTCGAAGAGCGGGTAGCCCACCAGCTGGCCGGGGCCGTGAAAGGTGACGTCGCCCCCGCGTCCGATGCGGTGAAAGGTGGCGCCGAGCGCGTCAAGTCGCTCCTCGGACACCAGCAGATTGTCGGCATCGCCGCTCTTGCCGAGGGTGTAGACGGGCGGGTGCTCCAGCAGGAGCAGCACGTGAGGCATTGTCTCCGGCGGCTCGGCTCGCTTGGCCGCAATGAGACGGTCCTGCACCTGCTCCTGCAGGGCCCACGCCCGCTCGTAGGGCACACGGCCCAGGTGACACACGACAATGTCCGCCGGAGTGGAGACCGACATGGAGAAACGATGGGGCAAGAAAACAGGGACCCGGGACCTGTTTCTATCCACTCGTCCCCTGCCTGGGTTCAGTTTTGCGTGATGCTTACGCGGACGTTGAACCCCCCGTTGATCCGCGTGTAGGACGGCTGCCGGTTGTCCCCGTTGAATCGTTCGTAATTGATCTGGAGGTCTGCCGTGACCCGATCACTGAGCCTGTACGTGAGCTTAGGGCTCACCTTGAACTTCGACGTTTGCTTTCGCACCGTCACGTAGTCGTTCTTTGGATCCGTAATCTGGTCCGGATTGAATGAGCCGTCGTTCTGCTTTTGCGCCGTAAGCGCCCCCCGAAGATTATAGCTCCGCTCGTCGTTCACCGAGTGGGAGAGCGTCAGCGAGAAGCGGATCTGGTTTTCGAGGCGGCCGAGCCCAAGGAACGGAATGCGGAGGCCGCGCTTCCGGTACGAGATGCTTCCGGAAAGCTGGCTGGTTTGTACCTCCTCCACCTTCAGGTTGGCGGTGCGCAGGAAGGTCTCCACCTTCCGGCTCCACTCGAGACTCGTTTCGAGGTTGCCGGGCCAGGTGATGTCGATCCCGATGAGGGGCTGGAACTGCTCGCTGACGCGCGCCTCCCCGATCTTGAAGTCCGGCTCCAGAAAGGACTGGCCGAGTGGGGCGTCCGTCGTGTCCCCGGCCGTAGACACCGACGAGTAGCTGGAGCTGTACTTGGCGCTGTAGCCGTGCTTCAGTGTAGCGCTCTTCACGATGTCTCCGATAATCGGCCAGTCCGACAGCCCCGAGTAGCGAACGCTCCACCCGGGCAAGGGGAAGGGCGCGAAACCGTGGGGGCCGACGTTGCCGAGGCCCGTAAGGAACGCTTCTCGGAAATCACTCGCAACAGAGGTGTTGGTGAGAGCGACCTGGCCCGCGGGGAGTGGGCCCCCATCGCGGCCTCCCTGATCCGACTGCCGTCGTTGCACCTGGTCTTTCACCAGCGAGACCACAGAGCCGAAGCCCCACACCGAGGCCGAGTTCGATCCGTTCTCGGTCGTAAACCGGTTCAGGGTGTCCGGGTGCGGCCTTCGGAAGGTCACGTTGGTCTGCCGGCTCCACTGCACGTCCCAGCTCAGGTCGATCTGGAACGACCGGCTTGGGCTCAGGGTGGTACGCCCTTCAAACTTGTGACGGTTTTTGAGGGCGTCACCGATCTGGAATCGGGGAAGCAGGACGCGCTCGTCGGGGGCAATCGAGCGCGAGAGGCCCAACCGGTAGCCGAGCGATGGGCCGTCGCCCCGCACCGCGTCGAGCAGGCTGTAGTTGACGTTCACGTCCGAGGTATCCGCGTTGAGCGTCCCCACGTTGGAGGAGCTGGCCGACCAATTGCCGCTGTAATTGACACTGAAGTCGTTGATGTCGAGCACCATGAGGGCAAGCCCACGCAGCATTCCCCTCGGGTCGGGGAGGGGCACGTCCTCCCAGTTCAGCCCGCCCCCAGAGGAGGTGCTGTCCGCCTCTGCTCCGCTTCTGTTCCCCTCCTCTTCGTCCCCCGACCCCCGCCGCCCCCTTCCCTGCCGCCCGCCGCGCTCGTCCTGTCCGGACTGGCGCTGAGCCTTCTTCAATTGTTTAAAGAACCCAAACCGCTCCCACACCTTGTTGGGCCGCAGGGTGATCCCCGAGCGCAGGGTGACGGAATTGCTCACGCTCGCCCCCCGAAGGCTTCCCTTCGAGCCGTTTTGCCAGTTGAACGACGACTGGTAGGAGATGTCCTTGACGTCCATCCAGTTGAGCCATTTCTGATCGGTCCATCCCATGCTCAGGGTGGCCGAGAAGCGCTGCTTGTAGTTTTTCGTGCGGGGCTCCGCGCGCTCCAGGAGCAGGTCGCGGAAGACGTCGAGTCCCGAGCGGCGAAACTGCCGCTGCTCCAGGAAGACTGTGTTGTTGAGGCTGTCACGGATCGTATAGTTCTTTGGCAGGCCGCTCACGAAGTCCCGCGGATTGCTTAGGAAGGCCGATGTGTCCACGTCGGAAATAATGCGCTTGCCTATCACCGATCTCCCCGAGAAGATGACGTTCGTCTGGGTGCGTGAGGAGATGTCATCGAAATTCTGTTGCGTGTTGGCGTCGTAACTGAGGCTGAGGAAGCCGAAGGGGTCGTACTTCAGGCTAAAGTTCCGGCGGTGGTTAAACCGCTGGTTGTCTCGGAACTCGTAGGCGATCCGGTAGGGCCGATTCTCCGGCGGTGGGCTCGAGGGCCGCCGTCGGGTGGTTCGGGCGCTGCGCTTCGCGCTGGCCGTGAAGGAGAGCGAGCGGGGCACGTAGTTGAACGACAGATCGGACAGGGCCCCGAGCACCGGCACACTGGGCACGAACCAGAACGGCTTCACGGTGCGGGCCCGCCCAAAATCAAGCTGATACTGAAAGTCGCCCGACCAGGTCCACTTCTCGTCGAGCTGCTTCTGCGGGTCGCGCCGCGAGCGGTCGAAGTACGAAAAGTTCAGCGACATCCCGTCGATGGTCTTTTGCATCCACCACGAGTCGGAGTTCTGCTTTGAGATGTCAAGCGTCATGGTACGGCGGAGGCTCCGGGTCTCGGCCGCGGTGCGCACACTGTCCTTCAACCGGCTCCGAATTTGCTTACCAGAGAGTTTGTCGGGGTATCGCTCGTCGAATCGGGTGGCCAGTGTGCCGGCGGGCACGGCGTCAAACTGTTTCGCCACGCTGCTCACTGCCACGTCGCCCCGGTTGGGGTCGAAGCGGGGCACGGTGCGGTTCGACTGCAATTGCAGGGTCACTGGGATGCGCCATCCCTGGTCCTCGGGCAGGAGGGTCCCGAGCTTGAGCTCGGTGCGGAGGTTCCAGCTCGTGTTGGTGGACTGCTTCCGTTCACTGAGGGTGCTGGAGAGCGATCCGAACCCCTGCGTCCGACGCTGGAAACTTCCCGTCACCGTGGCCACGTCGGCCAGGTCGATGGTGGCGCTGGCGTTGGCCGCCCACCCCTTTTGCTCGTCGAAGCCGCTCACCCGCAGCTCATTCGCCCACACCTCAAAGTTCCGGAGCACCGGTGGGTTGTTGTCGGGATCACCGACGTGCCGCACGCCGATGACGATGGTCTGCACGTTGCGGAGAGAGGGGGTCCCTCGGACCTTCAACTCAGCCCCTGGCGGAGCAAAGTCCCGAAGGTTCAGATCGATCCCGGAACTGTCACTCGAGAAGACCTTGTCCGGGGGCACGCTGCTCTGGTCGCGGAGAAGCTTGAGCCGGTTGAGTCGTTCGAGCACGAGGTTCATTTCGTACTTTTCCGGCCAGAGGTCCTGCGAGCCGTTGGCCGTGGGCACGTCGCCTGGCTTCAGCTTCTGCACGTACTCGTAGTAGTCGCCCGTCTCGCTGGCCCCGAGGCGCACGAAGAGGCGAAGATTCTCGGCGAGGTCCTCCTTCACGTTCGAGCTGTTCGATACCCCGTGCAGGTGGGTGTACATCCGCAGGTTCGAGTACTTGAGCAGGTCGAGCCCCTGGAACGTTTTGAAGACGCCTCGCTGCTGGCCCGCCTTCAGCTTGTCCACGCTCATGAGAAGCGACTGCTCGCGGCTCCGCTGCTTCACGCCGCGGGAGGTGCGGTTGCGGCCCACCACGGCCCCGGCAGGGGGCTCATAGGTGAGGTCTTCCTCGTTGTTGATGCTCGCGACCCGAATCTTGCCCTTGCCCCGCATTACGTCAGGGTTCTTTTTCGCCGCCTGCTTGGCTACGGACGTGGAGGCCCGCCACTGGCTCCCCACCAGCTCCAACTTGGCGAACCGCATGGTCACCGGCGCCTTGTGCCCGGTGGTCCACAGACGGATGGACTTGATGTCGTCGAAATTTTGGATGTTGCCCGCCTTGCGCGTAAACTCCTTCACCGGAATGCGCACCTTGTACCAGTCCTTCTGCTGCCCCACCCTACTCACCACGTAGTCGGTGGGGCCTTGGTCGGTGCGGGCCAGTTCCTTGAGGCGGTCGAGGGGGACGGCGTACTGGAAGTAGTTGTTGTCGATGTTGATCTGGCTGCTCACCCCGTCGAGGCTCTCCCGATCGGGGGTGCGCGAGACGCCCCGCTTCACGCTCACGTTTTCGGCCAGCTTGTTCTGAGACTCAAACCCGTTGAGCTCCTGGCCGGCCTGGTACCGACTCAGGCGCTGCTGAAGCGGCACCTCGTTCGGAAAGAAGTCGGCATTGTTGAAGTAGCGATCGTCCTCGTAGTAGTGATAGTCGTCGGCCGAGGGGTCGGCCTTCGTACGGGCCACCTCCGCCCGGAGACGCCGCTGCTGGGCGGGGGTGAGGCCAAGCTGCCCGATGGCTCCACGGAGGCTGTCGGCCTGATTGAGGAAGTCCGAGTAGAAGTTCGACTCGAACAGGCGCTTGTCGTAGGTCTCATCGGTGTAGGAGACGAGCCCATCGAGGCCCAGGTCCTGAGTTCGTCCATTCCGGACCTCAATGCCGCGGCCGGGTTCGGCGTTGGGGATGCGGCTGAGGAGCCCCAAGTCTTCCGGGTTGAATTGGAGGGAGAGGCCGTCCTCCATGTCGATGCGCTGGTTGGGCACCACGTCCTCCGAGATCGTGCCGAGGTCCACGAAGAGGCGCGCCCCATTGGTCACCTTGCCGTTTTGGGGATAGACCTTCACGATGAACTCGACGAACTCGACGTTCTGCACCGAGAAGTCGGTGTAGCCCTCGGGGAGACGCCGCGTGATGCCCCCCCATACCTTGCGTGGTTGTTTGAAAAAGTCCTCCAGGTTTTGCGAGTAGTTGTAGGGGCCGCGCTGCCAGGGATCGAAGTAGAAGTCGAATGTACGGAGGGTAGGGTTGGCCTGGCCCTTGGTGTCGCGGCCCACGAACACTTCGTCGGTGTTGATGAGTCTGGTGGCCCCGCCTCCGTCGCCCGCATTCAGGGCCTCCAGGATGTTTTCATTGAGCTGATACCACCCGAAGCTGCCTCGCCAGTTGTTGCGCTTCTGGTTGTCGTTGTAGGTGCCGGGCACGTTGCCGTCGAGCTTCGGAGCATTGGCCGTCGAGTCGGGCGCGGCACTGATCTGCCACTTCCCCGGCTGCTCGCGGAGGGAAAAGGTATTCTCGAAGCCCTCGAAGTCGTCAATGTAGGAGACCCCATTGCGCTCGTCGGGGGCATAGGAATCCGAGTCGCTGCTCTTCACGCGTTCCACAGTGCGCTGAAAAGCGTCGGTGGTGGTGTGTCCGGGGCGGAGCTGGGCAAACTCACCGGAGACGGAGAGTTTGCTTTTGGCCCGCGTCTGCACGAGCGGCAGGGCGTCGACCGCCTGCGTGAGCCACCGGGGCTCCAGGTCCAGTGAGCCGTTGAGCCCCCAAATCGTGTTCTTGATTGGCTCCTGCCCGATCCGAAACTTGTCGGCAGGCGACTGCTGGCTGAGCCGCATGACGGTGGCTCCAAGTGAGAATCGGTCCTGTAGGGACCAACTGGCCCGAGCGCCGAGCAGCGTCTTCTTCTGCAGGCTCGTGAGGCTGTTTTGTTCGTAGGAGATCTTGATGTCGCGTCCGGGCGCGAGGTAGGACTCATTAGTAATGTTGACCGTCCCCCCCTGGTAATCGACGCGGTAGTCCACTCCCTCCTGGAGCTTCTGCCCGCCCGAGGTTACCTCCACCGACCCCTCCACCAGCCCGGTAAATGCCTTCAGGTCGTAAAATTGCTTGGCCCCGCCCGTGTACGAGCCACTCAAGTGATAGACATCCTTCTGGGTGTCTTCTTTTTTGGCGTTCGTTTTCTTCTTGGTGTAGAGGTTTTTGAAGGCGAAGGGTCGGCCTGCAGAGCGGCTTCCGTTCTGTGCGGCGGCGTCCAGAATGCGTTCCCCGAACGGCTGGAGGTAGGGGAAGTAGATGAGCCCTTCGTCCGAGTTGATGGTCTGTCGGAGAAAGTCGAACTGATTGTCAGGGTTCGGGGCGCCGTTCTGGTCCACGCGGTCGAGGCCGAGTACCTGGAGCAGGGTCTGCTGGCCGGTTACGTCGGGGATCGTCGTCCGCTGCCCCTGGCCGGAGGCCTCGTAGGTGACGTTGAGCGTAAAGTTGTCCGCGGAGAAGTCGCGGCCCGAAAGGCTGTACACGTTTCGCAGCTCCAGGAACCACGCGGGCGGGCTCACGGCGCCGTCCGCGCTGGGGGCTACTGGATCGGTGGGCCGGAGCAGCTTAAGGACGAGGCGATCGGCATTGACGCCGCCGGTAGTGCCTCCCTGCGAAAAGTCGCCGATCGTGACGACGGTGCCGTCGTTCAGCCGGTAGCGAAACGCTACGGCCAGGGCCTCTCCGGGACGGAGGCGTTGCTGCAAGGAGATGAAGCCGAGCCGCGAGTTAATCCGATAGTCTTCCCCTCGTGTGAGCCGCTTGAACTCTCCGGCGTGCATGTCCTGCTGGGTGTCCAGGGGCTTTTCCATGTCGCCGGGATTGCCCAGGTACGACGAGGCGCGCGTGTTGCCGTCGCGCAGCTTTTTCAGATCGGTCTGGTCGTACTGATCCCGCTTGGGGGTAGGGACAAGGGTGGAGTCGTAGTCGTTCGCCTGGTCGAGAAGTCGGGCCTCTTCCCCCAGGTCCACCACGGCCACCGCCTGTCGGGTGTTCGTCTGATCGTCCACGCGCTGGGTAATTTTCCACACCTCAACCTCGGTAATCTCGTCAAAGTTCTCGAACGTCCGGATCGTCGTCGGGTCGGCGTGGGCCCGGTTCCAGTTGTTGCGGAAGTAGTATCCGAGGAAGTAGTGCCGGTTCGCGTCGTAGTCGGTGGGCTTGAGGTCGAACTTGGACTTCTGCGCGCCGCCTTCAATGTTCAGGGTGTTGGACTGTCCTTCCTGCTGGCTGGCAATGGCGGTCAGGTTCAGATTGCCGAACTGAAACTCGCTCTTAATGCCGAACAGGTTCTGTCCCCCACTGATGAGCTGCGACGGGGTCTGCATGGACACGTTGCCCGCCTCCACGTTCTGGAGAATCTCGTCCTCGTAGCCAGTGTAGTTGAGCTTGACCTGGTTCTGGTAGTTGAACTGGCTCTTCGTGTCCCAGTCGACGTTAATTTTGAGCTTGTCGCCGATGGTGCCGGTGATGCCAAGGCGCAGGTTCTGCTTGAAGCTGGGGTTGATCTGGCTGGCGTCGCCTGTGATGTTGGCCTGCTGATCGCTCTTTCGGTACTCGAACCCGGCGTTGATGTCCGCCTGCCCATTGAGGCGAAGATCCACCTGGGGCTTGCCGAAGACGGTAGAAAAGGCGCTCTGTCGCCCGCCGGGGACGACCATGTTAACGCCAAGGCCCCCACGGCTCTGCTGTTGCTGTTGGCGTTGCTCGATGAGAGTGCGCCAGTTTTTTTGGAGGTTGGTGCGGTAGCGCTCGCGGCGGTAGACCCCTTTGGGTACGCGGAGGGGCCCGCCGAACCGGTACGTGTCGTCAACGAGGTAGCTGTACTGGGTGGAGTCGAGCCGAATCGAGCGCTGGTCTGACGGGGCGCGAGGCCCGAGAAACGCAGAGGCCTGATCGAAGAGGAGGGAGGACTGGTTGGAGCGCAGCCCGGAGACGACGTCCTCCCTCCGGTCGGGGCGCGACGGCAGGTACCGGCGGACGAGGCCGGTGTCGATGCGGGCGGTGTCCTCGTTTTCGCCGGTCGGGCCGGCAACGTTCAGGTCCGCCATCGCCGTTAGGCTGTCGAGAGGGAGGGGCTGGAAGGGGCGAAGGGGCTTGACTGTGTGTACAGGAAGGGCTTCGCCGGCGGTGGACGTGTCGGTGGCCACGGAGTCGGAAGGGGGAGCGTCCTGCGCTTGGGTGGGCAGGGGCCATAGTCCGACGGCCATCCCGGTCAGGAGAAGCATCGCCGCGGCTCCCGTGCGGCCCAGTCGGGGTCCGACCTCACGAGAAACCCCGTACGACGGCAATATGAAAGTGGAAGACAGCGGCACGAATCCAGCGGAACTCCGACAAGCTACGGCAAATACCGGGGCGTCTCTCTAACACATGAGGCGCTCCCGGTGATGGTGTGTGCGGATCTGTATCGATTCGTGCCAATACGCGACGGAGCGGGTGGTGAGCGGTGTCGTGAAGGGGAGGAGCAACGCCGGGGCACTCGGAGGACGACGAAGATAAGGCGTACTCAGACGTCCATCAAACACGACGCGTAGGGCCTTCCGTTCCCGACGCGCAGTAGGCAGGAGATCAGTCCTGCGACTTGAAGAAAAAATCGGATTGACTGAACGGTGGCGCCGGTGAGCCCCGTTGGAGGAATCGGGGGGAGGGAAAAACAAACTGCAGCACTTTTGCTTCCGATGAGTCTACGCAAACAAGCACGACCAACACGACCGGAAGTTAGGGAGGTCGCAGGGGAGAGGGCTGCTCTGGTTCTCTCAACATCCAGGTTCGAGCGGGGCGTACGGCCCCCCGATTCTGGGTTAGTCCTCGGCGAAGGCCTCTTCGAACCCCGTGTGGGTGGGCGGAAAGTCGATCTCGCGGACCCGGGCCAGCGCTTCTTCGGCCCCATGCGCGCGGTCCATGCCGCTGTCCTCCCACTCCACAGAGAGCGGCCCGTCGTGGCCGATGCGGTTGAGGCGGCGAATGATGGCCTCGAAGTTGATCTTGCCGCGCCCGATGGAGCGGAAGTCCCAGTATCGATCCTCGTGGCCGAAGGGAAGGTGGCCCCCGAACACGCCTGCGGCCTGGGGCTCGTCGGCCCACCAGACGTCCTTCACGTGGACGTGGGCGATGCGGTCGGCGAACCGGTCGAGAAACGCGAGGTAGTCGACGCCCTGGTAGCCGAAGTGGCTGGGGTCGTAGTTGAAGCCGAAGGCGGGGTGGCCGTCGAGGGCGTCGAGCGCGCGCTGGGCCGTGCTGAGGTCGAAGGCAATTTCGGTGGGGTGCACGTCGAGGGCAAACTGCACGTCCGCGTCCGCGAAGGTGTCGAGGATGGGCGTCCACTGATCGGCAAACGTCGCGTAGCCGTCGTCGATCCTCGACTGCGGGGTGGGCGGGAAGGCGTAGAGCAGAGGCCAGACGGGCGAGCCGGTGAAGCCGGTCACCACATTGACGCCGAACGCGTCCGCCGCGGCAGCGGTTCGCTTCACCTCCTCGACGGCGCGCTGCGTCACGCCGTCCGGTTCGCCGTCGCCCCACACCCGCTCGGGGAGGATCTCGCGGTGACGCTCGTCGATCGCGTCGCTCACGGCCTGGCCCACGAGGTGCTGGCTGAGGGCCCACACGTCGAGGTCGTGCCGGGCGATCTGTTCGCGCTTCCGACGGATGTACGCGTCGTCGGTCGTAGCGCGAACGACGTCGAAGTGGTCGCCCGCGCACGCTAGTTCGAGACCGTCGTAGCCCCAGTCGGCGGCGCTCGCGGCGAGGGTGTCGAGCGGGACGTCGGCCCACTGGCCGGTAAACAGCGTGACGGGACGGTACGACATTTTCTGGGGTTGTGGGGGTGGACTCGACGGGCAGACGTTGAGGCGTCAGATTTTCAGAGTTCGGAGGGCGCGATGGCTGGTCCGGATGCTTTGCATGGGGGCGTCGGGGTTGTCGTGCTCCACGAAGTAGTGTTGGAACTCGGCCGTCCGAAAGATTGATGCGAAGTCGATGGTGCCCGCGCCGACCGGGGCCATGCTCCCGTCCGGCCCCCGGTCCTTCACGTGGCAGAGCGGGTACCGGGCCGGATTGTCCTCGATGTAGGTGAGCGGCTCGGAGCCGCCTTCAAGAATCCAGTAGAGGTCCAGTTCCATCTTCACGTGCTCCGGGTCGGTTTCCGAAAGCAGCACGTCGTACGGGAGGGTCCCGTTCATCTCGGTAAACTCAAAGTCGTGGTTGTGGTAAGCAAACTGGAGCCCGGCCTCCGTGCAGCGCTCGCCGAAGGTCGAAAACTCCTCGGCCCGCCGCCGATACTCCTCAAGCGACGTGCGTTCCGACTCTGCCAAGTACGGGCACACAATGTACTGATGGCCGATACGCTCGGCCGTTTGGATCACCTTGGCGGGCGCCTCGCGGATGCGCTGGAGCGGAATGTGGGTGGCGGGGGCGGCGAGGCCGAGCTCGTCGAGCAGGGCCGCAATTTCGTCGGGCGTTCGGTCGTAGTACCCGGCAAACTCGACCTCGTCGTACCCGATGGCCGCGACATTCTCCAGTGTGCCCCGGAAGTCTTTCTCCATCACGCTCCGGACGGTGTAGAGCTGGAGGCCGATGGTCGGAAGGGAAGAGCCGGAGGCGGTGGCAGATGCAGTCGTCGGCTCATCGTCGGGGGAATCGGAGGTGCAGGTAGCCAAGAGGCCTCCGGCGCAGAGGCCGCCGGTGGCCTGGGCAGCGGTGCTGAGAAATCGGCGTCGGTCCATGCTGAGGAGGAGAGGAGGACCCGTGCACGCTAGGTCCCCAAGTGAAGGAGGGCGGTTTCCATCGGACCGGCAGCGGGTCCGGGGCTCGGACGTTGGGGGCGAAGGGGGCGTCGTTCGGCTCGCCGACCCGTGTGCTCACGCGGCGGTGGCTCTCGGAAGAGCGTATGCTGGAGGGAGCGATTGGGGAGGACGACGGGGGGGAACGACCGATTCGGGAACGCGGCCTCCGAGAAGGAGCCCGTCGCACAGTTCGCCCGCTCTCAACGAATCTCAACTAAGGAAAGAGGAGACACCTTCGCAATAGCCGGTTCGGCGGGCATTGAAGACCGGATCGTACCGGGACATTTGGCTTCCTGTAGGCCAGTCCCCGCGACAGACGGTTGCTCCTCGGGACGACCCGTGGCGCGTCGTTCCTGGCAGACTGTCGCACCCGCACGCTGCACGCGTATCGTCCTGTTTCTTTTGCATCTGTGGGGGGCACGAACGAGCCGCATTGAGGAGGGAGGAAGCGTCGGGGGGGCAGGTAGGTCACGGTTCATCGCGACACAGTATCAATCGCCCTCCGGGTAGATCCGAATCTCGCGCTGTTCCGGGTTCACCTCCAGGCCGGGGTCGTCCACTTCGCAGAGGGCGTCTTCCAGGTCGGTGCCCGGTCGCTTTGCCCCGCCGACGTCCAGTGTCCAGAAGTTGGCGTCGAAGCTGCGGGGGTCGAGGGCGGTATCGCCGGTGGTGATGTCGATCTGGAGGGCCAGCCGGAGCGTGCCTGTCTCGGGGTCCCGGTACGTGGTCGTAAAGAGATGCTCGTCGGACCGCGTGGTCTCGACCCGAAGGGCATCGCCTTCGTTGGAGACGACGAGGCTCTCGCCAACGGCCAGTTCGTCGAAGTCGTCGGGCATGGGGGACGCAGGGGAAAGGGAAAAGTGTGCGTTGGAGCCTGAAATGTAAGGAACACCCCTCTCGGGCGAAAGCCGCACCCCGCTCGTCGAATCTCTGGGGGGCAGCAGCTGTAGGGAAATCCAAGGTCCAGGTATATCCGTTTTGGCCTGCTGACAGTGGACAGCCGACGGCCCTACAGGATGACCTTCGGTCCCAGACCGCGGGAAACCGGTGTTTGCAGCGGTCCCCAGTGCAGAATCAAGCAGCTCCTTTTGGGTAAAGTCATTCCGAGCGAAGCGCAGCGGAGTCGAGGCGCCCTGAGCAAAGCGAAGAAGTACTCCAAGGGGGGATACCAATTGCGATCTTTCGTTGTACACTTCTGCTCCCATCCGTCCACGTAGG
>JBDGQN010000277.1:3272-19313 GCA_042219055.1 Salinibacter sp. | reverse complement strand
AAATGTCGTCGCTGCAGAGCCAGCTCAGCACATTCACTGACGCCACCTCCGACGTGTTCAAGGAGCGCAGTGCGAGTGCCGAGAGCGGCACCAAGGCGTTCAGCGTGTCGGCGGACAAGACAGCGAGCACCGGCACCCACTCGTTGGCTGTCAACCGTCTCGCCTCCGAAGACGGACGCGTCTCACAGACCTATGACGCGGACAAGTCGAAGCTGAGCGACTTCTTCACGAACAACGGCGCGCAGACCTTCGACGTAGAGGTCGCCACGCCGACCGATAGCAACCCGGATGCCCGCACGTCCATCAGCGTGACGGTCGACTCCAGCGCAAGCACCAACGAGGGGGTTCTGAAAGACATTCGGTCGGCCATTGACAATGCGTTCCAGACGGCCGTCGACAATGGGACGATTTCGTCTGAGGAGCGCCCGAACGTATCGGTCGTCAATCCCACGAGCGGCACTGCCCGTCTCTCGCTGCGCAGCTCGCAGACGGGCTATCAGGGCCGCCTCGGCTTCACAGACTCCGCGGACGGTCTCCTCTCGAGCGGGAAAAAGACGCTCGGGATAAGTGCAGACCAGCTGGCCAAAAGCGGGGGGGTAGGCTCACAGGGGGGAGAACTGACTGAGGTGGGGACGAGCGAGTCCAGCTCGGAGCTCACCAGCAAGTTTACCCTGGACGGCCTCACGCTGTACCGCAACAAAAACAAGGTTACCAACGCCCTCGACGGCGTCACGCTGAACCTGAAGGAAGCCACCGGCACCCAGTCCTCCTTCGAGGTGACCGCGGACAAGGAAGGGGCCAAGAGTGCCGTGAAAGAGTTTATCAGCCGGTTCAATGAGGTCAACAGCTTCCTCCAGGAGAAGACGAAGATAGACCCCGAGAACGACACGCGCGGTCCACTGGCCGACGAAAGCACGTTCAGCCGGCTTCAGTTTCAGCTCCGGACCGACGCTACGAGTCCCGTGAGCGGTCAGCCCGACGGTGTGAATACCCTTCGAGACATCGGCATCGAGGCCAGCCGCGACGGCACCCTCAAGCTGAAGGACGAGGACGCATTGTTCAAGGCTCTGGAGGAGAACCAGGACGCCGTGAAGCAGCTCTTTTCAGGATCTGATGGCGTGGCCACTCGTCTCGAGAGCCGCGTGCAACGCTTTGCGGACACCGGGGGAATCCTGGATGATCGCACAGACATCATCAACAACTCCATTGATCGCCTCGACGACCGAATTCAGCAGTTCAACGATCGGCTCAATCGCCGCGAGCAACAGCTTCGCGAACGGTATGCCCGCGTACAGAAAACCATCCGATCTCTCGCCAGCCAGCAACGGGCCCTCAGTGCCCGGCTCCCGTAGGGCGATCATTACTCATTGTGAAAATCCCTTTCAGTGCTCATGCCGTCTCCCTCCGACGTGCTCGACAGGCTCCTTCGGCTTGGGGAGGAGATCGCAGAGGCCGTAGCGGCCGACAACTGGTCCCGCGTCGAGGAACTCGTGGAGCGTCGCGCGGAGGTCGCAGGGACCCTCCCCGATCAAGACGAACAGTCGGTCGAGAGTGATCTCTCCGACGCCGCGCGACGGGAGAAGGCAGAGGCCCTTGCCGACCAGAATGAGCGTCTCACAGGGATGCTCCGGGACCGGCGCGACGAGATTGAGGATGAACTTACCCAGATCGGGCAGATGCGCAACGCGCAGGATTCCTATGGGCCTGACACAACCAAGAGTGGCGTTCTGCCGTCCGAGTTGAGCGGGTAGGCAGAGGGCGCGGCGAGGAAATTTAAGAAACCTCCGCCGCTGCCGATGACTATGAATGCAGGAAAGAACCCCGCTTTTCAGAGCGGCATCATTTTCTTACCTACCCGCGCAGGAGATATGACTGTTCAAAATAATCCCTCGACTGGTCCGATTCAGCCCAACTCGGCGCGCAGCGATGAGGCTGGTCAGGCCCAAGAGGCAGGCCAGACGGACGGGGCCGAGAGTGAGGGCGCGGCCGCGGCGAACGAAACGAGCTCCAGCGACCGCGTGGAGATCTCCGACGCAGCCCGCGCGGCGCAGTCGCAGGCGGGCGACGACGCGGCGCTCGTCAAGCGCGCCCGGCAGGAACTGGGAGAATCGTCCACCCTTTCCGCGGATCGGCTGTCGGAGCTCCGAGAGCAGGTGGACAACGGGCGCTTCACCGAGCCGGACGTGACGCAGCAGGTGGCCCAGAGGCTCGCCAATGACCTGAGCAGCGCCGCGTCGAGCGGTTAGCACTCTGAGAGGGGAGCGTCCTAAATCGAAAACCCTTGCTCCCGGTACTCCTGCAGTTTGTTGCGAATCGTTCGCGCGCTGATTCCCAGCTTCTCGGCGGCCTCTTTCTGGCTCGTGTCCTCGTCGGCCAGCGTGTTCAGAATCAGCTTGCGTTCCATCTCGGCGATGGTGGGGGTCGAGCCGTTCGAAGTGAGTTGCGCGACCATGTCGTCGTTCGCACTCCCGTCGCGTTGGCCCTGGTCGTCCAGGAAAAAGTGGTCGACTACATCTTCTTCCTCGATGCAGTCCCGGTCCCCGGCCATCACGATGCCCCGGTGGATCATGTTTTCCAGTTCTCGGACGTTGCCGGGCCAGCTGTAGGCCTGAAAGCGCTGGAGAAGGTCCGGCGCAATCGTCTTTTTCGGGAGGTTGTACCGATCGGTGTACTGCTCCACGAAGTGCTCTGCCAGCAACGGAATGTCGGACAGGCGGCCGCGGAGGGGAGGGACGTGGAGGGGAAACACGGCCAGACGATGGTAGAGGTCCTCCCGAAACGTGCCGTTCTGCACGGCGTCTTCCAGATCGCGGTTGCTCGTGGCGATGACGCGAACGTCCACGGAGGTTTTTTCGGAGGAGCCGACCTTCTGAAATTGCTGAGTCTGCAACACGCGCAGGAGTTTTGCCTGCACGGAGGGGGTAATCTCGGTAATCTCGTCGAGCAGGAGGGTGCCCCCGTCGGCTTTTCCGAACGCCCCGACCATGTCGTCGACGGCCCCCGTGAAGGCCCCTTCAACGTGCCCAAACAGATGGCTTTCTACCAGATCGCTGGGCAGGGCGGCACAGTTGACGGGAATGTACGGCCCGTCGGCCCGCTTGCTTTTTTCGTGGATGAGGCGGGAAAGAATTTCCTTTCCGGTCCCGCTCTCGCCCTGTATGAACACGGGGGCTTGACTACTCGCGATGCGTTCCACCATGCTGCGCAGCTCCCGCACGCTCTGGTGCTCCCCCACAAATTTCACCTCGTCGGGGTCGTACTCCCCGTTTTCGTGGATGGGGGTTCCGTTGACCGCCGTTCCGTTGACGGATCCGTTTGAGGAGGGAGACGCGGAGGCGTCCTTCGCGTCCCCCTGTCCGTTCGTTGCGGGAGCCGGCGTCGACCCGTTGCTCTTCTTGTTCTCCAGAATCGTCTTCACCCGTTCCACGAGCTCGTCGGTCGAGAAGGGTTTCGGAATGTAGTCCACGGCGCCCTCGCGCATGGCCCGAACGGCCTGCTGTACGTTGTCCTGAGTCGACAGCAAGACAACACTCACCTCCGGATGTTGCTCGGTCACCTGCTCGAGCAGGTCCATTCCTCCGAGGCCCGGCATCTGAAAGTCCGTCAGCGTGAGGTCGAAGGACTCTTCCTCGAGCAATTCGAGCGCCTCTTCCCCACTCGTACACGTGGTGACCTGAATGCCCTCTCGGGGGAGGAGACGTTCGAGCACGCCGTGGATCGCCACCTCGTCGTCAACGGCGAGCACGTGCGGAGAATCTTTCGTCGTGGAGTCGGATTGGTCGGAAGTCATGGTGGGGGGACCGGCGATTGTCGAGGGATCTGTAAAACAGGGAAACGCTTTGCGAGAAGAAGCCGGCGAAAAAGAAGGAGGATTTGCCGGGGAGCGAGGTCATCAAACTCGGAGGGTGAAACACGTGCCGCCGTCCGCGGCACTATTTTCCGTAAGCTGTACCGTTCCACCGTGCTGGTCTGCGATGTGGGCAGCGATAGGGAGCCCGAGCCCGAGGCGCTGCGGTCGCGTGCTGTAAAAGGGTTGGAACAGTTCGGCTGGATCGTCGACCGGGATTTCTCCGTCGTTCCAAATCTCGAACGCGACGGTCGTGTCGAGGGACGCAGTGTCGTCTGCGGTTGCTCGGAGGAGAACGTCCTCGGTCTCCTCACTCGCTTCGAGGGCGTTCTGGAGGAGGTTGAGGAGGGCCTGGCGCAGCAGGCGAGGGTCGGCCTCAATCTCGCCGGCGGCCGGCGGCTCCACGCGTTTGCACACGCGAGCCCGCTCCGAATCGCTGAGAAGTTGGACGGCCCCCTTGGTGGTTTCCGGCACGGATACGACGCGAGGGGCCGGCTCCAGCGAGCGGCTGTAGTGCCGCAAGTCCGCCAGAAGATCGTCGATTCGCGTGGAGGCTTCGAGCAGGTTCATCGCAATGTCCCGCTGCTCCTGGTCGTTCTGAGCATCTACCAGAAGATCGGCGTACCCCGAGATTGTACTCGTGAGGGTGCCGAGGTGCCGAGTCAAAACCGACGACAACTGCCTCAACGCGTCTTGTTGAGGCGCAGTCGCAAATGGAAAGGAAGAACTTTCCGACGGTTCCGCTCCGTTCACCGATGGGCTCGAGGGCGGGGAGGAAGTAGTCCGAGAAGGCATGGAGGAAAGCAGTGCGGGTGTGAAGAATGTGGGATGCAGGGATCTCTCCATACAGCAAAGCGCACGCCGGGGGACGACCCACGTCCGGCCAAATGACGATTCAGAGGGCTCAGGGACGGTTTTCGTGCTGAGCCCCCGAAAATCGTTACTCTCAGGCGGCAAATATTGCCGCACTGTTCTTTGATTCTCTTTCATCTTTCCGAAGCGTCTCTGTTCCCCGCAGCCTCATGCGCCTCTGGCGGATGGGCGTCTCAATGCCCCTCCTATGGCACAGAGATTGCGGATAAGGTATGGATCCCGTGTGATCTTCCATCTTCTGCGAGCACACCCATGGACACGGCGAAGTTGAGCCTTCTTCGGAATGCGATGACCGCCTACGCGAAGCGGCGGCGCGCACTCTCCAGCAATCTGGCCAATGTAGACACGCCGGGATACGATCGCGCGTCGGTTTCCTTTGAGAAAAAGCTGCGGTCGGCGCGGGACAGCCCCGAGATCGATGCGGAGGAGGCGGAGGTAGAGCCAACCGTGGAGGTGGAGGATCAGAAGCCCGTCCTTGAACAGGAACTTATGGCCCTGTCGGACACGCAGATGCGCACACAGCTCGCTACACGGGCACTGAGCGATCACTTTGAGATGATGCGGACTGGAATTACGGGCCGGTCCAGTTAGGTCCGTCCATCCGTCTTCGGTACGCTCGGAGGACTTTGCGAGTGTTGTTTGTCACCGACCCTTGTTCGCGCCATGCCTGCCTCCTCTCGTCTGCTTCCCTCTATGCGCATTGCGTCGCGAGGAATGGCGGCCCAGCGCCGCAAGCTGGCTGCCGCGACGGAAAATCTTGCCAACGCCAATACGTCGATCACGGAGGACGGAGACCCCTATGCTCTGAAACGGGTGGTGCAGGAAGTGGGAGACGATGACTACGCCCAGTTGCAGCAATCCCAGGCCGACACGGAGATGGAGCTCCGAACGGCGGATCGCGAGCACCTGCAGGGGAGCTCGGTGCGTCTGGAGCGCAACATGGAAAAGCTTGGCCCGACCACCGAGATCAAAGAAGTCCAACGGGAGCGTCTTGAGTATGACCCGTCCCATCCCAACGCCGACGAGAACGGCTACGTTCATTATCCGGATGTCAATGTGGCGCAGGAGATGGCCCGCATGACCTCCGCCAATCGGGTGTACGAGGCCAACCTCTCGGCGGTCGAGGCGACCAAGAAAATGGTCCGCCAGACCTTCAAGATGTGACCCCCAAGTGACCCCGGCGCTTCCGGGCCTTCGTCCCGCGCCTCCTCGTTTGATTGATCGATTCCTCCTCCTATGACTTCGGTACCGTCTTCTCACGCCGCCGGACGCGCCGCATACACGCGAGGGACGCCCTCGTCGCAGCCGTCTCCGTCGTCGACGTCTTCGCCGGACAGCCCTGAAAAAACGACCTCCGGGGCAAGCGCCCAGAAGGACACGGCGCTTCAGAAGACGGGGGAGAGTACCCTCACTACGGAGGAACAGCAGATGATCGAGGAGAACTTTCCCGAAGACCCGGAGCTCTCGATGCAGCTTTACGGGCGCAGTCGGGGGACGGAGACCGTACGCACGAACTCGGTGGGGGGGAATCTGGACGTGACGGGATAGTTCGGTCCGGCGGAGGCGCATTTCTGCGCACGCGCACGATTGTTTTTCCATAGAAGAGACGCTCGGTGGATTCATGAAGGCCGCACAGCTTCAGCAATTCCGGACCGCTTCGCTGCAGTCGCAGGACGACGGCGGGGACGAGCTCCCCGACCTTCAGGAGGCGACGGATGGCCCTAGTTTTGAGGATACCCTGAAGCAGGCCATCGACAGCGTCGACCAGTCACAGGAGGTGGCCAACGAAAAAATCAGTGCCTTCGTGGCGGGCGAAGAGCAAAACCTCCATGAGGTCATGATTTCGATGAAACAGGCCAAGCTGCAGTTTGAGCTCATGAACGAGGTGCGCAACCGGGGCCTTCAGGCCTACAAGAAGTTGATGCAAACCCGAATCTAGCACGTTGGACCTGCCTCTCTCGCCTTTGAGAACTGGCTTTTTGGTGGAGAGGAGGCATTTTCCCCCTTCATTTTCTGCCTCACCGTTGGGCGACAGCACACTCGTTCATGCCGTCCTTCCTCGCACGTATTCGCCAACTTCTGGAGGGGCTCTCGTGGGGCCAGCAGCTTGGGCTTGGGGGCATTGCCCTCGGCACAATAGGGTTGCTCATAGGAGTGGCGTACTGGTCGAACCAGCCGGACTACACGTTGCTGTTTGGGGATCTGAAGCCGCAGAATGCCAACCGCGTGGTGCAGACGCTTCGGGAAAAAGGAACGCCGTACAAACTAAAGGAGCAAGGGACGGCGGTGTACGTCCCTCGCACGTCAGTCCACGAGCTCCGGCTTCAGTTCAGTGCCAAAGGGGTCGTTCAGAACGGCCAGGCAGGGTACGAGCTGTTCGATCAGGGAACCCTCGGCATGACAGACTTCATGCAGAAGCTCAATAGCAAGCGGGCCCTAGAAGGAGAGCTGGCCCAGACCATTGCTCAGATTGAACAGGTACAGAGTGCGCGGGTGCACCTCGTGAAGCCGAAGCGCGATCCATTTCAGGACCAGAAGGAGAAGAAGGCGAGTGCGTCCGTCGTGCTGGGGCTTGGGGGAGGTTCGCTCGCTCAGTCTCAGGTGCAGGGAATTGCGCAGTTGGTAAGCGGCGCCGTCAAAGAACTCGGCTCGTCGCAGGTCACCATTCTCGATGCGGAGGGCAACATGCTCTCCGACCCGAAAGCGGCAAGCGAGAACATCCAGCTCACCTCCACGCAGATGGACATGCGACGCTCCGTAGAGAAGCACTTGGCGAAGCGCGGGCAGTCGATGCTCCGAAAAGTACTGGGGAGAGGCAACGCCGTTGTACGGGTGTCCGCGGAGCTGGACTTCAGTCGCACGGTCACGAAGCGCAACATGGTGGATCCCGAGAGTGCGACCGTGATCAGCGAGGAGCGGACGCGGAAAAACAGCAATGATTCTGCAGCGACCGGACCCAGTTCCGTGTCCACGGTTCGCAACTACGAGGTGAGCCGTACGAAGAAGCGGTCGAAAGACAGCGTGGGAGATATCTCGCGGCTCACGGTGTCGGTCGTCGTCGACTACAAAAAAACTGGGGAGGACGGCGGGACCCCGACCTATGAGCCCCGCAGTGAGGAGGAGATCGCCAAGATTGCGTCTGTCGTCAAGAATGCCGTGGGGTTCGATGCAGAGCGGGGCGACAGTTTTACCATTCAGCAGACTCGGTTCGATGGCCGTCCGACCAAGCGGGCGGGGCAGGTTGTTCGCGATCAGGGAGGAGCAACGAGCACACGGACGTATCTGCGGTACGGGCTCATCCTGGTGGCGATTGGGGCGGCTGTGTGGCTGCTCCGCTCCCTCGGACGCCAGATCATGCAGCCTCAGAGGGAAGGCCCGACGCAGCTCCAGTCGAACCAGCCCCGGCAGATTGATCAGCCCGACTCCGAATCCCAGCTTGCCGACGACAGCTCGCCCGAGGCTCTAGAAGAGGGGGAATCCGAAGCCTTAGAGGCGGAAGAGGAGGAAGAGCTAGTTCTTGAGGATGATATGTACACCAGCAAGCTTTCTCAGGAAGCAAAGGCGCGCATTGAAGCCCGAAGTGAGATGTTCGAGGAGATTCAGGGGCAGGTTCAGGATCATCCCGAGCAGACCGCCGAGCTAATTCGGGCGTGGATTGTGGAAGATCGCTCTACGTAGAAGGTCGACCGTGTGCGTCTGAACGCCCCCTCTCCCCGTGACCTCGTGATCTAAAACCAGCCTCGTGATCTAACAACGATATTCCACGTACATGCCTGATCCAGCGTACGAGAACCCGACAGATTCGGATAAGAAGGTTCCAAATTCGAATCCCGTCGCCCAGAGTTCGGGGCCTGCTTCCCCAAGTTCGTTGCCCGAGGATCCCGATGAGCTCTCGGGGGCGCAGAAGGCGGCTGTTCTGCTCATTGCCCTGGGCGTCGAAACGGCCAGCGAAGTGCTTCAGCACCTCAACGACCGAGAGGTGGAGCAGGTGTCGGTGGAGGTGGCCCGGATGCGCAATGCGCCCAGCGACCTGGTCGAAGACGTGCTCCTGGAGTACCGGGACGTTGTGCGAGCCCAGAGCTACGTCGCACAAGGAGGCGTCGATTATGCGCGGGAGGTGCTCAATGAGGCCATGGGGCCCCACCGGGCCGAAGACATCATGATGCGGGTGGAGGCAGCCATGGAGGTGTCGGCCTTTCACCTGCTCCAGACAGTCGAGACCGACCAACTGACCAACTTCCTTCGCCGCGAGCATCCGCAGACGGCTGCGCTCATCCTCGCGCACCTCAATCCCCGGAAGGCCGCCGAGATTACTTCGGGCTTGGAGGAGGATCTGCAGAGCGAGATTATGTACCGACTGGCGACGATGGGCAACACCTCGCCCGAGATGATTAATGACATTGAAGAGGTGATTCGCAATCAGTTAGGGTCCGTCATTGGCGCCGAAACAAGCGTGGCGGGCGGCATCGATCAGGTGGCCGAAATCCTCAACACTACGAGCCGGTCGTCCGAGAAGACCATCCTGGAATCGCTCCGCGAACGGGATGAAGAGCTGGCCACATCGATCAAGAACCTCATGTTCGTCTTCGACGATCTGGTGCACATCCGGGGGGAAGACCTGCAGACGCTGCTCATGGAGGTCGACCAGGACGATCTTGCCCTTGCCCTCAAGGCGGCCTCGGACGAACTCAAGCAGAAAGTCATGCGCAACGTCAGCGACCGGGTGGCCGAGTCCATCGAGGAAGAAATCGAGCTTCTCGGTCGTGTGCGGGTAAGTGACGTGGAGGAGGCCCAGCATCGCATCCTAGAAAAGGCTCAAGAGTTGGAGGCCCAGGAGGAAATTGTACTTTCACGAGCCTCCGAGGAGTCAATGGTGCAGTAGCAGGGGCGTCTGGGGGGCTTGGGGGCCGCGTCCAAAGGCCCGCTGCATTGGCTGTCGGGAGGGGACGTTTCGCCCCGGAAGGTTTCGGGATGAACCTCGGGGCTGTTCGGTACTCAGCCTCTACACATGTGAATTTTTGCTCTTGCATTGGGACGCACGATCGAGATGGGCCGTGTCATCAAGAAGGACGAACAATCGGACGTTACGTCCGCCTCGCTCGATGAGGAGGACTTTCGCGAGGAGGCGACTCCGAATCCCTCGTCGCGAATTCCGGCGGAGAAGGTCGATCCGCCGGCGGAAGACACTCGTTCCTCGGAGGAAGCTTCTCCGGCGGGTCGTGTACTCCGGGCGGACCAGACGCAGAAGACGCCGGAGCCAGTGCCCGTGGAGCCCGTGTCTCCGGATCCAGAATCGGAGTCGTCCGCCGCGTCGTCCCCGGGGGAGAACACCGGCGAAGAGGAGGGAAAGGAAGGAGAGGACGAGGAGGACGACTTCCCCGAGCGCACCGATGCGGAGTGGCAGGAGCATCTCGAGGAGGCCGTCGAAGACGCTCGTACCGAAGGCTACGAGACCGGGTACGAAGAGGGGTACGAGGCTGGATACGACGATGGCTACGAGGAGGCCGAGACGACGCTCCGGGCCGAGTGGCAGGAAGAACGCGAGGAGCTCATCGACGACACTGCCCAGTTTGAGGAGCTTTGGACCCAGTACATCGAGGACAACGAATCACGCTTCGTCGAACTGGCCCTCCACTTGGCGGAGGCGATTGTCGACGCCCCCATTTCTGACTCGTTGCGGGAGGCCTTGGAAGAAGCGCTTACCGAGGCTGTCGCCGAGTTGGCCGGAACGCCGCCCGTCACCATTACCGTCCATCCGGTTGACTACCAGCGTCTCCAGGAGTCGGGCCTGGCTGAGCACCTTACGGAAAAGTACGAAGAGTTGCAGTTGGAGTCGGATCCGGAGTGCACTGAGGGCGACTGGAGTGTGTCCTCCCCGGCTGGGGTCATCCGGCGTCGACGCAGTGAGGTATTGGAAACGCTCCGCGATCGCCTGAGCCTGTCGGCGTCGGGGCCGACCGATTCCGGTACGTGAGCAGGGGGGGAGACCGTCTTTGCCCTTCGGGGTCAGGCCTGCGCGTCGACGGGTAGGAAGTGAGCGTGGGGGGAGGGGCATGGCTCGTACGCCTCTACGGTGCTGACCCCAGATGCGACGCTTCACTGGGCAGGTCGTCCGGTGCTGTTTATGGACGATGCATCCGGCATGCGGCCCTACGCGATCAGGATGTGTCAAATTGTACAGTAAGGTCTCGCATCTGGTATCAGCACTTACAGTCTACTGCTCCGTCAATCGTGATTGTTCGAATAGGGGACGCGATCTCAAAATTCATTGGCAGGTCGTTTCGAGCGACGCCGAGACCCCTCCTAAGTAGACCCGAACAAGGACATTGAAGGCAGTCATCCCGAACATTTTCGAGGACGCGCTCTGAGCGACCGACGACCGAAGAGAGGAGGGAGTCGAAGCGCTGGGAACGGCCTGACCGGGTAGTCCCCAGGCTGCGCTGGGAGCGGAGCGAGGGCCGAAGGTCATGCTGCCTGCAGCACGAGTAGTTTCCAGGCTGCGCTCGAAATGGCGGTCAGTGTATTGGGTTTTGAGGTCCACCCCTTTCAAGGTGTGCTCAAATGTTCCCTATTTCGGCCTCCTGACGCCTGGAACGTCCGCTTCGCTCCCGGTTCCAGGCTATCTTTTCGTCGGTCTCCTTCGGAGACGTACGACAAACACGTCCCGAAGGGACCGAAGAAGACATAGCACCCCAGTACTTGCTTCGCAGCGCCGGGGACCGCTTGCGTCCCCGGCGTAGGGCCGCAAAGATTGAGCCTTGACGGGCTCACTACGGGCAGCCCGGGGCGGAGAGCAACACTCATTGTAGGCACGTTATCACACATTGGTATGCCGTCACTCGCCGAGGCCCTCGACACCGTGCAGGATCAATCGGTACCGCCCCGCCACTACGGGCGGGTCACATCCGTCGTGGGGCTTCTCGTGAAGGCCAACGAGCTGGACGCTGCGGTCGGCGACATGTGCCACATCCACGTGGGCAATGGGGGAAACCGAACGGTGCGCGCCGAGGTGGTGGGGGTGCAGGAGGGCACCACGGTCCTGATGCCGATGGAGCAGACCCACGGCCTGCAGGCGGGTTGTCTCGTGCGCCGGTCCGATCGGGGAATGACAGTCCCCGCCGGGTCTGGACTGCTGGGCCGCGTGATCGATGCCAGTGGGCAGCCCATCGACGGACGCGGGCCGCTGGGACGGACGGAACCGGAGCCCATTCATCGAGATCCGCCCTCGCCTCTCGATCGACCGCTCATCGACACCCCCCTTACCACCGGCGTGCGGGCGATCGACGCCTTCCTCAAGATGGGGAAGGGACAGCGCACTGGCATTTTCTCGGGGTCCGGGGTGGGCAAAAGCACGCTCTTGGGCATGATTGCCCGCCGGGCCGAGGCCGACGTCAACGTGATCGCGCTCATTGGGGAGCGGGGTCGCGAGGTGCGCGAGTTTATTACCGACAACCTGGGGGAGGAGGGGCTCCAGCGCACTGCGTTGCTGAGCGTAACGGGCGACGAGGCCGCCATGAGTCGCGTAAAGGGGGCGAGCGCCGCGATGGCAATTGCCGAGCACTTCCGCGATCAGGGGAAAGACGTGCTCTTTATGATGGACTCGCTCACGCGGGTAGCGCGGGCCCAGCGCGAGATTGGGTTGGCGGTGGGCGAGCCCCCCACCACGCGCGGCTATCCGCCCAGCGTCTTTGCCCTCCTTCCCCGCCTGCTGGAGCGGGCCGGGCCGGCGCAGGCAGGCACCATCACCGGCATCTTCACTGTGCTGGTGGAGGGGGATGACATGAACGAACCCATCAGTGACGCCGCCCGGGGCATCCTGGACGGCCACATCGTGCTCTCGCGCGACCTTGCCGAGGCCGGGCACTACCCGGCCATCGACGTTCTCCAGAGCGTAAGTCGAGTCATGCCGCGCGTAGCCGACGAGGAGGCGCAGGAGGCGGCCCGCGAGGCCCGTCAGCTCCTGGCGGCGTACGACGAGGTGGAAGACCTCATCAACGTAGGGGCCTACGAGCCCGGCAGTGATCCGGAGACCGATCGGGCCGTCGACGCCCATCCCTCCCTCACCGACTTTCTGCAGCAGGAGGTCCACGCGCCTCCGTCGGACGCCGACGCGTCTGCGCAGCTTCAGGACCTGCTTCACCAGATTCCTGAATAGCCTTGGCAAGGACTTTGATCTATGTAGTGAGTGCCTGAGGGACCGCTTCGGACAGTGCTCTCCTCCATACTGCACGCCGGGGGGCAACTGCCGATGCGAGCGCGCAGACGGCGTTCGAATGCCCGTGTCTGTGCGCGTTCGTCCTCTGTACAGTTTCAGACACTCACCCTCTCGATCCGATGCCAGGAAAGAAGTTCCGTTTCTCCCTGCAGAAAGTGCTGGAGCTTAGGCACCACAAGACGGAGCGTGCGCGCCAGCGACTGGCCGACGCAGAGCGAGAGCTCGACGAGAAGAAAAAGCAGTTGCGGCAAGCGCGGGCGCGACTAAACGAACGCCAGCACTCCGTAAAAGAAGGACGGGCCTTGAGTTCTGCGGAGCTCCGGCAGGCGGAGGCGTTTCGCGAAAACGCTCGACAGTCCGTGAGAGATGCTCGGGAGGCCGTTGAGAGATGTCAGCAGCGCGTCGAGGAGGCCCGGACGGAACTTCAGGAGGCACGGCGTGCCGAGGAGGCATTCGAGGAGCTCCGCGACAAAGAAAAAGAGGAGTACGACCAGGAGCAGGCCAAGGCTGAAGTCGCGTTCTTCGACGAGCAGGCCGTGCTACGGCACGCCCGGAACGGCCGCTCATCGCTCATGCAAGGAGGCCTATGAAGGGCAACACGATTACGTCCGTTTTAATCATTGCGGGCACCGCCGTAGGGGCTGCGCTGGTTGGCCTCTTGGGGGCGTACGTCGTGCTCCCGAGCGTGGTGCCCAGTGTGGACGCAGGCACAGAGGCCAACGAAGCAGTGGCCTCGGCTGCCGATTCGACGGCCCGCCGGGCACGCCGTCCCGACACCACTCGTGTGTCGGGCGCTCCGAAATCGGCCCAGGTTGCGGGGGACACTTCTGCGTCCACGAAACAATCGATGCCGGAGCGCAGGCAGGAGACAGGCCGCTCCGGGACGAAGACCATGACCGCGAGCTCGTCCGGACGGGCCGATCGGGGCTCGACCAACGCATCGGTGGTCCGGGCCCTTCGAGACTCCATTCGGTCTCTTCAGAGCCGGCTCCGGACGGTGCAACAGACCGCCGACACCCTGCGAGACAGAACGGCAAGGTTGCGCCAGAAGCTGGCGGCCGCCGCCGACGAGCGTGCAAAAGTCAACGAACTTAGTGACGCCCTGATGGACATGCGGCGACGGGGACTTTCCAATCTCTTGCAGGACGTGGACATGAGGGTTCTCAGGAAGCTCTACCAGGAAACCACGGGCGGCGCCCGGACGCGTCTCCTGCAATCGATGGATCCGGCCCGGGCCGCCAAGTTCGTGAATCAGGTCGTAGAGGAGGAGGCTGCTGACTCATCGTCCGCCTCTCCTCCGGCTGCAGACGCCGTCCCGGCCTCCGAATAGATTTGCTCATTCCCCAGTCGCTCTCTTTCGTCCCATGCAGTCTTCTGCACTGTCCTTGCCGACCGAAGCGGCGTCTGCGACCGTTTCGGACGCCGTGCGTACGTCCGGTGACGGGGGCTCACGCCCGTTTGCGAAGGTCCTTGTTGGGGCCAAGAAGGTCCGTGGCGGACAGGGGGCCGAGACGATGAACGTGACGCCCCTCGGCGGAGGGGATCGGCCGGTCCGGTCTCTGCCGCAGTCGACTGGACCGATCCGCACGCTCGGGGGAGAGTCCACCCATGCATCGAAGGGAGACGGATCGGCTCCGTTCGGCGCATCGGTGGTCGGGCTGGAGCCCGCGTCCGGCTCGGCGTCCTCCTCGCAGGCCGCGGAGACGAAGGGGGGCGGCAAAGGCGCGTCGACCTCCGGAACAAACGCACAGGCGAGCGGGAAATCGTCGAGTAACACAGCGGAGTCGTCGAGTTCTACCTCGGGAGGGGGCCGGTCGAGCGGGGCAGGGGCCGCGACGAGGACCTCGAAGTCGGGGACGAGTTGGAGCGGAGCGGACGGCAAGGGGGAGGCGAACGCCGGCTCGTCGTCACAGAACGGTGCCGCGAAGGGAGCCGTGGGCCACGGGGGCGAATCCTCTTCCCAGTCCACAGGGAAGAGTGCCTCCGGAAAAGGGAAACAGTCCCAAACAGGGGCCGGCGGGAAGAAGAACACCGCGAGTGGGACGGGTGCGCCCTCCACCTCCGCGGACGGATCGGGCACCGGGAAGAGCGCGGCGGAGGGACACTCCTCGCCAAGTAAAGCCGGGGAAAAGTCCTCGGAGGCGTCTCGGAGTGCAGGCCGGAGCGCAGCGCCGTCGTCGTCGGAGGGGGGCGGGCAGTCAGGAGGGCGAACCCGTCAGGGGAAAGCCCAGTCGTCGGCGTCAGGGGGACCTCGGTCGGCGTCCACCGCGACGTCCGGGGCTTCGGCCCAATCGGCCCAGTCTTCTGCGCACTCGTCATCGCAGGGGAGCCCATCGCAGGGAAGCCCATCGCAGGGAAGCCCATCGCAGGGAAGCCCATCGCAGGGAAGCCCGTCGCAGGGAAGCCCGTCGCAGGGAAGCCCGTCGCAGAGCGGCTCGTCGCAAGGGAGCTCGTCGCAGGCAAGCTCGTCGAAAGGGGCGGCGGACGGGACGGCGACAGCTAACAAAGCGACGGCTAACAAAGCGACGGCTAACAAAGCGACGGCTAACAAAGCGACAGCTAACAAAGCGACAGCTAGCAAGACGACGAGCAAGGCGTCGGGAAGCACGCCGAAAACTGGAACGTCGAAGGGACAGAACGGCGCGTCTGGTTCGTCGGGGCGTGCGAAGAACAGATCGTCGGGCCGCAAATCGTCGGCCGAGACCACGTCGTCGGGGCAGCGCCGGGGGCAGGGGCAGAAGGCACAAGCCAAAGGCGGCCGGAGCGCAGAGTCATCAGGAACCGCGAAGCAGCGTCGGGCACCAAGCGACCAGAAGGGCTCGGGAAAGACAGCCGGCCGAGGGAAGGCAGGCGCGAACAAGACGTCCGGATCGACGGGGACGACCGGGGCCCGGAAGGGCCGGCCGCAGGGGCAAAAGTCTCCTTCCTCGGCGCCGTCCGGGGGGAAGTCCTCAGGGGCGTCCCGGAGTGCAGGCTGGAGCGCAGCGCCGTCGTCGGAGGGGGGCGGGCAGTCAGGAGGGCGAACCCGTCAGGGGAAAGCCCAGTCGTCGGCGTCAGGGGGACCTCGGTCGGCGTCCACCGCGACGTCCGGGGCTTCGGCCCAATC
>JBDGQN010000277.1:0-3172 GCA_042219055.1 Salinibacter sp. | reverse complement strand
CGTCAGGGGGACCTCGGTCGGCGTCCACCGCGACGTCCGGGGCTTCGGCCCAATCCTCACAATCCTCTGCGCACTCGTCGTCGCAGGGGAGCCCATCGCAGGGGAGCCCATCGCAGGGGAGCCCATCGCAGGGGAGCCCATCGCAAGGGAGCTCGTCGCAGGCAAGCTCGTCGAAAGGGGTGGCGGACGGGACGGCGACATCTAACAAAGCGACAGCTAGCAAGACGACGAGCAAGGCGTCGGGAAGCACGCCGAAAACTGGAACGTCGAAGGGACAGAACGGCGCGTCTGGTTCGTCGGGGCGTGCGAAGAACAGATCGTCGGGCCGCAAATCGTCGGCCGAGACCACGTCGTCGGGGCAGCGCCGGGGGCAGGGGCAGAAGGCACAAGCCAAAGGCGGCCGGAGCGCAGAGTCATCAGGAACCGCGAAGCAGCGTCGGGCACCAAGCGACCAGAAGGGCTCGGGAAAGACAGCCGGCCGAGGGAAGGCAGGCGCGAACAAGACGTCCGGATCGACGGGGACGACCGGGGCCCGGAAGGGCCGGCCGCAGGGGCAAAAGTCTCCTTCCTCGAAACAGGGCAGTTCGGGGGCGCAGGGTCCGCAGGAGGCGAAGACAGCCTCTGTGAAGCACCGGGTCGCCGTGTCCTTAGGCATGGGAGGACGAGGAAATGGGGGCCGTCTACCGGCAGGAGTGCACGAACGAGCCGTATTCCGGTCGCAGCCATTCCGAACGAAATCCGCCTCCCTGACGGTGCCGTCTCCCTCTGGACGGACCGCCTCGGGGACGAGCAGCGAGGCCCGACGGAGGCTGCTCCGGCGCATTCCGGAGGTCAAGTTCATGCAGATGGAGGGGAACGGAGCGAAGACCATCGTCCAGAACGAGAGCGGTACAACCCCGTCGTCCACGAAATTCGGATCAGCACGAACGTCCAAAAGTGCGGGCCGGGGCGCCCCCTCTACGTCACAGGACGTGGCACGACGAATGGTCCCGACTCCGGATCTTCCGACGGCAGAGCGGACCGTCCGCACCGCGTCCTCGAAGTCGACCGGTCCCCAGCGTCGTTCGGGGTCGTCGAAGGCCCCGTCGGGACAGTCGGGACAGCAGGGGCAGCAGCAGAAAGGGGGAGGGACGAACCAACGGCAGCACGGACAGTCCCAGTCTCAGAAAACCGCTTCGTTTTCCCCGCACGGGAAAGGTCGAACCCAGACCAACGGCCGGAAGAACGGAGCGGGGACGAAGGCGGCTACTCAAGCCCTGAACGCCGCGTCGCGTCGCGGACAGGCCGCCGGCGCCTCGCGGGCGACTTCGGTCAGTGACTTGTTTCCGGGAAGTAGCGTTGGGGCCGACACGGGAGGGAAAAACTGGACATCCGCCCTGTCCAACCTCGGCAGTGCCGCTTCGTCGGGAAAAAGCGGGCAGTCCGGGGCAGCCTTGGGATCGCCCCGCACGCTCCCTACGGCGTGGCTGAAGACGGCCACCAACGGTCCCCTGCACACGGCTGAACTGGCGAGCGGATGGAACGTGATGGAATTGACGCTCGGAAAGGACAACGGCACCGTCACCGTCAAAACCCAATCGGACCAGGACGGCGTGGCCGTGTCGGTCCGCTTCAGCGACGCCCAGCTCCGGAGCCGAGTCGCGGCGAATGCCCGGCAACTCCAGGACACCATGCAAGGGCAGTACGGAAGCGACGTAGACCTCTCGTTTGCCGGGGGCGACGCCGGCACGTCGGGAGGACAGACGCCGGACGAGTCGGACACGCGGGGCGGGGCGCGATCCTCCGTCTCGTCCGATTCGGCCTCCGAAGAGGAGGCAACCGGCGACGCGCTGCGCCGACGCGGACCGCACGGCGGGCGCGAATGGATAGGATGAAGCGTCCCGCGACCTGGACACTACTCTTTCACGACACGACCTCAGCCGATCATGCAGCCACTCTCCTCTCCCTCAGCGTCGAACGGGAACGGAAGCCCGAACGCGAGCAACGCGTTGGCGAAGACAACCTCGCAAAAGCTGGGCAAAGACGGGTTTCTGAAGATTCTCGTCACCCAGCTGAAGAACCAGAACCCGTCGAAGCCAATGAAGGGGCGCGACCTCGCCTCCCAGCTCGCGCAGTTTAGCTCTGTCGAGCAGTTGACCAACATCTCCAACCAGCTCAAGCAGCAGAAGGCGTCCAACCGTGCCCTCACGCAGAGCGTGAACAGCGGCGTCGCGACCGACCTGATCGGGAAGAACGTGGAGGCGAAGGGAGGGCAGTTTTCGTGGAGCGGCGAGGGGGAAACGCAAATCGGGATGAACCTGAAGTCTGCCGCCTCGGAGGTGACGGTCACCATTCAGAACGCCGCGGGCAACGCCGTCCGCACCCGTACCCTGGAGAACGTGCAGGCGGGGTCGAAAGAAATTACGTGGGACGGAACGAACGATGCGGGCGCTTCCGTGCCGGACGGGGACTACTCCGTCAAGATTGAGGCGACCGACGAGCAGGGCAATTCGGTCAAGGCAACGCCGTACCTCGCAGGATCTGTGGACCGTGTCGCCTTCGGAAAGAACGGAACCAAGCTATGGATTGGCGGGGCAAAGATTCCCATGGACCGGGTCGAAAGCGTCGCCGCGCCCTGACCGGAAGAAGGAAGTAGTCTCCGAGCTGCGCTGGGAGCGCCGCGACCGAGTACTCCACGGGGTGCGCCCTGATCGATTTCCTGATTCAGGCAGTTTCTGGGCTTCATGACAATTCAACAGCGGAGCGGTCGGGTGTCCCCGAATCCCAATCAGGGGCCGACCCAGGATGATCCGGCACAGGCCCCGTCGAAAGAGACGGACGGCGCCTCGTTCGAGGACCACCTGAAAGAGGCGAGCAAAGAAGCGGAGGACATCGAACTCTCCGCCCACGCGGAGCAGCGCATTGCACAACGCAATATTTCACTCGACACCACCGAACGCCAAGCGCTCACCGATGCCGTGAATACACTCGACGACAAAGGGGCTCAAGATGCCGCCGTACTCCGCGACGATGCCGCCTTCGTGGTGAACGTGCCGAACCGCACGGTCGTCACCGCCCTCGACCAGTCCGAAATGCAGCAGCGGGTCTTCACCCAAATCGACAGCGCCATGAAGCTTTAGAAGCTGTTTGGTGGATGGATATTCAGCCGAGACACAGCGGGCGACGTGCACGA
>JBDGQN010000276.1:0-6267 GCA_042219055.1 Salinibacter sp. | reverse complement strand
TGCTCGACGACGACGAGGAGGACGCGAAGATCATCTGCATCCACATGGACGACCCGGCGTTCAACGACTACTGGCACATCAAGGAGCTGCCCGATCATCGCCTTCGGGAGCTCCGGCGCTTTTTTCAGGACTACAAGGCCCTCGAAAACAAGAGTGTGCGGGTGCAGGACTTCTTCGGGCCGGACCGGGCGAAGAGCGTCGTGGAGGGGGCCGTGGAACGGTACGAAGAGGAGATTGCGCCTACTCGTGAGGAGGAGCGCGTGAGGAGGAACAAGTAATGCGCAGGAGTGGGGGGTGAAGACGTGAGGCGTGAGAAGTGAGGTGTGAGTTGTCACGTTTTACGGATCACTCCTTACGCAACAAGCCCCCGGGCAGCAGTCTCCGAAGCGGAGTCGAGCCGGGGGAGGCGGGTCTGCCCACTTCTTACAGGGTGAGCCCCACGCCGGCACTCACGGTGTTGGTCGAACTGAGTGCGTAGTCGACGTTGATGCGAAGGACCGCCAGGGACAGCGAGACACCTGCAAGAGCCCGAACCTTGTTGGCGGCATCCTGCTCGTACGTGATCGTTGAGGTGCCAACGCCGGTCTGAAACGTGTAGTTGACGTCCACGCCGAACGACTCGTACTGCACCCCGCCGTATAGGGTGACGGGAAGGACCGGGACATCCTTGCTCAGATGCGCATTGAGCGCCCATCCGGACGCATCGACGATCTCCCCGGAATTGACACTTCCCTCACTCCCGGAAAGAGATAAGCTCTGCCACGTGCCCTGGACCGCCACGTTGATGGGGGAAAGCGGAATGTACTGACTCAGGCTGTGCCGCACCGAGATTCCGCTCAGGGAGACGGAGCCGTAGTCGCTGATCTGCGTCTCGGGAAGGTAGCGGAACTGTACATCCGTGCCGAAGACTGTGCCGACGCCGACCTGCGGCACGGCGAGCGGGGCAATCGAGGTGTTCAGCAGACCGGGGGGCAGACTTACCTCGTCTACCTTCCGTCCGGTGTCTTTGTCTAGAATGTCCGCTTTTCCGGAAAAATCCTCATCTCCGAAGGCGGTGGGGAGATCCGTGTTGTCGGGATAGTCAACCTCGAAGGTATTGCCACCGGATGTGAATTCGTCGTTCTCCTGCAGTCGAAATGAGTCTGCAGATTCTGACGTGAACGCTCCCATCGCCGTCACTCCCACGTACACGTCGATGCCAGGAACGAGGCCCGTCTCGCCGAATTCTGCCGTCCTGAAGAGGCCTGCGTTCATGTTGGCACCCAGAGCGTCGGTGACGGGCTTCGTGTAACTCGTGGCGTATTTCTTTCCGATGCTGCCGAGGGCTCCCCCGAGCTCGTCCTGGGCCTGTGCAGGGGCAGCTGCGAGGAAGGCGGTGGCGAACAAGAAGATTAAGGCACGTCGAAACGAAAAGCGCATGGCGTTGGGCAGGTCTCGGAGAAGTAGATGAGGAGGACGCCGAAAGGTATCCGGTGGAGAAGACACACTCAAGCTGTTGCGCTCGGCGGGACTGAACAGGGAAACCGAGGAGGGAGCCGACGCCCATCAGTGCGGTTGACGTGAGGCTGCGGGGCCGATTCGTTCATTCGGAAGTCTCGTTCAGGTCTACGTATTCGGCGAGGCGGTCGCGGTCGTGGGGGGCGGTGAGCAGGCTCACGGCCACGAAGACCGAGGCGTTGGCGAGGAGGCCGTAGACGCCCTCGTGCAGCGGGAGGGGGCGGAGATGAGGGGCGACGAGAAACAGCGTGTTGACGCCGATGCCGGCGAGGAGCCCCGACAGCGCGCCCGCTCCGGTGGCCCGCGGCCAGTAGAAGGCGGCGAAGACGAGCGGAAAGATCTGGGCCACCCCCCCGTAGGCCCCGAGCAGGAGCGTCACGATGCCCACCTCCGAGAAGACCGCGAAGTAGTACGCCGTGGCGCTGATGACGACGACGAGGCCCCGGATCCACTGTCGTTGCCGCGTATCGCTCATCGGGCCGGACAGCAATGGCTTGATGCCGTCCCGGAGCCCGATGGAGGCGGCGGAGTGGAGAATGGCGTCGCCCGAGGACATCGACGCGGCGAGCGCCCCCGCACAGACAAGTCCCACGAGAACGGGAGAGAGCTCGATCTGAGTGAGCAGATGGGGCACGATGGTGTCGGGATTGGAGACCGCCGGAAAAGCGAGTACGCCCGCGAAGCCGATGAGCAGGATGGGCACGAGGAAGAGCTGGAAGGTGGGGTAGAGGACCACCGTCAGCTTGAGCGTACGATCGCTGCGGGCCGTAAAGGCGCGCATGAACAGGTGCGGCCACATCGAAAAGCCCACGGCCGACACGATGACGGCCGAGCTGTAGCCGGCCCACGTCCACGTCGATCCGTCCGCCGCGAGGCCCGGGGCTTCGAGCATCGCTTCTTTGCCGTTCGCCGCGATGGCCTCAAACATCGGTTGAATGCCACCGTGCAGTGCCTCGGGCAGGTAGAGGCCGAGGAACCAGGCAACGGCCATCATGAAAAGGCCCTGTACCGTATTCGTCCAGCCGATGGCCATCATGCCGCTGGCGAAGACGTAGACCAATACCGCGCCGTAGGCGACCAGCGCCCCGAGCCACTGGGGGACGACTCCCTCCGAGATGGTTTCGAGAAGCAGGCCTGCCCCCTTCATCTGCAGCGTCAGGTAGGGCACGAACGCCACAATGCTGAGCACGGCCAGGACCACCGAGAGCGTACGGCTGTCGTATCGGTGCGCCAGCATCTCCGCCTGGGTGACGAAGCCGAGCGCCTCCCCCACCTGCCGGGTCCGCGGACCGAGAAAATAAAATGGCACCATGCCCACGGTGCCGTAGGCGATGATGTAGAAGGCGGCCGCGCCGCGCGAGTAGGCCCAGCCGGGCGCGCCGAGGAAGGCAAACGACGAAAAGACCGACGCGCCGAGGACGAAATAGAGCACGACGACCCCGAGCGTCCGGTCGCCGGCCACGTAGCCGGTGACGCTCGCCGACACGGTACGCCCCGACCAGAGGCCAAGCCCCAGTACGAGGGCGAGGTACAGACCGCAGATGAGGAGAATCACGGCCCACTCGGGCATGGGGTGAAAGGGAGAGGGGGTGAAAGGGAGAGGGGGGGACAGGTCAGCCCCTCGTGCCGGGTTCGTCCGTGCGGTACAGGAGGACCAGGGCGACGAACATGACGACGAGCCAGCCGAATGTACGGCCGAATGTCTGCGGCGAGGGGGTAGACGGGCCAGATGAGGGCGAGGCCCGCGATTACGGTCACGGCCAGAAACGACAGGAGAGGCGACCGGCGGGTGTCGTCTTGAAGGCCGGGGAAGACGAGGCCTCGGGGGAGGTCGTGGGAGGACTCAGACACGGAGGGAGGCAGCGGCTGGGGAAAGAATCGGGTCTACTCCGCGGTGGCGGCGTCGAACCTGCGGCCGTTGACGGAAGGGGCGTGGGCGAGGGTCAGCCGCATCCCGGCCGTGTCTGTCTGAGGAAAGGTTGCCGCGTGTGACTCGTCGGCCGGGGCATCGTGGGACGGGGACGACCGCTCGTTGTGCGGGTTGCCTCCGCTTCGGCAGGAATAGAAGATGGCGGCGAGGAGCAGGAGCGTGACGACACCGGCGAGGGTGGAGAACGTGCCGGCAAGCAACGTGCGCTTCATGGTGGACCGTTCAGTTGTAAAGCAAGGAGTTCAGGGCTGGCCGGACGGCCTTCCTGACGCCGTCCGATTGGGGATCAAAGCAAAGTCTCAATTGCTGTTCGGAGAGGCAAGGGCTAACGGGCAATTCGCAAGGTACTCGTTTGTGTCGGGGCCACATTCCAAAGTATGAACGGGACATTAGTCGACCGTAAGGTTCTGCAAGTAATTCCCGAGCCGATCGCCGCGTTCGACCCGCTCCTTCTCAAGGGTAGCAATGCGTTCGTTCAAAGACTCGATCTGATCTTCCGTGGACGAGAGTTTATCGAGCAGACGCTGATAGTAATCGCTCGACTGCTCGACGGCCTTCATGTTCTTCCGGATGCGGGATTGCTCGCTCCGGAGGCGGTCGAGATGCCGGCGCGCCTGGGATAGCTTCTCCTTGGTCTGGGACACCTTTCGCTGCAAGTCGGCGGCTTTTTCGAGGGCCTCCCGCACGTCGTCGGGGAGCGCGCCAGTGCGGACGTAGGAGAGAAGCTGATCCCGGTTTTTGCCGATAAGCTGATGCCGGCGCGTCAGCGATTTCTCTTCCTCGACCACGAGCTCGCCGGTCTCGCCCGCGTCGACAGTGGTGCGGAGTCGATAGACCGAGGAGGTTCGTTCCTCGACCTCCGAAGGGGTCGCGAGCGTCCACCCGTTGCGCCGAGGGTGCTCCACGATGAGAGTGACCTCGGTTTCGCCCTCGTTGTCGATCGTGTAGGTCTGAGACGCGAGGCGTGTCCGCGTCATCGTCAGAACACCCTCGACAATCGTGCCGGTCTCGACCGTTTCCTCTGTGCGCCCGCCGTCTGGGTCGACCTGCACGTCCTGGTTGAGGGCGTAGGTCACGAACCGGGTGTCGCCCGGCGGCGTGTCGCCCAGGCGCGCGTCGCCCGCATAGCTGCCCTCGTCGAACACCGACACTGGACCCGCGGCGAGGTGCTGCCCCGTCGTGTTGTCCAGCCGGGCACCGTGCAGCGGATGCGTCTTGTGCACGTCGGGGTCGTAGAGGCTGACGCGCTCGACCTGGAGGGGCTCGGTGATGATGGGCAGCATTGCCGAGCGGCGGCGCGGCAGCGACACGTTGTCCACGGTGTACTGGAAAAACTCCCCCGCCTCCGCGGTCGTGGCGGTGGCGGAAACGCCCTGCGACGGGTCCATCTGCGGCGTGGACTCGGCCTGTGCCGCCCGGGGCCGCGCGCCTGATTCCCGGATCGGCTGTGTCTCGTCCATGTCGAGGCTCGCGTCGTAATCCACTTCTTGCCGCTTCGCGGCAGTTGTCGTGTCGGGAGTGATCCCTTCCTGGTACCGCTTCGGCGGGAGGGGCTCCCCGGCGGTGGGGGCCACGACCGGGCGGTCGACGTAGGTGGGCGTGTAAAGGTCCTGCACAAAGGAGACCGGACGGCCGCTCACGAGCGTGAGGTCGACGCTCTCCCAGTCGGCGTCCGTCTGGTTTTCGACGATCGCCCAGCCCTGAAGCTGGCCCTCGCCCTCCTCTGCCTCGGGCAGGAGAAGACGGTAGCTCGTTTTCCACACCGGGGCCTTCACGACGTACCCCACCCGCACCCGGCGGGGCCCTGTCCCCGAAACCGAAGCTGCACGGCGTTCTCGTCCTGATTGCGCGCCCGGGCCACCGCGCTAAGGGCCTTCTGCATCTCCGACTGGAGCGCCGGATCCTCAAACTGCAGGTGCCGCACCGAGTCGAGAGCCACCGACTGGACGCCGCGCTCTCGGTACAGCGTGAGGCGCCACTGCGTCGCCCCGTTCGGCCCGTCCTGCTGCTCGGCCCCGACGATGGTGCCCTGGATCGTTTCGTCCGGCATCGCGAGCGTCACGGCCGCGCCGCGCAGCTGATTGGCGAGCGCACCGAGGCCCTTCGGCTTGGAAAGATCCACCTGAAATCCCTGGAGCGTGCGGGCGAGGGGATCCTGCGACGGGTAGTTGATCGTGCCAACCTGGCCGCCCCCCAGGTCCTGGAGCACGAGCGATTTCAGCACGTCCTTCATCTGCTCATCCCGAAAGCGCAGCGTCATCGTCGCGGTACCCTGCACCTGCCCGCGGTGCTCCACGTAGCTGACGCCGCTCTTGAAGAAGACGACCTCTTCGATGGGAACCGTCGACTCAGGCTGTGCGGCCGCGCCTAGCGGAAGGAGAACAAGAAGGAGTCCGGAAAGGAGGCGTCGGGCGGACATGAGACGAGGACAGCCTGATTAGGGGAAGGGGCACCATCGGTTGTGCGTGTTTCGTACTGCGTATTGCGTATTTCGTATTCCGTTTCCACAAAGCAACCGATACGGAATACGCAATACGGAATACGCAATGACATCAAAACGGGACGTCCTCCTGGTCCTCGGCGTAATCGGATTCGTGCTCGGTGATCTTGATTTCGATACCCTCTGCCGAGAACCCGAAGAGGTCTTCCGGCGAGAAGACGAGGCGGAAGTCGTGCTCGTCGAAAAACGGCTCAAACTTGTCGGCAAACTCGTCGAGCCGTTTCAGGTAATAGGCGGTGTTTTCATCGGGATCGTCCGGGTCCCACTCGTCGGCGAGCTTGCAGTTCTTGAACGCGGTGACGTCGGCGCTGTCGCCGGTAATGTAGTACGAGATGCGGTC
>JBDGQN010000275.1:2821-4567 GCA_042219055.1 Salinibacter sp. | reverse complement strand
AAAATACGGGCGGTATCGGCAGTCAGTCCTTCTACGCGCTCTCGCTGGTTGAGGATGGATCGGGGGCCACCGACGATGCCTCCATTCCCGTGGTGGACGGGCTCACCGACAAAGAAGAGGCCGAGTGGATTGCCGGGTGCATCCGTGAGGCCGCCGATCAGGGGGCTGTCGCTACGTAGGATGGTTTGCATCTGCTTGTTTTCGTGGTTCGCGGATCTGATCGAAGCGAGGCAGGGGGAGCGGTTCGCGTACAGCTGTCTCAACTTCGTCCACCTCGTCGACGCCCCACGACGGGCTACCGACAAAACCCTCGCCGAACTCGCTGGGTCGACTACTGATGACGGTCGAGGACGATCCAAACCTGAAAGCTGACGCGACAATACGGAACTTGACAGAAGAATTGCAGACGAGGGAGCACAAGATTGTGCAAGTCTCCAGTGGTATGAGGATCCGTAAAGTTACTACAAGGTGGTGCGTGAGCCGTTTTCGTTGGCGCACTTGGCCCGTCCCTGGGCTATGAGATTCTCGGGCTTTTCGGGGTGGCACTAGGCGAGAAGTGGAAGCCGCGGAGTTGGCTTTCGGGCGATACGGTTCCACCCGCACGCTACGTCGACTGTTCGGACCGAGACATGCGGACCTATGGCGAATTTTTTCGAGCGGCAGGAAAAGGCACGGCGTAACACAACACAGCTCGTCCTGATCTACGGGCTTACGGTTCTCCTCCTAATTCTCGGGTTTTACACCACCGTCGTGTTTCTCGTGGAGGATACGGTCGTCTTCCGGCCCTGGCTCCTCGGGTCGGTGGCTGGAGCGATCCTGATCGGCATCGGGGTGACGCGCACAAACCGGCTGGCGGAGCTGCGGCAGGGCGGCCGCATTGTGGCCCGTAGCCTCAACGCGCAGCGGCTCGATCCGTCGCAGGCGACTGGGGAGAGGCAACAGCTGTTGAACGTGGTTGAGGAGATGGCCATCGCAGCAAACGTTCCTGCTCCATCCGTCTACGTTTTGCCGGACCGGAGCATCAATGCGTTCTCGGCGGGCTTCGGACAGGAGGATGCCGTGATCGGAGTTACGCAGGGCGCTCTCCAGCAGCTCGATCGGGACGAACTGCAGGCGGTGGTGGCCCATGAGTTTAGCCACATTCTCAACGCCTGATGAGCTGGACCAGAGCCTTAGAGCTTATTCGAGATCTCGGGTCGCGCGTGGTGAAGGGGCTTTTCTACGCCCCGGTTCGTCTCATGCAAGGAGCCTGGAAATGGTGGGCCGGGCTCTACAAGTTCGCCCGAGAGCTTACCTCCAAGAGCCTGGCAGTTTTGATCCTCATCGCGGTGTTTTTCCTTCCGGGAGGCGCTGCCTTCTTCCTCATCCCGGCGTTGGCCGCTGGGACGTTATCGATAAGCCTTGTATTTGAGGTATTTCAGAACAGGGTTCTTTGGTCCGTAGCGGTCATCAGTGCCGTTGGGGTGGGACTTGGGAGAACCGCTCACCTGTGCGCACGCCTCCTGAAGGCTCGCGTATCGAAGGAGCGGGACTTTTTGGCCGACGCGGCGGCGACGCAGTTCACCCGGAATCCGGAGGCCCTGGGCCGTGCCCTTCTCAAGCAGCGCGACTGCAAACGAGGCGGCAGGGTTCAGGCCGGCGGCGTGAGGGCCGCCCGGCACCTTTTCTTCGGAGATGCCGTCAATCAGGACGGCAGTTCCGCCCAGTGGCTTCCGACACATCCACCCGTTGAGCAGCGGGTTCGCC
>JBDGQN010000275.1:0-2811 GCA_042219055.1 Salinibacter sp. | reverse complement strand
TTCTTCGGGGCGTCAATCGGCCCATGATCAGTCGGCCCGCGATGGGAAGACCCGTGATGGGGAAGCCTCCGACGGCGCATCGACGGAGGAATCCCCGCCCTCGTATTCTCCCGAAGCTCTCATAGATCGGGCTTGGACCCTCACCCCCGAGATGTTGTCCGAGGCGCAGGCCCTCCACGCCTCTATTCCAGAGGGGGTCCTGAAGGCGGCCCACGAGCCGCTCGGGGCGGTGGCGGTAGTCCACTCGCTGATGCTCAGTGAAGAAGAGTCGGTGCGCTCGCTGCAGTGGGATGTGCTTTGGCATCAAGAGCCGTCGTCGGTCTTTGAGGAGACCAAGCGCCTCTACGAACCTATTTCCCCGCTGGAGCGCCCGCTTCGCCTCCCCCTCGTGGAGGTGGCGGCCCCGTCTCTGCGAAGGCTCTCATCGGATCAGCAAAACAGATTTCTACAAACGCTCCGGGACTTGGCGGAGGCCGACGACCGGATCGAGCAGTCGGAGACGGAGCTTCTGCATGCGATTGCGGTGGCGCTGGACGTTCCCTTGCCCGCTGGGCTATTCAAGAAAAGCAGACGCAGTGCGATTGGGGACAGGTCCCCGGAAGGACCGTGACCGAGCCCGCCCCCCCGCATTACGGCCTGCGGGTGTGCGGTCACCGGCCAGCAGGTTCTTGCCTCAGAGGGACAGAATTCGCCGCTGCACCACACGAAAAAACCATGTGTCGATCTCACGACAGGATCTGTCGAATACGCGACAGGATTTGCCTTGATATTACTAGAAGAATCATCTTTTCTGAAAAGTGTGCCCTTCTCGGTTTTGGGAGAGTACTTCATAGAGACGAGCCTCAGCTCCCTTCGGCTCTAGCGAGGACGGACATCGTTTCGGATCGACAGTCCTCCAAAATGGACATCTCGCGTCCTACGAATAAATTAGTTTGATATTTAGCGTGTTCATATTTTACAAGTTAAGTGACAGTATTCGGTCGAATATAAAAAGTAGTCCAATTAAAACGAAAAAAATCATACCTAAATTACTTTTATTCGTATCTCTCGTCGGTCTTCTGGGTTGTGCTGCTTCCGCGACCGTGAATCGGACGCAACGGCAGCTGAGGCAGGTTCAAGATTTTCAGGATGTCGACGTGCAGAGCATGTCCCACTATCTGGATGAGTATCGAAAGAATGGGGAAGATGAGGTGCTGTATCATCTCGAGAAAGGAATGCTGCATCATCTGAACCAGAACTGGAAGAAAAGCTCATTGCACTTTGAGAAGGCAGATCGCGCAATCCGAAGAAATTACACGAAGAGCATTAACCGGAATGCACAGTCGATGATTGCGAATGATCTTCAACTCGCATACAGCGGAGAGCCGTACGAGGACGTTTACTTAAATGTAATCCAATGCTTAAATTATTTGAACGGCGGAAGGCTTAATGAGGCCCTCGTAGAGGTGCGGCAGTTCAATAGAGAGTTAGAGTTTATCAATGATAAACATAAAGGTCTCGCGTCGTCTTTGTCTCCTGACACGGCGCAGGTCGCTATCGAAAAGGTCAATCAGAAACTGGACGGCGTGCGTCTGTTAGGAAAAGAAGATGGCGGTGCTCCCATCGAAATCCGTCAAAATAGTGCACTGGCTCGGTTCCTTGCCACGGTTCTGTACGCTAAGGAGGGTTCGACCGATGATGCGGAGATTGAACTGAGCAACCTCCGAACGGCCATTGGCAATCAGGGTCAGACGGACTTTCTCTCCACGCTCTCGACACGCAGCGGGGCGATGGAACGGGTTCCTCCGCCCGACGAGTTGACAAATCCCAGCGCCTACAACACCCTGTTCGTCGCCTTTCACGGGAATGCGCCGCGGAAAGAGGCGAAACGGTACCAGTTCCAGTTCAAAGTCGACAACGAGGAGGTGCAGCTCGACTTTGCGGTTCCGCTCCTTCTCCTTCCCGGGACGGAAGTAGAACGTGTGCGAGCCATCGTCGTGCAGGATACGCTGCGCCTTCCCGTGGTCGAGGAGATGCAGAAGACCGCTCAGGCCATGTTCGAGAAGAAGAAACCGATCCTGTATACCCGTGCCGTGGTTCGTTCCTTCCTGAAAGCAGGCTTGACTGAAGGATCCGAGGAGGTAGTGAAGGAGAAGAGCCAAGAGAATGGCAAGTGGCTGGCGGAGCGCATTGGAGAGCATGTTAGTCGATACGTGGCCCAGGCTGATACGCGCGGATGGCAGACGATGCCGGGAGTGGCCCGCGCCGTTGTTGCCCGGCTTCCGACCGGCACGCACGATGTCACGATTCAGTTCTTAGCTTACAACGGTGCGGTTCTTCAAGAGCGAACGCGCCAGATTCACGTCGAAGGGACGCGCGATCTGTCGGTAGGGGAGTCATTCTACCTGCAATAGTGATCCTCCATAGTGACCCTCGATTGAGATCATGCGAATGCGTACAACCGACATCCTCGGAGTCGTCGCCCTCATGGGACTGATCCTCGTCGGGTGTGGATGTGCAGGTGACGTCACGGCCCAAAACGATGAGGCGTCGGTGGATCCGCCGGACTGGTTCGAAAATCCGAATCGTGCGTACAGCGAGGATCGATATCTCGTTGCTGTCGCCAAAGGGCCTTCAGCTCAAGCGGCGCAGGATCGGGCCTTTGGCAATCTCGCTCGAATCTTCGAGGCCGACATTCAGGCCAGCCGGTCGCTGCTCGATCGGTATGAGGAAGTGACGGAAGACGGAGAAATCTCAGGGAGTGAAGGCACGACCCTGACGATTGTGGCCTCAGACATCACGTCCGACGAGAAGCTGCTTAACACGAAGGTA
>JBDGQN010000274.1:0-2631 GCA_042219055.1 Salinibacter sp. | reverse complement strand
AGCATGCGGCTGTTAACCGCAGGGCTGCTGGTTCGAATCCAGCCCGGGGAGCCGACAGCCCGATCAGATCCTGGTCGGGCTTCTTTTCTTGGGGTCGGATATGTCCTGGCTCACTCCGTCTACATCCTCCAATCGGAGGACAACGACCGGTACTACGTCGGGCAGTCGAAGAATCCGAAAACACGCCTGGAGCACCACGACACGACCTCCACGGGTGTCACGTCACGATATCGACCCTGGAAACTCGTTTTCAAACAAGAGCTTCCGACGAAGGACAAAGCGGTCGCTGCCGAACAGATGATCACAGACTGGAAGAGTCGCCCAATGACCCGCTACGTGATCGAGGGGAAAATCGATCTGGAAGAACGCATCGAGTAGACCATGCGGCCGTTAGTGCCCCCGTACTCGCCCCTCGTTGGTTCCGAACGCTCTCGGTATGCGAGTTCGGATCCAGTCTGGGGTGCCGCCCGCCCCCCCGGCCGGTCGGACGTTTTTATTGTCTGTACGCCTGCTGTTTATCCATGACTGCCTGTCCATCGGCTCGCCGATGCCTCCACAGCTTCAGCATTCTGTTTGCCGTCACCCTCCTTCTCGGAAGTCTCGGCGCCTGCACGTCGGAATCATCCGAGTCTTTGGGGGATGAGCCCTCGCTCCAGGCCAGCAGCATCCCGGACAGCATGACGATTCCCCGCATGCTAGAGACCGACGACCGCTTCTCCATGCTGCGCGCCGCCCTCGATTCGACCGGGCTCGACTCTCTCCTCGCTACCGACGGCCCTTACACCCTCTTCGCACCGCCGAACAAGGCGTTCGAGGCGCTTCCGCCCGGAACGATGGAGGCGCTCCTGACGGAGCAGACCGAACGGTTGCGGACGATTTTGGCCCAGCACATTGTGGAAGGTCAGGTGTCGACGAACGAAGACTCGACGCCCCAGAGCGTCGTCACGCTTGCCGGCGACACCCTTACGTTGGACCGCACGAACGAACGCGCCACGATCGGCGAGGTCGCAATCATCGACGGAAACATCGAAGCGTCAGGTGGCCTTCTCCACGTCCTCGATCAAGTGTTGCCGCCTCCCTCCGCAGACCGCACTCCGTAGAGGCCCCAGCCCGGGCCACGTTCGGCGCAACGGTAACGATCCGCGAATATATGGGGACCGGTCGGATCAGGATTCAGGAGCACAATTAGGAGAAGTGTTCAAATCTTTCAAGTGCTCCCTCCCCTCCCCATGGCTTCCCCCCACGACGCCCCCGTCTACCTTCTCATTGGTGCCACCGGCGGCATTGGCTCCGCCGTCGCCCATCGTCTCGCCGACGACGGCGCCCAGTTCCTCCTCGGGGCCCGCACCGAACGTGACGTTAAAGACCTCGCTACCGAAACAGGAGGCGACGCAGTGCCCCTCGACGCCACCGACTTCAGCCAGGTCCAGGACGCTGTTGCGCATGCGACCGATACCTACGGCCGCCTCGACGGCGTCGCCAACTTCGTCGGCTCCGTCCTGCTGAAGCCCGCCCACCTCACGAGCTTTGACGAGTATCGGACGCAAATCGAGAAGAACCTCGACACGGCGTTCAACACGGTGAAGGCCGCCGCACGGCCCATGATGCGGGAGGGCGGATCGATCGTGCTCATGACGTCCGCCGTCTCGCGGACCGGCCTCAAAAACCACGAGGCGATTGCGGCGGCCAAGGGGGGCGTGACGGGACTGATGCGGGCCGCCGCCGCTACCTACGCGGGGCGCGGGGTACGCGTGAACGCCGTGGCACCGGGCCTCGTGGGCGGCGAAGGAACGCACAAGAGTAAGATGTCGGAGCAGATCTTGAGCTCGGAGGCCGGCCGTAAGCAGTCCGCAAAGATGCATGCCCTGGGCCGAGTGGGCACGCCGGAAGACGTGGCGCCGGCCGTGACCTGGCTCCTCAATCCGGAGACCGACTGGGTAACGGGACAGGTGATTGGGGTTGACGGAGGCCTCGGCACGGTGCGAACGGGATGAGGAATGAGTCGCGGTCGTGAGTTGGCAACCGCAAAGGCACTGAGGCTCCCTGCCTCGTAACACCCACCTCGGACTTATGACTCCCACTTCGCACGTCCACCCCGATTCCGCCCTCAAGCCGCTCCATGAACACGCTTGTCCTCGTCCTCCGCGACCAGCTCGACCGAAATGCGACGGTTCTCGACGACCTCGATCCGGAGACGGACGCCGTGGCGATGACGGAGGCGGACGTGCATCGGGGACGCTACCTGGAGCATAAGCAGCAGCTCGCGCTCGGCTTTGCTGCAATGCGGCACTTTCGGGACGATCTGCGGGAGCGCGGCCTCCCCGTTCACTACGAGGCCGCCAACGCGGACGGTCGATCGGAGGGGCCTGCCGATTTCCTTCGTCGCCAGATCGAGATGCATCGACCGAAACGTGTGCGCGTGACAGAGCCGGGGCGGTACGCGCTGCTGGAGGGTCTCGAAGCGGTGTGCGACGAGGTCGGCGTGCCCCTCGACGTGGTCGCCGACGACCACTTTCTCTGTACACACGCCGAGTTTGAGGACTGGGCGGAGGGGCGTAAGGAGCTCACGCTGGAGTATTTCTATCGGGAGCAGCGTCGGGCCTACGACGTGCTCGTGAGCGACGACGGGGA
>JBDGQN010000273.1:0-20849 GCA_042219055.1 Salinibacter sp. | reverse complement strand
AACGCCGCGGCCATCGCCTCGATGGTGGTGCGCGCCACATTGTTGAACGGGTCCTGCTCGGCGAGGCTGTAGCCGGAGGTCTGGCAGTGGGTCCGCAGCGCCATCGACTTCGGGTTCTCCGGGTCGAATTGCTTCACGAGCTTGGCCCAGAGCAGCCGCCCGGCCCGCATCTTGGCGATCTCCATGAAATGGTTCATGCCAATGGCCCAGAAGAAGGAGACCCGCGGAGCGAAGTCGTCGATGTCCAGTCCGGCGTCGAGGCCCGTCCGCAGGTATTCGAGGCCGTCGGCCAGCGTGTAGGCGAGCTCCAGGTCGGCCGGGGCACCTGCTTCGTGCATGTGGTATCCGCTCACCGAGATGGCATTGAACTTCGGCATCTCCTGCGCGCAATAGTCAAAGATCTCGCCCACGATCCGCATCGACGGCTGGGGCGGGTAGATGTAGGTGTTGCGCACCATGAACTCCTTCAGGATGTCGTTTTGAATGGTGCCGGCCAGCTCCTCGTGCGCAACGTCCTGCTCCTCCGCGGCGGCGATGTAGAAGGCCATGACAGGCAGCACGGCCCCGTTCATCGTCATCGAGACGGATACGTCGCCCAGCGGAATGCCCTCGAACAGGCGCTTCATGTCCTCGACCGTGTCGATGGCCACGCCGGCCTTGCCCACGTCGCCCCGCACCCGGTCGTGGTCGGAGTCGTAGCCCCGGTGCGTGGCCAGGTCGAAGGCGACGGAGAGCCCCTTCTGGCCGGAGGCGAGCGCCTCGCGGTAAAACTCATTCGATTCCGCTGCCGTGGAGAAGCCCGCGTACTGCCGGATGGTCCAGGGGCGGAATTTATACATCGTGGTGTAGGGCCCACGGAGGTAGGGGGGGATGCCCGACGCGAAGTCGAGATGGTCGAGGTCGTCCAGCGCGTCGCGGCCGTAGATCGGCTCGACGTCGATCTGCTCCGGGGTCGACCACGTGGGGGCGTCGGGCGGAGCCGTTTTGCCTTCGCTGGGCGGGTCGTACGGAATGTCGCTGAAGTCAGGACGCATGAGTTTTACGAAGGCAGGTGAGCTATATCACAAGGCTGTCCGGTATCATGATGACGTGAGGCGTGATGCGTGAGGAGTGACGCGTGAATCGGCGACACTCACGCATCACGTTTCACGCTTCACGGCCATTCCTAAGCGCCCCTGAAGTCGGGTGAGGGTTTCCTTCAAGGAGCTGCCCTGGTGGACGAAAAAATCGGCGGCATCGCCGGCGTCGATGTCGTCGGGGGACCCGGCGACTCCGAGGAGGGACGCGTGGCTACGATTGGCAAGGGCCGACGCGAGCGCCGGGGCGAGGTCGGTGTATTCGGCGTTCGCGCTGCACAGGACCACGATGTCGGCGTTCTGCTCGACCGCTGCGTCGGCCGCCTCGTCGATGGTGTCGAACTTGAGCGGCTCCTCGATGGCAAAGCCCGCCACGCCCAGGAAGTTGCGGGCAAAGGTGGCGCGGGCGCTTCGGACGGCGGGCGGTCCTACAGGGGCGAGGAGGACCTGCGGCGGCCCCCCCTCTGCCTCCGCGTACGCTTCGGTCCGTAGGCGCAGGGACTCAATCTCCTCGGCCGCGCGGATGCGGGGGAGGGGAGCGAGGTCCGACGGGGCGTTGCTCAGAGTCGACGTAATCTCGGGCAGCGTCGCCCCGTCCCGGAGGGCGGAGCGGATCGCATCGATTGTGGGCGGGGCCGTTCGGGGAAGGAGCGTTCGGGGAGGCGAGGTCTTCGCGCCGTCGCTCGTCAAAGGCCGGATAGTGGGTGGTGCCGACGAGGACGTGCTTCCGATCCTCAATCGCGTCGCGTCGGTCCTGTCGCGTCTCCGCGATTCGACGCTGAAGCGTACCGTTGCGAAGGGCTTCGACGATGCCCCCCTCCGCCTCAATCGCCTGGAACTGCGACCAGGCTCGCTGGGCCAGTTGGTCGGTCAGCGTTTCGATGTAGTAGGACCCGGCCGCCGGGTCGGCGACCTGATCGAGATGACTTTCGTGGCGGAGAATGTGCTGCGTATTCCGGGCGATGCGAAGCCCAAACGCGTCTGGGGGACGCAGGGCAGCGTCGTAGGCGTGTACGGTCAGCGTGTCGCACCCGCCGAGCACGGCGGCCATCGCCTCGGTGGTGGCCCGCAGCATGTTCACGTACGGGTCGTAGATCGTCTCCGTGCGTCGAGACGTTTCGGCGCGAATTTTCAGGTCGGCAGGGCCGAAGGACGCGTCGGTGGGATGCTCTTCGGCAAAGGCCGCTACGACCTGCGGTACGAGCAGGCGGAGGGCCCGCAACTTGGCGATTGCGACGAAGTAGCTGGTTGAGACGGGGACGATAACCTGAAGATTGTCGAGCAGGGGGGAGAGCCCGTCTTTCGGCACTGGAGGTCGGGCGAGGCGTTCGGTGAGCGCGCTCAGGATTGCGGCGAGCTCCTGAACGGCGGAGGCTCCCGCCTCATGATACACTCGGGCATCCACCGTCACCGAACGCAGTTGTGGACACTCCTCCGCATCCGCAACGAGGGCGTCGGCTAGTCCAAAGGCCGCCTCCGGGTTGGGGCAGAGGGCGGTCGCGAGGGCGGCCACCGGATCGTAGCCGATCGATCCCTGGAGGGTGGATGGGGGGAGGGAGCGGGCCGAGAGGAGTTCTCGGAGGCCGCCGTACAGCACTGGGGCCGAAAGGCCGCGGCCCAGGTGAAGGCTCGTCTCGTCCAGGGCGATGTCGTCGAGTACGGTGGCCAGGTCTTCGAGGGTGCGCACCGTGAGATTCTGCTCGCGCGACACGGGCGAGGCGAGCAGGTCGAGGGCTTGGGCACCCTGCGCCACGGCGGTGCGGGCGTGCTCGTTTGCGGTGTTTGGGTCCGGGTGGCGAAGCGGCTGAGAGAGGCGCCAGCCGTTGGCCGGGACGGTTGGGGCTTCAGCGAGAGGGGGAGGGTCTGCGTCCGGATTCACATGCAAGGCCTCGTCGAGGGCGTCCCGGCGGAGGTACGCCGGGATCGTCACTCCTTCACGGGACGACCATTCCAGAAACGCTTCGGGCGACCGGCCGGTCTCCGATTCCACCTTGGCGGTCCACGCCTCGGGGTCCACGGCGGGAAATTCGCTGAAGAGGGCACTGGAGGATTCCGTCTCGGACATTGGGCAGAAGAGCAGTTAAGCAATGGGGGGAAGCGGGCCGGACCTCCTTCAGGGTACCGCAGTCATTTTGTACGCTCTTGGTCGCCGAGCGGTCCGTGAGCCGACCGGTAGCGACGGATCAAATCGTACACCGCGATTCCGTAGGCAACTCCTACGTTGAGCGAAATCTTCGCCCCGTACTGGGGAATTTCGAGGGCGAGGTCGGCGGCGTCGAGCACCTCCTCGTCGATGCCGCGCACCTCGTTGCCGACCACGAGGGCCAAGGGGAAGGCATCAGGGGCCACCTCGTCGGGGCGCTGGGTCTGATCGGTCTGTTCCAGAAGTGCAATCGTGTAGCCGTTCTCGCGGAGGTTGTGGAGGAGGGGCACCGCTTCATCGTGCTGGGTCCACTCGACGGTGTCCTGGGCACCGAGGGCCGTTTTGTGAAGATCCTTATGCTCCGGCGTGCCGGTAAACCCGGTGAGATGCACGTGCTCAATGCGGGCCGCGTCGGAGGTGCGAAACATCGAGCCCACGTTGTGGATCGACCGCACGTTGTGCACCACGAGCCGGATCGGATGCTTTGGGAGCGACGCGATCGACTCGGGGGTGGGACGATCGATTTCATCCCAACTAAGCTTGCGCATCTGGCGACTGGTCGAGAGATTTGTCGTAACGGACTGCTCTTTGTGGGCTTCTTCGCCGACACCGGTGCAATTCGTCGCGTCTCTCCCTGTTTCCGCCACAGGCCCCGCGTTCAACGGTCCCACCCATGCTTTCTTTTCGTTCTCGCTGGTGTGCCGTGCTTTGTCTCGGGGTTCTTCTGGGAAGCCTCGGGGGATGTACGACGGTTCGGCAGGTGGCCAACCTCCGGAAGGTCCAGTTTTCCATTGATCGAGTGTCCCGTCCACGGCTAGCGGGCATCGACATTTCGGCATTTGAGTCCTACAAGGATCTGCGCTCGACCGACGTTCTCCGGCTCGGCTCCGCGCTTTCGGAGGGCAAGCTCCCACTGGCGTTCACCCTTCACTTGGATGCTAAAAATCCGCAGTCCAATGGGGTGCGAGCGCGTTTGATCGAAATGGACTGGACCCTTCTGCTCGAAAACAAAGAAACCGTGTCCGGCCGATTCGAACAGGAAGTGGTCCTCCCGCCCGGGACGTCGAAGGACATCGGGGTTGACATTAAGCTCGATCTGGTTCGATTCTTCGACGAAAACCTGCGAGGGCTCGTCAACCTCGCGTCCGCGATCGTTCACAACCAGTCCCCACAGAGCGTGAAGCTCCGGGTGCAGCCCACCGTCCGAACGGCCTTCGGCCGGTTCAAATATCCCTCCCCCATCACCGTAATGAGCAGCGAGAGGGGAGGAGACGACCGTCAGCCGTAGCGTTCCACCGGTTCTCCCCTCACCAGTGCTTCTACTCGTTCCGACGTGATCGTCACCATTGACGGCCCGGCCGGCTCTGGCAAAAGCACCACAGCGCGGCGCGTTGCTGATCAGCTCGACTACGTGTATCTGGACACCGGTGCCATGTACCGGGCCGTCGCTCTCGGTTTTCTGCGTGCCGGTGCGCCCGCCACCTCCGAAGGGGCAGCCCGAGTGCTCCCGTCCCTGGACGTCGACGTGACGTATCGGGACGACACCATGCAGGTGTTTCTGGGAGACGAAGAGGTCACCGGTCAGCTCCGGACGGCCGAGGTAGGTGGGGTCGTGAGCGACATTTCGACCCTGGCGCCGGTGCGGGAGTACATGGTGGAGGAGCAGCGCCGAATTGGGCGCAGGCAGGCCGAGGTGCACGGAGGGATAGTCCTCGACGGGCGCGATACAGGTACCGTCGTGTTCCCCAATGCAGCCCTGAAGATTTTCATGGTGGCCGATGTCGATGAGCGGGCCCGGCGCCGGCTGAATGAATATCAGGCGGCTGGGGAGGAGGTGTCCTTCGAAGAGGTCCGGGCCGAGATCGAGCGGCGCGACCGTCAGGATCGGAACCGCGACATTGCCCCGCTTCGCCGTGCTGAGGATGCAGTGGTGCTCGACACAACCGACCGGACCATTGCGGAGCAGGTGGCCTTTGTCGTAGATCGCGTTAAAGCACACTCCGCCTGGGGAACGTAGGCGGTCTGCCACAATACAACGCTCGCCTGTTTCGGGCACATTGATGGGACCCGACTGAACGTTTTCTGACGATCCATCCGTGCCCGGGGAAGCTGACGCTCTTCGTGTCTGTTTCCCCTCACGTTCGTTTTGTTCACCCTCCCTCCTGGAGTGTCGGGGCCAGGCAGGTACAAATTGCACCCGCTGCTGGGCGCTTGTTTTCCAGCGCGTCGTAAACCTACCCAACCGTATATGGCAGAACAAGAACAAGTTGCTCCGAAAGACGAATCGCAGGACGTCGCGAACTCCGAATCTACGCCCATTGAAGAGGGAGAGGCCCAGGCGACGGACGCCGAGTCCGCCGATGCCGATCCCTCGCCGGACGCCACGGACTCCGAAGAGCCCGCTGGTCCTTCGTCCGAAGAGGGCGACGCCGGACCGCCTGTCTCCTCTGCCGCTTCCGAGGAGACTGCGAGTGAGACCGACGATGAGGCGGCGGAAGAGGAACCTGAACCGCCCGAGGACCCCGGATTTGTGAGCCGCATTCTCGAGGACGCCGTCGAAGAGGCCTCGGAGGAGATCGCCATTCCGACGGGCGAGGAGGCGAGCCTCGACGTGTCCGATCTTGACGAGCCTACCCGCACTGTTTCGCCCGACGAACTCGAACGGACCGAAGAGGCTCAAGGCTTCACCGGCGAAACGTACGGGGAGAGCGTCTCGCTCGACGAAATCGAAGACGACGAAGAGTCCTACGCCGACGATCCCGTATACGACCAGTTCCGCCAGGTCGTCGATCAGACCGCCATTGACGTCCGGGAGCAGGACATTGTTGAGGGCCGCGTGCTTCAGGTGAACGAGGACTACGTGGTCATCGACATTGGGTACAAGAGCGACGGCATCGTCCCGCGCGACGAGTTCGAGGGCGAGGACGTTCGCCCCGGGGAGACGGTGGAAGTCTATCTGGAGCGAAAGGAGGACCGCGACGGCCAGTTGGTACTCTCGAAGGAGCAGGCCGACAAGGAGCGCCGCTGGCAGCGAGTCGAGCAACTCTACGAGAATGAGGAGGTCGTCGAGGGCACGATTATCCGCCGCATCAAGGGCGGTATGATCGTGGAGCTTTTCGACGGTATGGAGGCGTTCCTGCCGGGATCGCAGATCGATGTCCGTCCGGTCCGCGACTTCGAGTCGTACCTGGAGAAGCGGATGGAATTCAAGATCGTCAAGCTCAATCGGGAGAACGAAAACATCGTTGTCTCCCACCGCGAACTCATCGAGCACGAGCTTGAGGAGCAGCGCCAGGAAATTCTCGAACAGCTCGAGGTGGGACAGGTGCTCGAAGGCACTGTCAAGAACATCGTCGACTTCGGGGTCTTCATCGATCTCGGCGGTGTGGACGGTCTCCTCCACATCACCGACCTCTCGTGGGGCCGTGTCTCCCACCCGAGCGAGATCGTGGAGCTCGATCAGGAGCTCGAAGTGGTCGTTCTCGACTACGAGGAGGACCGCCAGCGCATCTCGCTGGGTCTGAAGCAGCTTCAGGATCACCCCTGGGATAAAATTGGCGACCAGTACGAGGAGGGCGACACTGTGGAAGGGAAGGTCGTCTCCATCACCAACTACGGGGCCTTCGTCGAGATCGAAAAGGGAATCGAGGGGCTCGTCCACATTAGTGAAATGTCGTGGACGCGCCACATCGAACACCCCAGCCAGATGGTGTCGTTGGGACAGGTCGTCGACGTCAAGATTCTGAACATCGATGAGGAGGACCGGAAGATTTCGCTCGGCATGAAGCAGCTGGAGCCCGATCCCTGGGAAGGCATCAGTGATCGGTACCCGGCAGGTACGGTGCTGACCGGCACGGTGCGCAACATCACGAACTTTGGCGTCTTCGTCGAGATTGAGCCCGGAATCGACGGCCTCGTACACGTCTCGGACCTGTCCTGGACGAAGAAGATTCGCCATCCCGGCGACATGGTCGACGAGGGGCAGGAACTCGACGTGGTCATCCTGAACATCGACGAGGAGCGCCGCCGCATCTCCCTGGGCCACAAGCAGGTGAAAACCAATCCGTGGGACCAGTTTGCCGACGCCTACGAGGAGGGCAACGACACGAGCGGCGAAGTCGTCCGTGTGGAGGACAAGGGCCTCGTGGTGCAGCTTCCCCTCGATGTGGAAGCCTTCGTCCCGGGCAGTGAGCTCAAGCAAGGTCCGGAAGGCTTCAAGAACCATTACCATGAGGGGGACGAGCTGGAGCTCCGCGTCATCCGGTTCGATAAGGACCAGAAGGACATCGTTCTTAGCGAGACGGCCAAGGAACAGGCCGAGCGCGAAGCGGAGCAGGAGGAAGAAGAGCGCGAACAGCGCGAGGAAGAGCGTCAGCGCGAAGAGGCTGTGCGCGACTTCCAGGAAGAACAGGAACAAGAGGAGCCCACGACGGGGCCCACCACGCTCGGCGAGCTCTCCGGCCTGGCAGATCTCCGGCGCGAGATGGAAGAGTCCGAGCAGGAGGAGGCTGATGCGGCAGGGCAAGAACCTGCCGAGGCCGAGGAAACGGCCGACCAGACGGAGACGAGTGCTGAGGCAGCCGACACCGAGGCGGAGGCATCCGACGACGTGGCCTTCGACGAGACGACGGGCTTTCCGGAAAACTTTCCTCGGGTTTCACGCCTCGAGAGTGCTGGCGTCTCCACTCTCGCGGAGCTCCGAGAGGTCCGAAAAGAGTCGGGCCTGACTGACTTGAGCGGCATTGGTTCGGCCTACGCCGAAGAGATTTCCACCGCGCTCGACGAGTATGACGAGTCGGGTCCTACGAGCAGCTAACGCTTCGTTTTCGCTCTGTATCTCGCATTGTCTTGAAGGGACGCCCTCTTCCATGGGGGCGTCCCTTTTCCTTTGAGGTCCCACCGCGGGGGAAAGGTCCATATGTGTCCCGCTCCCGTCCGTTTGCCCCATTACAACTGACGACCGACGTTCTATGGAAGAAACCGAGGACTACCAGCCAAGTGCCAGTAACTCAATTACAGTGCGGGTGGTTATTGCCAATCGTCCCGGCATGCTCGCGGAGGTTACTTCTGTAATTGGAAGGAAAGGAGGAAATATCGGAGCCATCGACATTGTGCGCGCCGAGAAGGAAGAGTTGACGCGCGACATTACCATCAACACGCGGAGCGATGAGCACGCGCAGTCGATTGTCGAAGAGCTTCGGAAGATTGGCGGGGTCGAGGTCGTCGATATTTCCGATCGCACGTTTCTCTTGCACCTCGGGGGCAAGCTGGAGGTCGAAAGCAAATCGCCCCTTCAGACGCGCGATCAGCTCTCGATGGCCTACACCCCCGGCGTCGCCCGCGTGTCGGAGGCCCTTCACGAAACCCCCGAGGACGCCCACCGGCTCACAATTAAGAGCAACACGGTGGCCGTGGTGTCCGACGGTACGGCCGTCCTTGGGCTCGGTGACATCGGAGCTGAGGCCGCGCTTCCAGTGATGGAGGGCAAAGCTCAGCTGCTGAAGGAGTTTGCGGACGTAAACGGATTCCCGGTCTGTCTCGACACGACCGACGTCGACGAAATTGTGAACACCGTCCGTCACATCGCGCCTGTGTTCGGAGGCATCAACCTTGAGGATATCGCAGCCCCGCGCTGCTTTGCGATCGAAGAGCGACTGAAGGAGGAACTGGATATCCCCGTCTTCCACGACGACCAACACGGGACTGCCGTGGTCACCGTAGCGGCCCTCTTGAACGCCTTGAAACTCGTGGACAAACCCCTCGATGAAATCTCCGTGGTGATGGTGGGCATTGGGGCGGCGGGCACGGCCGTCACTGAGATGCTTTTGCAAATGGGGGTGGAGGACATCGTCGGAGTGGACAGCACGGGCCCCGTGACCGCCGGTCGGGACGACCTCAACGACGCAAAGCAACGGTACGTCGAGATGACGAATCCCGCGAGTTCCGACGATTCTCTGTCAGAGGCGATGGAAGCGGCGGATGTCTTTATTGGACTGAGCGGCCCAGACATCATCGACGTTGAGGACCTGCACCGAATGGCCCGCGATCCGATTGTTTTTGCGATGGCGAACCCGCGTCCCGAAATCAGGCCGGAAGTCGCCTATCCCCACGTGGCCGTCATGGCTACGGGCCGTAGCGACTACCCTAATCAGATCAACAACGTCCTGTGCTTTCCCGGCCTGTTCAAGGGCGCGCTGGGTTGCCGGGCAAGGGCCGTTACCAGTGAAATGAAAATTGCAGCGGCGGAGGCCGTGGCTGAGACCATCGACGATGAGAGCCTCACGCCGGACTACGTTGTTCCCAGCGTGTTCGACAAAGAGGTCGTCTCTCGGGTCGCGCAGGCCGTCGCCGCCACTGCGCGCAGGCAGGACGTGGCCCGGAAGCGGACGTAAGCTTGCTCACTGTCGCCACGTGCCAGGGCAGATTTCAGGAGCAGCTATGGCCTCCAATCGCGGCCCGCATCCCGAGGACGCCGAGCAGTTTCATTCGGCCCAGCACGACCGACTCCGCCGGGCCGTGCAGGATTTGTCCTGGCTGCGCAGCCGGGGATACAGTGGGTCGGCCGCCCAGAAGCTTGTTGGGGACCGGTACCGGCTGAAGCGACGTCAGCGAGACGCCGTGTTCCGCTCCGCCTGCAGCGACGCCGAACGCGCACAGCGTCTCCAGGCCCGTCTCGTCTCGTCGACTGTGGAGGAGCAGGCGATCCACATCGACGCGTTCAACACCCTCATCACCGTTGAGGCAGCCCTCGGCGGGGCGTTTCTCTTCGTGGGGCGGGATACGGCATACCGGGACGTCGACCCAATCAAAGGTACGTACCGGATCGCGCGACAAACGGACCCGGCCATCGAATGTCTCGCACACACGCTCCGCGAACTCGGCCTCGCCCGCGTCACCTGGCATCTTGATAGATCGGTCTCGAACGTGGGGCGCGTCAAAGCCCGGTTGCAAGCCTTTGCGCCGGACGGGGACCTGGCCTGGCGTATTGAGGAGGGAAATGAGGTCGATGCTACGCTCCGTAACACTCCGGAGCCCGTCGTCACGAGTGACAGTGCCGTTCTGGATGCAGTCGACGCCTGGCTACACCTGGAAGCCCTCGTCGTAGCCCGTCACGCGCCTGAGGCCAATCTCGTCGATCTTCGTCCGGACGGCGAGCGGGCGAGTTGGTCCCCCGGTACTTCGTGGTCCCCGGCCCAATTTCCGAAAACGAAGGAGGATTCGGCCGGTCCTGACTGATCGTTTCGTGATTCCCGACAGTTACTATATGTTCTTGATGGCTACCGTCGTCACGTACCTCCTGGTGTCGGATCCCTCCGATCCGGATGCCGTCCGCTCACATCCAATGCTTCAGGAGCACGGATTCGAACCGCAGCCGATGGAGGATTCGGCAGAAGACACCCTTCCGGCGCTCAGGTTTGCCGTGACAAGCGCACTGGAAGACAGCGCAAATCTGCAGGAGCCATGTCGGGAGTTATCGGCCGACTTTCCTAAAGCCACCGTTACCTTTTGCGAAGTCGAAGAGCGGTTCGATCAGGTCGAGCACCTTCGGTCTGTCGTGTTTATCGAGGGCAAAAAAGCGGGAGAAGTTGAGCATGGATACATCCTAAATATCGGCGCCTGATTCCGAGTAGTCTGTGCTGCTGCTATAATGGTTGAGTTAGAGGTGTGGATGACTTGTGTTTAGTTCCAGAATAGCGGGTGTATACATTACATGAAGGAGAGGCGTGGAGGAACTTTTTATTGAGCACAAGATTGTGTATTCTGCGGATTCTATTCACGATGGTACGTAAAATTATGGAGATTGATTTTCAGATGGAAGTAAAAGATAGAGAAGAAGCTGAGCGTGAACTCGGGGCAAGTGGCGGACGAGGTCGAACGTCCAGGTACGAACCCGTTGCGCAGAAGTGGAGTGAGATCGATGAGGATGAATCGATCATTCTTTCGGGATTGGAAAAGAATGACATCCAGAATCTTCGAAATCTCCTGTACCGCCGGTTCGGGAAGGAGAACGTGATCGTACGTTCTGCTCAGCAGGACGACGATACCTTTAAGGCGGTGGTTCGCGCCCGGGAAGGAAATGAGTATCTGCGGGACGAGTAGACCAGAGAAGAGATCGTCTCGGCGTCCTCGTTCTGTCGAGAACGGGATCCATAAAGACGGGTGGTGATGGCGCGTACCATCACCACCCGTATTGATATTCCTTTCTGCATCGATTGGGCTCTGTCAGTTTTCGACTGAGTCCATCTGGGCCTTCTGAAGTTGGCCGGAGTAGTCGACGTAAATGGTCTTGTGCTCCGTCCAGAACTCGAACGCGGCGTAGCCGCCGTCCCGCTGGCCGTTGCCGGTGTCCTTCACGCCCCCGAAGGGCATGTGCGCCTCCGCGCCAATCGTGGGGCCGTTGACGTACGTGATGCCGGCCTCCAGGTCGCGCATAGCGTGGAAGCTCTTGTTCACGTCCTGCGTGTAGATGGAGGAGGAGAGGCCGTACTTCGTGTTGTTTGCCACCTCCACAGCCTCGTCGTACGAGCCAACTTCGAAGACTGCGAGCACAGGGCCGAAGATTTCCTCCTGCGCGATCGTCATCTCGGGCGTCACGTCCGTAAAAAGCGTCGGCTCGTAGAAGTGACCGCCGAGGCCGTCCACCGAGGCGGGGGCACCGCCCATCTCCAGCGTGGCCCCTTCGTCCTGCCCGATCTCCACGTAGCGGTGTACCTTCTCCGCGGCGGCCTCGTTGATGAGCGGGCCCACGTCCGTGTCTTCCTCGTTGCCGTCGCCGAGGACGAGCGACTCCGCCTCCTCCTGAATCATGTCCACGAACTGGTCGTGGACCGCCTCGTGGCAGATGAGGCGGCTCGTGGCCGTGCAGCGCTGCCCGGTCGTGCCGTACGCGCCCCAGATGGCACCCTCTAGGGCAAGATCTAGGTCGGCGTCGTCCATTACGATCATCGGATTCTTGCCGCCCATCTCCAGTGAGATTGGCTTGTTGAGGCGGCCGCACGTCTCGGCGATGGCGGTGCCCACTTCGTAAGAACCCGTGAACCCGATGGCGTCGACCTCGGGGTGCTCCACGAGCGCCTTTCCGGCCTCGTCGGCCCCATTGACGACATTGATGACCCCCTCCGGAATGCCCGCGTCGATGAGCGTCTGCACGAAGCGCAGGCCGCTGTGAGGGGCGTCCTCGCTAGGCTTGAAGAGAATGGTATTGCCGGCGGCGAGAGCGGGAAAGATTTTCCAGGAGGGGACGGCCACCGGAAAGTTCCAAGCCGTAATGATGCCGCAGACCCCAAGCGGGCGCCGAATCGCCATATTCATCTTGTCGGGCAACTCGCTGGGGACGGTCGTACCGAAGAGGCGCCGCGTCTCGCTAGCTGCGTAGTAGGCTGTGTCGATGGCCTCCTGCACGTCCCCTTTCGTCTCGAAAAACGGCTTGCCCATCTCGCGCGTCATCGAGCGGGCAATCTCCTCCTTGCGTTCGGTGAGCAGGTCGCCGGAGGCCTTCAGAATCTTGCCGCGGTCCGGGGCCGGGGTGCTGCTCCAGCCACCGAGGGCCTCCTGGGCTGCATGCGCAGCCTCGTCTACGTCGGTCGGGCCCGAGTCGGGGAAGCGCCCGATGAGGTCATCCGGGTCAGCAGGATTCCGGTTCTCGAAGGTTTGCTCGGTGGTCGCCTGTTGCCAGCGACCGTCGATGTAGTTCGCAAACGTGTCAGGCATACTTGACAGGGACTTGTCGGAGTCGAGAGAGAAAAGCGCTTTTCTAAACTAGGTGCCGCGGCGCCGAAGTACAATCCTGCGAGCGAAGGATGGGCGCTCGGTGAACCTCTCAGGGAGGGCGGAGTACGTGTGCCCGTCGCATTCTCCAAATTCTTCTCTGTCTCCTCATGGCTCCTCCCGCAACGACGACCCGCGACCTCGGCTCGTACGTGTCTGAACGTGTTCAGGAGACCCCGCCGAGCGGCATCCGACGGTTCTTCGACATCGCCGCCACGATGGACGACGTGATCTCTCTCGGCATCGGCGAGCCCGATTTTGTGTCGCCGGACCCAGTGCTGGAGGCCGGGATCGAGTCTCTGGAGAACGGTCGCACGAGCTATACCTCGAACGCTGGAATGAGGGAACTCCGCGACCTCATCGCCGAGGACTACGAGGAGCGGTACGGCCTCTCCTACGATGCGGAGAACGAGGTCATCGCGACGGTGGGCTGTAGTGAAGCCATGCAGCTAGCGATGCAGGCCCTCCTCGATCCGGGCGACGAGGTGCTCATCCCGGAGCCGTGTTTCGTGTCGTACGGCCCCTCTGCCCGATTTGCCGGAGGGAGCGTGGTGCACGTGCCCACGTCCGTCAAGAACGACTTCCAGGTCACGGCCGCCGACATCGAGCCCCATCTTACGGAGCGTTCGAAGGTGCTCTTCCTGGGCTACCCCAACAATCCGACCGGCGCGGTTCTGCGGCGCGACACCCTGCAGGAGATTGCCCGGCTCGTTGTGGACCACGACCTCTTGGTCGTCTCGGACGAAATTTACGACCAACTCATCTACGGAACGGCCCACGAGCGGGGCCACGTCAGCGTCCCTACCGTTAAGGGGCTGCGCGAGCGCACCGTGCTGATAGGGGGGTTTTCCAAGAATTATGCGATGACCGGGTGGCGCATCGGGTTTGCTTGTGCCCCGGCGCCGCTTCTGCAGGCGATGCACAAGGTGCATCAGTACATGATCATGAGTGCGCCTACGATGGCGCAGGAGGGCGCCATCGCTGCGCTCCGCGAGGGCCGGGAGGACGTGGAGCAGATGCGTCAGAGCTACGACGAGCGCCGCCGTACCATCGTGCAGGGGCTCAATGAGGCAGGGCTCCCGACATTCGAGCCGGAGGGGGCCTTCTACTGCTTTCCTGACATTACGCCCACCGGACTGTCGTCGGAGGAGTTCGCGCAGACGCTCCTGAAAGAAGAGAGCGTGGCCTGCGTCCCCGGCACGGCCTTCGGACCGAGCGGCGAAGGATACGTGCGCTGCTCGTACGCGACTGGCCTCGCCGACATCGAGGAGGCACTCACCCGCATCGATCGGTTCGTGACGCGGTACCGGGACGGATCCTGAGACCGGGACCCTCGGCGGACGAAGGTCCGGTCTGTTCCTCTACAGAAACATCCGAGTTCGCCTCGTTGTTGATGGTACGTCCAACACAGGTCGCCCCGATCTATCCCTTTGAATTTGTACCTTTTACGCTACCATGAAGGACTACTCTGACGAGGATCTCGAGCAGCTTATCGAGCGCGTGGAGGCGCTCGGGGGCTATCTTTGACGTAGACGAGCGGCGCATGACCGTCAAGGAGCTCAACCAGGAACGGATGGACCCGGACTTCTGGGACGATCCGGATCGGGCGCGGGAGATTGAAAAGCGCATCGCCCGCGAGAATGAATGGATCGAGGCTTGGGAGGACGTGAAGGAACGGGCCGAAGACATTGAGACGCTCCAGCTCCTGTCGGAGGAAGAGAGTGAAGACCTGGCGGACGAAATCGCTGCGGAGGCCCAGGCGCTCGAACGGAGGCTCGATCGGTTGGAGCTGGAAAGCCTGCTCGACGAGCCGGACGACGAGCGGGACGCGATGATCAACATCAATCCGGGCGCCGGAGGAACCGAAAGCCAGGACTGGGCCGACATGCTGCTCCGCATGTATATGCGCTGGGCGGAGGAGCAGGACTACGAGACGGAGCTGCTTCATCATCAGCCCGGCGAGGAGGCCGGTCTCAAGAGCGCGACCCTGAATGTAAAGGGGGAGTACGCCTACGGCCGTCTGAAGAGCGAGACCGGCGTGCATCGTCTAGTCCGGATCTCGCCGTACGACGCTGACAGTCGGCGCCACACCTCGTTTGCGAGCGTCTTCGTTTATCCCGAAGTGGACGACAGCATTAGTGTGGACCTCGACGAGGGGGAGATTGAGCTCCAGACGTTCCGGTCGGGAGGCAAAGGAGGGCAGCACGTCAACCGGGTGGAGACCGGCGTGCGGCTTATTTGGACGGGGACGCTGTCCAACGGTGAGGAGACGACGGTACGGGCCGCGTGCACCCAGGAGCGGAGCCAGCACCAAAACCGCCGTCGTGCCCGGAAGATGCTGCAGAGTCGCATCTACCAGGCCGAGCGCGAGATCCAGCAGCGAGAAAAGGAGAAGATCGAAAGCCAGAAGAAGAGCATTGAGTGGGGCAGCCAAATCCGCTCTTACGTCCTGCACCCCTACACCATGGTGAACGACCACCGGACGGAGACCAAAATTGAAGACGCCGAGGCTGTGCTCGACGGGGAAAAACTGAATCCGCTCATCAAGGCCTACCTGCTGAAGGGCAAGAAAGATCGGGATACGTCCCCCGTTTCGTGACGGGGGGCAGCGGGCAGGCCGCTTCCTGGGGAGATGGAGCGTCTCGTCAATTTTCGGCGGGAACGGTCGAATATCAGTGACGGTTGAGAAACACCGACCGGGGGAGGTCGTATTCCTGCTTGATACGCGTTTTTCGTGTTGCGCTGGCCTGTGTCCAGCGGAAAAGGTGGCCGCAGGCGCCACCTTTTCGTGCTCATGCCGGATTCCGATCATGAGTTGAACGGGCGGCTTCGGGTGGTAGAAGTCGCGTATGGCGCTCGTCCCGCCTGTCGGGCCGAGCGCTTTTTTGCACTGTGTACTTTCGGACGGTTTTTCGATTGAACTCGTGAATCCCACTCAGCAGCGCCTTGCCGACCGGGTGCGCGGTCTAACTGAAGAGGTAATTGCCGGTACCGATTACTTTCTGGTCGACGTGGAAGTGCGAGGCCACAAGGGCACCCGGGTCGTCGAGGTGTACGTGGATTCCGAGGAGGATATGGGACATGACGACCTCGCGTTGATTAGCAAAGAGGTGGGGTTTCTGCTGGACGTGGAGGACGTGGTGGACGGAAGCTACAAATTGGAGCTTTCCTCGCCGGGGATTAAGCGTCCTTTGACGATGCCTCAGCAGTATCGGAAGAACGTTGGGCGCACGTTGCGTGTACGATTTAAAAATGAAAACGAAGAAGAGATTGTGGTCGGGGACTTAACGAACGCCAGCGACGAAATGATTGAGCTTGAACTTCCCTCAGCGGAGCGCCTTCGGCTGTCGTATACGGACATTACCCAGGCCCGCATTGAGTTGCCCTGGTAACGCCCCGGAGCGCGACCCGACCTGAGCGGACGTAACTTCTTCATAGGACGAGACGGATTATGCGAAGCGAAGACCTGATCTCCTCATTTGGGGAAATTGCGCGGTCCAAAGACATGGACCGGGATACGCTGCAGCTCATCGTCGAAGACGTGTTTCGCGCGATGCTCCGCAAGCGGTACGGGTCGGATGAGGCCTTCGAGATCATCTTCAATCCGAAGCAGGGGGACATTCAGATCCTCCATATTCAGGAGGTCGTAGGCGACTGGGATGTCGTTGACCCGGTGACGGAGATTAAGCTCTCCGAGGCCAAGAAGATCGACGAGAACTTTGAGGTAGGGGACGAGGTGGCCGGGGAACTGGACGTTAGTGATTTTGGACGCCGGGCCGTGATGACGGCGCGGCAGACGTTTCGCCAGCGCATTCGTGACATCGAGAAGGAGCAAGTTTATCAGGAATACACCGAGCTCATCGGTGAGATTGTAGTGGGCGAGATCTATCAGGTCCGCCGCCACGAGACCCTCCTGATGCACGAAGATACCGAACTGGTGCTGCCTCGCGACGAGCAGATTCCGGAAGATCACTACCGAAAGGGCAACATGCTTCGTACGGTGGTAAAGGAGGTGCGCCGCGATGCGGGAAGCGACCCACAGGTCGTGGTGAGTCGAACTTCGCCGGTCTTCATGGAGCGCCTCTTCGAGGTGGAAGTCCCCGAGGTGCACGACGGCATCGTTGAGATCAAGAAGGTGGCCCGGATTCCGGGCGATCGTGCCAAGGTGGCGGTGGCAAGCCACGACGAGAAGGTCGACCCCGTTGGGGCCTGTGTGGGCGTGAAGGGGGTTCGAATCAACGCTGTCGTCCGGGAGCTTTCGGACGAGAACATTGACGTGATGCAATGGTCCGACGACCCGCAAGAGCTGATTGCCCGTGCGTTGTCCCCAGCGGAGCCGACCAACGTGACCCTCAACGACGATGCCGATCCGCCGCGGGCCCGCGTGGAGGTGCCGGCCGACGAAGTGAGCCAGGCCATCGGCAAGCGAGGCGTCAACATCAAGCTGGCCTCGCGGTTGACGGGGTTCGAAATTGACGTCTACCGCGAAATTCCGGCGGACGAAGAAGACATTGACATCGAGGAATTTGGCGATGAGCTTGCGATGGAGACCATCGAGAAGCTCAAGCACATTGGCTGTGACACCGGCAAGGCGGTCCTTGAGCTTTCGGCGGACGCCCTCGCCCGCCGGGCCGACTTGGAGCGAGAGACCGCCGAGCGCGTTCTCGACATCATTGAGACGGAGTTCGAGAAGGGGCCGGGCATCATCGAAGCCATTCGACAGGGGCGCTTCACGGTCGAGTCGGTCGGGGCGACCGAGACCGACGGGACCTCGTCTCCCAGTGAGCCGGCCGCCGACGGGACGCAGCGCGAGCGGGCGGGGGCGTCGACCGAGGAGACGGGAACAGAGAAGGGGCCCGAGTCCTCCTCCGATACGTCCTCGGTGGATGCCGACGAGAGGGAACCGGACGGACGTCCAGCGTCTTCGGAAGAGGAGGCTGCTTCCAAGTCGGAAAGCGAGGAAGAGACAGGTAAGACCGTGGACACGGAGGCGACGGAGGCCTCTGCGGCCCCGGACTCGGACGCTGTCTAAGAAGAATCAGAGATCAATTTCCAACGGGGGTTTGCTGAGTAGGCGAACGGCAGGTTCGCTGTTTCGCAGGTTGACCGAGCACCAACTGATTGCCTTATGGCAACCAAGACGAAGGACTTTCAAGAACAGAAACTCTTTCAGGTGGTCCGGGAACTGAATGTATCCCAGGACCGCGTGGTTGAGTTTTTGGAGAGCGAAGGGTACGAGGATGCTCTCTCCGGCTCTGGGCTCAACGCTAAGATCGTCGACGAGGAGGCCTATCTCGTGCTTCGGGAGGAGTACGCCGATGATGCGGAGGCGGCCGCCCGTATCCGAGAGCTCCGTTCGCAAGAGGAGGAGGGTAGTCCCGAGCGCGGCGAGGTGGCCACGCTCGACGAAGATCAAGAAGCGGAACCGGAGCCCTCTGCCGAGGAACCCTCCGAGGAAGAGGAGACGGATGAGCCTGCAGAGGCTGTGGAAGAACCCGCTGCCGGAACCGAGGAGACGACTGCGGAAGAACCGGACGTCGTAGAGACGGAGGCTTCAACCGAGGAAGGCCCGGTGGAGGAATCCCCTACCGAGGAGACGACGGAGGAAGCTCCCGAGCCGACCGCAGAGGCCCCTCCCGAGGAAATGGAAAAGGAGGGACCCGAGGAGACGGAAGAAGCCCCCGCCCCGGACGCGGGCGGGGCGCCCAGCGCCGACGAAGCGCCTACTGCGGAGGAGACGGTTGAAGGGGAAGCGGAGGCCGAACCGGAGCCCTCTCCCCCGGACGTCGAGGCGGAAGAATCGTCCGAAGCGATGGAGGAGCCAGAGACCCCCGTCGAAGAAGCGTCGGAGGAGAACGTCTCCGTGGACGAAGAGTCGGAGTCGGCAGTTGCCGAGGAGCCCGAAGCGACGGAGTCGGCCCCGGCGGAATCCGACGAGGCTACTGCTGAGGCGCCGACGGAGCCTACCGAAGAGGAAGGCTCGTCCGACGAGGCCGAGGCCAAGGCCCAAGAACCGGACGACACGCTGAAGGCGGATCGGTATCACCTGAAGGGACCGAGCGTAGTGGGCAAGGTGGAGAGCGACGAGCTCCAGCGCCCGCAGCGCAAGCGCAAGCGGAAGAAGAAAGAAAAAGACGAGAAGGAGGAGAAAGAGGAGCAGAAACAGAAGGACAAGCAGAAAGACCAGAAGCAGAAGAAGCAAAAGAAGAAGAAACAGAAGGGTAGCGGTCCCGACGAGGAGGACATCGAGCAGACGATTCAGGAGACGCTTCAGGAGCTCGAGCAAGGGGCCAGTCGCGAGCGCCAGCGTCGTCGCCGTCGTCGTCGTGAACGCCACGAGCAGGAGCGAAAGCGGCGCCGCGAGCGCAAGCGCGAGCAGGAAGACATCCTTGAGGTTACTGAGTTCGTTACCACTGGCGAACTTGCGAACCTCATTGGGGAGCCCGTGAGCGACGTGATCGACACGTTGTTCGACGCGGGCATGATGGTGTCGATCAACCAGCGGCTCGACACCGAGACGATTGAGTTTGTGGCCGACGAGTACGGCTACGAGGTCCAGTTCGTCGCGGAACGGGACACGGAGGCGCTGGAGGTCGAGGAGGACGATCCGGAAGACCTTGAACCGCGCGCGCCGGTCGTCACCGTGATGGGCCACGTTGATCACGGCAAAACCTCGCTGCTCGACTACATCCGCAACGCCAACGTGGTGGCTGGGGAGGAGGGAGGAATCACGCAGCACGTAGGGGCTCACTACGTGGAACTCACCGGTCACGACGACGAAGCCATCACCTTCCTCGACACGCCGGGCCACGAGGCCTTTACCGCCATGCGGGCCCGGGGCGCCAAAGCCACAGACCTCGTCATTCTAGTGGTGGCGGCCGACGACTCCGTGATGCCGCGGACCAAAGAGGCCATCAACCACGCCCAAGCCGCCGACGTGCCGATCGTGGTGGCGATCAACAAGATGGACAAGCGGGAAGCCGACGCTGAGAAGGTGCGTGCCGAGCTCGCCGAGCACAACGTGCTCGTTGAGGAGTATGGCGGCGAGGTTCAGGCCGCCGAAGTGTCCGCCAAGACAGGTGCGGGCATCGATGACCTCTTAGAAAAGGTGATCCTCCAGTCCGAAATCATGGATCTGAAGGCCAACCCGAACCGGGAGGCCTCCGGTGTTATCATCGAAAGTCGACTGGAGAAGGGGCGCGGCAACGTGATTACGGTGCTCGTGCAAAACGGTACCCTCGAAACGGGGGACCCCTTTCTTGCGGGCATCCACAGCGGCAGCGTGCGCGCGATGTTCGACGAGCGCGACAACCGCATCGAGGCGGTGGGACCGTCTCAGCCCGCGCTCGTTCTCGGGTGCGACGGCTCCCCCGAAGTGGGCGATCAGTTCGTCGTGATGGAGAGCGAGAGCGAGGCGCGCGACGTGGCCCAGGAGCGCCAGCGGATTCACCGCGAGCAGGAACTGAGGCGCCAGAGCCAGGTCTCGCTCGATCAGGTCAGCCGGAAGATGGCTGAGGGCGATTTCCAAGAGCTCAACCTCATCATAAAGGGCGACGTGGGCGGCTCTGTGGAGGCCCTCTCCGACGCCCTCCTCAAGCTGAAGACCGACGAGGTAGCCGTCAACGTTATCCACAGCGGTGTGGGAGCCATCACCGAAAGCGACGTGATGTTGGCCCGGGCGTCCGACGCCATTATTCTGGGCTTCCAGGTGCGCCCCACCTCCGGCGCCCGCGAGGCGGCCAATCGGGAGGACGTTGACATCCGCACCTACTCGGTCATCTACTCGGCCATCGAGGACGTGCGCGACGCCCTCGAAGGACTTCTCTCCCCCGAGCGCCGCGAAGAGACGAAGGGCCGCGCCG
>JBDGQN010000272.1:0-6385 GCA_042219055.1 Salinibacter sp. | reverse complement strand
CTCCAGGCGGTCATCTTCGGGGCGGGGCACGCCAACTATCCGGCCCAGCCCGCCTACGCCCGGCTCGTGGAGCTCATCCTCCCCTCCCTCGGGTTCGGCCTGCTCTACCTCTCCTTCGGGCTCCTGCCGGGCATCGTGCTCCACTATGCCTTCGACGTGGCGTGGATGGCCCAGCCGCTCTTCGTATCGGACGCGCCGGGCGCGTGGGTGTCCCAAGCGATGGTGGTACTCCTTACGCTCGTGCCCCTGCTGGCCGTGTTCTACGGCCGCCTGCGCACTGGGGCATGGACGGAACTGGCAGAACGCTTCTACAACCGGTCCTGGTCCCCGAGCGAGGAAGAGCCCGACACGACCGTCACGGTGCCCGTTACGTCCGGCCTCTCGCGTCCCGTGGCCCTGGGGTGCGTGGTCGCCGGGCTCGTGGGGCTGGGGGCCTGGGTGAGCAGCACCAGCTTCACGACGCACGAGACGGCCCTGGAGGCTTCCCGATCGGAGGCGGAACAGACGGCCCGAACGGCCCTGCGGAAAGCCGGGGGCGATCCGTCCGCATGGACGATGGCGGCGTCGGTGAAGACGCCGAGTGGTCAGGAGGACCGGTTCGTGTGGCAGGAGGGCGGGCCGGACGCCTACCGTCAGCTGATGGGCTCGTACCTCGACGCCCCGCTCTGGCAGGTGCGCTTCTACAGCTTTGCCGACTCCCTCAGCGTTGAGGAGCGCGCCGAGGAGTATCGGGTGCATTGGGCCCCGAGTTGGGGCCTCCGCGAGGTCGTCCACGAGCGGCCGGACGCGGCCCCGGGCGACAGCCTGACGGAGGCGCAGGCCCGGGCGATCGCTGATTCCGCCGTGCGGGCGCGCACCGCCCTCAATCCGACTCGCCTCCAGCGCATCGGCGCCGAGCCGACGGCCCGACCGAACCGCCGCGACTGGACCTTCACCTACGCGGACACGACGGGATATCCGCTGGATCAGGGACAGGCACGAGTCACCGTGGACTTGACGGGGGCGGAGGTCAAAGATGTCTCGCGCTCGGTTCACGTGCCGGAGGACTGGAAGCGCGAAGCCCGGAGTCGACGGACGACCTCTCAAATTTTGGGAACCATCTCCGGCATTCTGATCGCGCTTCTGGTCGTGGCCGGCTTCATTGTGAGCATTGTCTGGTGGGCGCGGGGTCCCTTCCGCACGTGGACCTTTGCCGGGGGGGCGGGCATCGTCTTTGCAGTGCTGGTTGCAAGCCTCGCCAACGGGTGGCCCACGACCCTGGCGGCCCTCGACACGGCCCAGCCGTACCTGACCCAGGTGTTGCTCAGTATCCTCGGGCCGCTCGTGGGCGCCGTCTTTGGGGCTGGGGCTGCGGGCCTCTTCACTGGGGTCCTGCATCCCCGACTCGGAAGGATGGAGCCCACCCCGCTCTGGCACTCGATTGCCGGGGGAACTGGGCTCGGGGCCCTCGCGGGTGGACTCCTGTCGTTGACGCAGAAGGTGGGGCCGACCCTGTCCCCCACCTGGGCCTCCTACGACGCTCTTCCCACCCTCGTGCCCTGGCTCGACCCCATGCTCGACCGGGTGCCGTCTTTCGTCGCCCTCACGCTCGTTCTTCTGCTTGGGGCCGTGGCTCTGCACCGCTGGACGAAGGCCGGCCAGGCCCAACTGTGGCCCGCCGCGGGCGCAATTCTCGGCGTCGGATTCGTCGTCGCCGGGGTGGCTGCCTCAAGCCTGAAGGGATGGGCGGTGGGTGGCGCCGTGCTGACGGTGCTCATTGGTCTCGGCTACGGGATAGTGATCCGAGCGGACCGCTCCGTGCTTCCGATGGCGGGCGCCACACTCGTTGGCCTCGGCATCGTAAAAGCCATGGTGACGGCTGCCCATCCGTACGCCCTGCCCGGAGAAGCGCTCGCTCTGGTCGTCGTCCTCGGCGCAGGCCTCTACTGGACGAGCCTGCTCCGGCAGCACCAAGTGGCGCAGCATGGCCAGCCGAACGACAAGAGTGCCCCGAGCGGGTGATATCAACACGAAACGGCCAATCGGGACGAGGTGCGTCCGAAAAGGGAGGATCGGTGAGGAGCCTGAGACCAGTTTCGCCGGATGATCTACGTTCGGTTCCGCCGGGAGGAAGGGCAGCGCAAGTTGGCCTGTGCTCGGAAATTTTCGGTCACCTACGCGGACCTTCGCCAAGGTGGACCGATCGACCATCGACGCGCGGAGGCCGGGAAGGGCTCTCTGATGCAGATCAAAAGCGTCATTGAGACTCATCACGGCCGGGGCCGGGACGAGGGGGTCACCGGGTGCGCAAGGACTTCGGGATCAAACGGAGGCCGTTCGAGGGATTTTTCCGTCGACCCGGAAGATCCATGACGTGGCAACTATTGTGCGACCGGAAACGGGTGCGAATCCCGAAGACTGGTGCAAATATTCGGACTGGGGAGACCTTCTACGTCTCCACCGGATGCCGCGTCTCTCCATCTCCGTACACTACGAACTTCTCGGTGGTAAGGGCCTCCAGTCCCATCGGGCCGTAAGCGTGCAGCTTGGTGGTGGAGATGCCGATCTCAGCGCCGAGGCCCAGTTCGCCCCCGTCCGAGAAGCGGGAGGAGGCGTTCACGAGTACCACCGACGCGTCCACCGAGCGGACGAATTCGCGCGCCGTCGGCAGGTCGTCGGTCACGATGACCTCGGTGTGGTTGGACCCGTACTCGGTGATGTGAGCCCGCGCGGCCTCGTCGCTTCCAACCACACGCGCCGCAAGGGTGAGGTCGAGGTACTCCGCGGCATAGTCGTCCGCAGTGGCCTCCTCCACACCCGGCAGGAGCTGCTGCGTCCGCTCGTCCCCCCGAAGCTCCACGTTCGCGTCCTCAAGAAACTCCTGAGCCCGCGGGAGGAAGTCCTTGGCGACGTCCTCGTGTACGAGCAGCGTTTCCAGCGCGTTGCAGACACTCGGGCGCGACACCTTGCCGTCGAGTAGCAGGTTCTCGGCGATCTCCAGGTCGGCGTCCCGATCGACGTAGAGGTGACAGACGCCCTTGTAGTGCTTGATGACTGGAATCTGACTCGTCTTGTCTACGAACCGAATTAGCCCCTCACCGCCTCGCGGGATGATGAGGTCGATGTGCTGGTTAAGGGTCAGCATCTCCTCCACCGCGTCGCGGTCGGTAGTGGGAATGAGCGTCACCGCCGCCGGGGGCACGCCTTCCGCCTCCAGCGCCTCGTGCAGCGCCGCGGCGACAGCCTGGTTGGAGTAAAACGCGTTGGAGCCGCCGCGCAGGAGGACGGCGTTCCCCGCTTTGAAGCAAAGCCCTGCGGCGTCTGCCGTCACGTTGGGGCGCGCCTCGTAGATCATGCCGATGACGCCGAGGGGGATGCGCATCTGTCCCACCTCGATGCCGCTCGGGCGCTTCGTGGTCGCCGACATTTCCCCCACCGGATCGGCAAAGGAAGCCACGTCCCGCAGCGCGTCGGCCATTTTCTCGATGCGCTCGGGATTGAGGACGAGTCGGTCAATGAGCGCATCGGAGATCCCTTCCTCTTGGGCCGCACTGACGTCTTTTCCGTTGGCGGCCAGGATGGCCTCCTCTTCCGCCTCCAGGGCGTCGGCCATGCGGCGCAAAACGCGGTTCTTCTTGTCGGTCGAGAGGATGCTGAGTTCGCGAGCGGCCTCGGCGCAGTCGGCGGCCAACGATTCGACGGAAGGTGTTGCGGTGGCAGTTTCAGGCATGGGGCCTCTGAGTTTGTTGGGTTGCGTTCTGAATGTGATGGGCTATACATGGAGCGGTCGACGGTGCTCCGACCATTATTGCGTATTTCGTATTGCGTAGTGCGTGTTACGTCCTCCCCGTCCGTTTACGATATACGAAATACGCAATACGCAGTGCGCACTATGTATGCATCACCCTTCCACCACCAGGTCGTCGCGGTGGATCACGTAGTCGGCGGGCACCTCGTCGAGCACCTCGGGGATGGCGTGGCTCTGCCGTCCCTGGATCCGACGGAGGGCGTCGGCCCCATATTGGGTGATGCCTTTCGCAATTCGGGTCGTCTCTCCGTCTCCCTCCGACATCACCGCAATGGCGTCCCCCTGCGCAAAGTCGCCCTCCACCCCCACGATGCCGGACGGCAGCAGCGAAGCGCCCTCGTGTCGCAGCGCGTCCGCGGCGCCCGCGTCTACCACGATCCGCCCGGCGGTAGGAAGCGCGTGGAGCATCCAGTGTTTACGGGCGGCGAGCGGCTGCTCGGTGCGACGGAAGAGGGTGCCGGGCATCTCGCCGCGCCCCAGGGCATCGAGGTGCTCCCCCCGGGTGCCGTTGACGAGCACCGTGTCGATGCCGCGATCCGTGGCCTTCTCGGCGGCCTCCACCTTCGTCTGCATGCCGCCCGTGGAGACGGCCCGGTGCGACGGGCCCACCATGTCGTAGATCGCGTCGGTGATGGCGTCGACCTCCGTCAGGCGCTCGGCGTCAGGGTCCTCGTGGGGGTCGGCGGTGTACAGGCCGTCCACGTCGGAGCAGATCACGAGCAGGTCGGCCTCGGCGAGCACGGCCACGTAGGCGGCGAGGTTGTCGTTGTCGCCCACCTGCAGCTCTTCGGTGGCCACCGTATCGTTTTCGTTGACGATGGGCAGCGTGCCGCGGTCGAGGAGCTCGGCGATAGTATTCTTGGCGTTGACGAAGCGGGATCGGCGCTGCAGGTCATCGTACGTGAGCAGCACCTGTGCGCAGGAGACGTCGAAGAGGCGGCGCCAGTGGGCCATTAGGAGGGGTTGGCCGAGCGCAGCGAGGGCCTGCCGCTCGGGAATCGAGAAACCGGTGCCCGGCCCACTGCGGCCCTGCTCGGCAAGCCCAGCGGCCACGGCGCCGGAGGAGACGAGAATCACCTCTTTCCCCTGCCGTCGGCTCTCGAGGATGAAGCGCGCGATGGGCAGCAGGTGCGTGGTGCTGCAGCCCCGATCGTCGGGCGCGACGAGCGCACTGCCGACCTTGACGACGACGCGATTCCAGTCCGGAAGCGAGGACGAGGCCATGACGCAACAAGTAGGGATTGACAGACGCAGTCCGGAGATCCAATGTACGAACGGACAGCGAGACGTGGAACGACAGATGCATGCTTCACAAACGATCAAAACCCTACTCGAGCGGCCGATCCCGGCATTCCCCAGGGTCTTCATAGCATCTCCGAAGGCTCGATACAATAACAATCGGTCCGCCCCGTTTCGTAGTAGTGACATTCTTAGCGAAAACTCAGTACCGATCTCGTCTTTTCACCGAACGTCTTGTACGCCGACTCTCATGGGCATTACTGCGTCGAATTTGACGAAGGTATATGGCGACCAGAAGGCCGTTGACGACGTGAGTTTCGAAATGAACACTGGCGAGGTGCTCGGTTTCCTCGGGCCCAACGGGGCCGGAAAAACAACGACGATGCGGATCCTGACATGCTACCTGGATCCGACCGCCGGCACGGCTACGCTCGACGGCTACGACATTCACGAACATCCGGAGGAGATCCGACACCGCATCGGGTATCTCCCCGAAGACACGCCGCTTTACACGGACATGCCGTTGATCGAGTACCTCCGCCACTCGGCCGAGCTGCAGTCGGTGCCTGAGGCTAAGATTGAGCCCCGCATCCAGGAGATGATGGACGTGTGTGGACTGGGTCCCGAGCGCCACAAGCGGATTGGAGAGCTGTCCAAGGGCTTTCAGCAGCGGGTCGGCCTCGCCCAGGCCCTCCTCCACGACCCTCCTGTCCTGATCCTCGACGAGCCTACCACTGGCCTCGACCCGAATCAGATCGCCGAGATCCGCGAGCTGATCAAGGAGATCGGGAAGGAGAAAACGGTCATGCTCAGCTCCCACATCTTGAAGGAGGTGGAGATGACGTGTGACCGCATTCTCATTATCGATCAGGGCCAGATTGTAGCCGACGGCCCCACCGAAGAGCTCCGGGAGCAATTCATGGGCGGCACGCGACTGCGCGTAGCAGTGGACGCCCCCGGCGACGCCGACGTCGACGGAGCGTTTCAGGAGATTGACGGGGTGACGTCCGTCCAGCGCGCGAACGGCACCTATGAGCTCGCCGCCGACGGGAACGCCGACCCTGCCGCGAATGTCTTCCATCTCTGTGCCGATCGCGGCTGGGTGCTCACGGAGCTGACGCCCATCGAGTCGAGCCTCGAAGATGTCTTCCGCGAGCTCACGGAAACGCCGGAGGCCCCCGCCGACACCGAAGCAGCTACGGAGCCTGCCTGAGCCGGCTCTTCCGTCTTCGCCTCCGGGCCTTGTGCCTTCCCTTGTCTGCCCTCTTGACCAGAGAATGCCGACGCGACCATGCACGCCGTCTGGACGATCTGCAAGCGCGAAGTCAACGCGTTCTTCGACTCCCTCACCGCCTACGT
>JBDGQN010000271.1:0-3989 GCA_042219055.1 Salinibacter sp. | reverse complement strand
CCGGTCGGACTACATCACTTCGGTCTGAGCCGGCATGATTCGCTGGAGCTCCTCCTCCCCCCCGGTGCGAGCACGCGGTAGGCCTCGGCAAGGCTTTGCTCGACGTCGTCGACGAAGCAGATGGTGGTCACGAGGAGGACGACGTCAAACCGATTGACGTCGTAGGGACGGTCTTCGGCGACGCCCTCCCGAACGTCAATGCCCCGCCGACGGGCTCGATGCCGCATCGCGGATGCCTAACACCTGCGCAATCCGCCCCGTCCCGCGACGTCGAGCCCTCGTCCCTCGCCCGGCACCGAAAGCTTTCGAGCGCAGGACTCGTTTGGGTGCCGTTCTGGCATGTCGCCCACTGTGTTTCGGCTTCGCACCCATCCGCCAAATAGATTCTTGAGGGCTGAAGGGGGCGACATAGAAACAGGCCATGGGCTCCGTAGGTAGGGCTGCGTGATCACGATCGTCGCACAGGTTCACGCCGCTTATGCCCGCTCAGGTCGAGTTCGACACCATTCCACAGATGTTTCGCCGCCTTTGTGATCGCTACCGTGGGAACGAGCGGCCTGTGCTTCGGCACAAGGTGCGGGGCGAGGGGTGGACGGACATCACGTGGGAGGAGTTCGAAGACCGGGTCCAGGCGCTAGCGGGCTACCTGCACCGGCAGGGCGTGCGAAAAGGCGACCGGGTGGCCCTGCTTTCGGAAAACCGTCCGGAGTGGGCGATGAGCGACCTGGGCACTCAGCTGATCGGCGCGGCGAACGTGTCGATCTACACCTCCCTTCCCCCCGCCAAGGTGGCGTACATCCTCCGGGATTCCGGGGCGAAGGTGTGCATCGTGTCCGTCCCCGTCCAGCGCAAGAAGGTGGAGAAAATTGCGGACGAGTGCCCGGCTCTCGACGAGGTCATCGTGATGAGCGAGACGGCGGACGATCCGCCCGTGCCCATAACGCACTGGGAGGAGGCCCTGGCGACGGGGCGAGAGTACTGGAGCGACCACGAGGAGAGGCTCGCCGACACTGCCGAAGAGATGACGCCCGAGGACACGAGTGCCCTCATTTACACCAGCGGGACCACCGGCGAGCCGAAGGGGGTCGTCCTCACGAACCGCAACTTTTGCTCGAACGTGAAAGCGGCCCTTCAGCGGGTCCCGTTCGGCGAAGACGACCATCACCTTTCGTTTCTGCCCCTGTCCCACGCGTTCGAGCGGACGGCCGGCCACACGGCCGTGCTCGCCGCCGGGGCCACCATCAGCTACGCGGAAAGCATCGAGGCGGTGAGCCAGAACCTGCTGGAGGTGCAGCCGACCCTCATGATCTCCGTGCCGCGCATGTTCGAGAAGGTCTACAACCGCGTCACGAAGCAGGCCAGTGAGGGCGGGGTCCTCCAGCAAAAGATCTTCGACTGGGCCGTGCGCGTGGGCGAACAATACGCGCAAGCAAAGCAGTCCCCCGGATCAGGCCCCGGGGTGCTTCTGAAGTTGCAAAAGGCGGTGGCCCATCGGCTCGTTTTTTCGAAGCTGCACGAGAAGCTAGGGGGCAATCTGCGGTTTGCCGTGTCGGGCGGCGCGGCGCTGCCCGAGGAAATCGGCACCTTCTTCCAGGCCGCCGGCGTGACCATCATCGAAGGGTACGGCCTTACCGAAACCGCTCCGGTCCTCACAGTGAACCCGATGGACGCCCCTCGTTACGGCACCGTCGGCTACGTCCTGCCGGGGGTCACGATCGCCGTCCAGCCGCTCGACGCAGATGAGCCGGCCGGAATGGTTAGTGGGAGCGACTACCCGACCTCCACCACCACACCGGAGGGAGAGATTCTGGTGAAGGGGCCGAACGTGATGAAAAAGTATTGGAACCGACCGGAGAAGACGCGAGCGGCGTTCGACCTGGACGACTGGTACCACACCGGCGACGTGGGCCGCTTCGAGGACGGCTACCTCAAAATCACGGACCGAATTAAGCACATGATCGTGACGGAGGGGGGCAAGAACGTGTATCCCGACCCCATCGAGGAAACGTTCAAGACCCAGGGCTGGATCGACCAAATCATCGTGATTGGAGAGGGGCGCCCCTTCCTCACGGCCCTGGTGGTGCCCGACTTCGACACGCTCCGGATGCGGGCTCGGGACGAAGGCCTCGACGAGGCGGCCTACAGTGACGAGGAGCTCCTGGAACGCACCGAGATCCAGTCGCTGTTTCAGGACGCTTTCACAGCGTACAACCGAGAGGCCGCGGCGCACGAAAAGATCCGCAATTTCCGCCTGCTCCCCGAGGCGTTCACCGTGGAGGACGGCACTCTCACCCCCACCCTAAAGCTGCGGCGAGGCATCATCGAGGAGCGACACGCCGACCTCATCGACGCCATGTACGAGGAGTTTGGGCAGTGACGAATGTCGAATTGCGAATGTCGGATTTGAAGAAGGGAGAGGAAAGTGGGGGAAGAGGGACTCTGCAGTTCGCATTCGCAACTCGCAATTCCCGACTCGGGATTGACGTGTGGATAACCGTTGAACTCCCCGTCAGGGGACGGGCAGAGGCCGCTCCTGACGAAGCCGGGGCGGATCTCGCCTCAACATTGGCCCTATAACACCGCTGGACATTTTGACGGGGCATGGCGCAGCCCGGTAGCGCGCGTCGTTCGGGACGACGAGGTCGCCGGTTCAAATCCGGCTGCCCCGACTCGTCGAGAGCGGCCTTCACGGTGGGTGAAGGCCGCTTTTGCTTTGGGCACTCGGACGCAGGGGGCAGGACGTATCGGATGCGTCAAGAATAATCCCCGCCCCTCGTCCGTTTACTACACACCGTCTGGAGAATTCAAAGGTCGGGGGAAACCCTTCCCCCGTGCGAAACACTCCAATTGCCCACCGTCTTTGTGCGGTAGTTCCAATGGCGTTCTTTGGCCAAGGACCACACCCGGGGTATCTTTACCAATTTTACTCACTACCAACTATGCTTATGTCTAAGCGCTCAATCACATCATTTTGCCTTGGCCTCGTTGCCCTCGCCTTTACGGCGACCGCGGCGATGGGCCAGATGCCACAACCCAACAAGAATCTCCTTTCCGCCTCCGACGTCAGCCAAGAGGAGATCCGGAAGGCCGCTCGCATTTTTGTTTCTGTCCGGGGGCCGCTTCAGAAGCAACGGATGAAGCTGCGGCGGGACATGAAGAAGAAGTACGGGAAACCGCAGCAGATGGACTCCACGCAGAAAGCAAAGGCTAAGCGGGAGATGCGTCGTCGACAGATGAAGATGCGGAAGAAACAGATGCGGCTCATCCGGAAAACAGCCAAAAAAGAGGGAATGAAGCCCAAGCGGTTCCGCAAAATCATGCAGTCGGCCCAGAAGGACTCGACCCTTCAGAAGAAGTTTCAGGCGGCCCTGAAGGCGGAGATGAAGAAAAAGAAGAAGTCGATGGGCGGCGGGCAGAATCCGAATCAGTAGACAATCTGCTGATCTCGACATCGGCCCGAGTTCCAGGAAACAGCGGCTATTGCCCTTTTGGGCAATGGTCGCTTTTCTTGTTGAAGGGGACTACACGAGTCTTTCTGCTACTCGTCGCCTCTGCGTCAGGCCCAGTTGGTCCGACGCTCGCATCCCTTTTCCCCTCCGCAACACGGACGGGGACCACGAGGCGGACCGGACCGAATACTTCGTCGAAGGGACGGGCGGAGCCGACATCGGCCTCCACGACGGCTCCCTCTATTTCGGCCCCGACACTGCCATCTGGCGCATCATGCACGTGGGTACCGAAGAAAATTAGTCGGAATCGGGTGGGGCAATCCATTTCCTGCTGGAAGAAATTGTGATGCATGACTCGTGATGCGTGATGAATCACCTACTCACGCTTCACTGTTCACGCTTCACGCAGCACTGGACCAGATCAGCACCTTCTCGTCCAGGGGGCTGGCTCCATTCTCGCATCCTGATCCCCAGAGAAGCTCGTCCCGTGCAGTATCTGAGCACCCGTACGCCCAGTCATCGCGTCTCTCTCTCCACCGC
>JBDGQN010000270.1:0-5446 GCA_042219055.1 Salinibacter sp. | reverse complement strand
CCTCCAGTCCGGACGCCTTGAGGATGCCGTGCGGGTACTGGTCGTAGAGGCCGTCTACAAACGGCGTGTCCGCCGCGTCCACGGCGCTGACCGACGGGTCCTCAGCCAGGCCCCAGCCGTCGAGGATGAGAAGGAGATGACGCTTTGAGTTGTCCATGTTGGTTGGTCGTGGGTCTTTTGGTGGTCGGAGGGGACGAGGCAGTCGGGAGGATCGATTGCTAGACTTTATCCCGGCCGCTTTCCGTGGGCGCGGGGAGGCCTGGAAGGTTTGGATGTGCGGAGGTGTGGAGGTTAGGAAGCACGGAGCCAGCTTCGGGCACTCCCGCCAAAACGCCCAAACATCCACACGCAGCCACGCCCACACGCAATCACCCATTCACCCGGTAGTCTTTCACCTGCTTAGTCGGTTCGCCAGTGGTGGTGCGGACGACCTGCATGGAGCCGCAGTGGGGACAGGCGGTCTGCTCGATGTCGTGGCGGTCGACGTGCGTGTCGGGGTCGTCGAAGTAGTGGTCACTGGTCGCGCAGTAGTAGGTGCCCCGTGAGGAATCGAGATCATCCATCGGGGTCGGACGATTCTGAAGGCGGTCGTAGTGCTTGCAGACATCCGGGAGAGGGCAGTCGTGGCAGTCCGGCGAGCGGGCGGTGCAGGTGTACCGGCCGTGCAGGATGAGGAGGTGATGCGCCTCGCCCCAGTCCTCTTTGGGAATGACGCGCTTGAGTTGTTGCTCTACCTTCTTCGGCGTGGTGGCGTCCTCCTTCACGAGCCCGATGCGATTGGCGACCCGAAAGACATGGGTGTCCACCGGGAGCGCGTCGGCGTCGTGTGCGACCTGGGCGACCACGCGGGCCGTCTTGCGTCCCACGCCGGTTAAGGTTTCCAGGTCGTCGATGGTGTCGGGGACGTGTCCGTCAAAGTTTTCGACGACCTGCCGGGCCATCTTTGCCAGGTAGCCGGCTTTGTTGTTGGGGAACGTGATGGATTGGATGTAGGGATAGATGTCGTCGGGCGTGGCCTCGGCGAGATCCTCCACCGTTGGGTAGGTTTCGAAAAGGTCGGGGGTGGCCTCGTTGACGCGGTCGTCGGTGCACTGAGCCGACAGAATAACGGCGACGAGGAGCTGGTACGGCGTCTCGTATTCGAGCTCGGTCGTCGGGCGATCAATTCGCTCGCGAAGCTTCTCGAGAACGAACACGGCACGGTCGGCTCGACCCACAGTCGCAGCAGGCTGGTTCGGAGAGAATCAATCGTGCGTTGAACCCGCCTGGGGGGCGAACGTTCGAGGCGATAGCGATTTGCTCTGTGCTTCACGCCGGTTCCGATGGTTCCCGTTCCCCACCTCCGACGCGCTTTTGCTCTTCTTCTCTTCGTCGGTCTGGTTGGAGGGAGCGCCGTACCCAGCCTCGCCCAGGCCCCGCGCCTCTCGTCGGAGTCGGAAGTCTCGATGGTCACCATTTTGCCCGGCGATCCGGTGCACTCCATGTTCGGCCACAGTGCGCTCCGAGTGCACGATCCGGTCCTCGGCATCGACCGACTCTACAACTACGGCACCTTCGATTTTAGCGACCCTTTCTTCATTCCCAAGTTCGCGTACGGCCACCTCCGTTACTTCCTGAGCGTCGCGCCCTATTCGGCGGCGCTTCGGGTCTACGAGCAGCAGCACCGGCCTGTGATTGAGCAGACCTTGAATCTCACCCGCGAGCAGCGAACGGCGCTCTTCCGATTTCTGCAGGTCAATGCCCAGCCCGAGAATCGCTACTACCAGTACGTCTTTTTCTTCGACAACTGCTCTACGCGCGTGCGCGACGCACTGGAGCAGGCCCTGGGCGACGCGGTGCAGTTTTCGGACCGGCCCCACCCGGAGGCGACCTTTCGCCATCTCCTGGATCCGTACGCGGCCAGCCGACCGCTCGTCGACCTTGGCTTCGACCTCGCCCTCGGCACGCCTGCCGACCGTCGGCCTACCCCCCGCGAGGCCCATTTTCTGCCGGAGTATCTCTTCCGGGCCTTCAACCACGCCACAATCCAGCACGCCGACACCACCCGCGCGCTGGTGGCCCAGACGGACACGACACATTGGATCAAGGGATACGACGCGACCCCCTCAGCCTTCGATTGGCCCCTCGCGGCGGGATGGCTCGTCCTCCTCCTCACGCTGGGCTGGACTAGCTGGGAGGGCACCACGGGGCGCCGACCTGGGACATACGGGGATGCGCTCTTGCTCGCCGCGGTGGGCCTCACGGGGCTGCTTGTGTGCTTCCTCTGGTTCGTAGCGACCTACGAGGTGACCGAGTACAACTGGAATCTGCTCTGGGCGTGGCCCACGCATCTCATCGCGGCGGCGGTGCTGCTGTGGCGGCCGTCCGCACCGGGCCTCCGCGAATACCTGGCGGCCACTGCGGCGGGCGCTGTCGTCGTGGCCGTGGGCTGGATGGGGTGGCCGCAAGACCTCCACGCGGCGGTATTTCCGGTGGTGCTGACGGTGGGGGTACGGGCCGGGTGGCAGGCGATGAGAGGGGGGCGTGACGGTGTGGTGCGGGACGGGTGACGAGTGATGCGTGAGGTGTGATTCGTGATGCGTGAGTCTGACCTCTGAGTAGGAAGGTACGCAATACGCATCACGCAATACGCCGTCTGAAATAAGCGTCTTCCGCTACGGAGAAGCGGAGCGACAGAGGCCTAATTTTGCCGCGCCTGCACCAACTCGTAGCTCCGCGGTGGAGCAGGGGTGCCGTCGACGGCATACACACGGAACGAGCCGTCCTCATCGGCCATCACGACGATCGCTGATTCGTTCGGGTTGTACGACTGGAAGCGGGTGTCGAGCCAGTCGGTGGGGAGGCGCTCTTCGTTGTACGTTAGCCACCCGCCCCGCACGCCGTCGGGACTGTAAAGCAGTTTGTGGGTGCCGATGCTCTCGTGGATGGGACTGGCGGCCGGATCGCGCTCCGTAACGACCACCGCACCGATGCCGTGGCGCTTGAAGCCGAGGTACGACGCTGCAGCCACGTCCATCCAATGGTCCGTGAGGAAGTCGTGATGGGCGTCGGTCTTTGGGTCGTTGGTCGGCTGGTCCTCAGGGGCCCGAACCGTGACCATGTGGCCGTTCTCGTCGATGAGGGTGGTGCGGTGCATGGGCGCAGGGCGGTATGGAAGACTGGCGTGACAGTACGTAGAAGCGCGTCGGAAACTGCAGGTTTCGCCGCCGGCCGTCGAGATCGTGAAGTGTAGGTCAGGGAAAGGGGCGGACGAGAGCCTTTCCGATTAACGGCCGAGGTCGTTCAACCCTGCCGATAGCTCCCCGTCGTGTTGGCAGTGCAGCGAGGCGGAGGGCTCTCGGGAGATCCTCCGCTGGGGACACGAGCAGTCCATCCATGTTTGGGCGAATCCGATGGACGTTTTCGCCGAAGCACCGCTGGACTTCAACGGCGCTCCCGAGATCGAACTCGTCCAAAGGCTTGGAGGAGACAGCAATAGTCACTGATGGATCTCCGTAGCCACTTGCGGGTATGGCCTACTGCGTCGAAGTGAACGTTTCTCGGCAGGCCCTTCGCGGGGGAATGCGAACACCTCGAATGGATTTTGGCGAACCCCGTCCGATGTTTTCGTCGAGGCGTCGTTGGAGTCCAACGACAGCTCCGAGAAAGAATCTGTCTACAGACTTGCGCCCGGAAGCACCACGGGCGCTCCTCAGGCATCTGATTTTATTTCGTCCCATGTCCGCACTTTTTGAGCGACTTTGGAACTGGTGGCAGGCCCGTCGTACCCGTCAAATTACGGAGCCGGCGGTGCGGGAACGGGTGCAGCGCGGTGCCGACTACCTCGACGACATGGATCCGGGCTGGCATCGTCGCATCGACCCCGACGCCCTGGAGTTGGAGAACGGGCGTCGCTGCGTGCTGGGTCAACTCCACGGGGAGTTTCGGCTCGGCCTGGGCCGGTCGGGCGTGCTGAGCCTGTCGAGCGCCCCGCGGGCGAGTCTCTCGCCGGTGGCGTACGGCTTTAAGTGCGTCGAGGGGGTGTCCGACGAGCAGCAGGCGCGTGACTATGACCTGCTCACACAAGCGTGGCGAGGGGCGATCCGCTCGCGGTGGGCCGACGACATCACCGGGGGGGAGGCGCCTGACCTGGAGACGGTCGATGAGCCGATCCCGGGCGAGACGGTGTCTGCGTAGTGACGGTGCGGACTCCGGAGGTTAGGCTCTGACTGGGGATGGGGAGCGGTCCCTTCGCTGTCTCTCTCACTGCCGACCAAGTCTGTCGTCATGCCCTCGCTTCCATCCGGTGCCCTTCTCGGCGTGGTCCTGTCGGTGGTGCTGGGCGCAGCGGGGCGGTGGAGGCGGCCGGCGCCCTCCCGGATGGACGCTCCGGTGTCGTGGGGACGATCTTGGATCCGGCTGGGACTGGCGGCCGGACTGGGAGCGCTCCTCGGGACGACGCTTCTGGTGAGCGGGTACTGGGCGTACGTGGGACCTCCGTCCTCCATCTCGGAGACCGGACCCGAGTTGGCCCTCCAGACCCTCGGTACCCTCGCAAATCCGGCCTTCTTCGGGTTCGTTGGGGGATTTGTGGTCCTGCTGTGGGCCCCGACGCGACTCTATGCCCGAATGAGTGAGGCTGCAGTACGGATTCACGTGACGGGGACCCTCGTCGTGGGGCTCGGCCTTATCGCCGTCTTTTGCGGCTTTGTGGGGGTTCCGCCGATTCCGAGAAACGCACAGGCAGGAATCGGGCTCTTTCTCTATTCGATTGCTGGACTACTGCTGTACCTGCTGGTTGTGGGGGCGACCGCCCTCGCGCACCTCTCGTCGGGAGCAGAGGAGCCAAACGAGTCGTCCTGATGGCACAAGACTCGGTTACACCGCGATCGGGGCCTCCAACGCCGGGTGGTGATCGTAGTCTTCGATCGTCACGTCGTCTGCGGTGTAGTCGAAGATCGAGTCGCGCTCGCGGAGACGGAGCGTCGGGCGGTCGTAGGGCGTGCGGCTGAGTTGCTCCTCCACCTGCGCCCGGTGATTCCGGTAGATGTGGCAATCGCCCCCATTGAAGATCAATTCATGCGGGGTGAGGTCGACCTGCTGGGCCAGCATATGCGTGAGCAGGGCGTAGCTGGCGATGTTAAAGGGCAACCCCAGGAAGCTGTCGACGCTGCGCTGCTGCCACATGAGCGACAGGCGCCCGTTTCCCGGCTCGCCGTCGACGAAGCACTGGAAGGCGTAGTGACAGGGCGGAAGCGACGTCTCCTCCACCTGGGCGGGGTGCCAGGCGCTCACGACGTGGCGGCGCGAGTGCGGTCGCTCGCGGAGGCCTTCGACCAGCCGCTCAATCTGGTCCACCCGCCGCTCCGGTCCCTCAAAGTCGCGCCACTGTGTGCCGTAGACCGGCCCGAGATCGCCCCACCGCTCGGCGAACGCGTCGTCCTCCGCGATGCGCTCCTCGAAGGCC
>JBDGQN010000027.1:0-5589 GCA_042219055.1 Salinibacter sp. | reverse complement strand
CTGAAAGCCGAAGAGGTCGAAGAACTGCGGCTCGGCGTAGAGGCCCTGCGCCCGGAACCCGCGGTTGTCCAGCGACACGGTGCGGTCAGTACGCCTGAGTCGGGTCGCGGCCTCGATGCCCGTCACGCCCGTCCGCAGCACGGGCGCAAGCCCGGCGGGCGAGGAGGCATACGGGTCTGGATTATTCCCTTGATGGGTGGTCGTGACGCGATGGATGCGCTCGCTGTTGGGATGAAAGTTATCATGCGTCACCTGGTCCCAGAAGAGCAGCCCGACGAGCAGGCACACGGCCATCCCGGCCGCCAGGCCCAGCACGTTGATGGCGGTGATGCCTTTCTGCCTCCAGAGGGTGCGGAGGGCGATCTTGACGTAATTGCGGAGCATGTTCCGTTCGTTGGTTGTTCGCTCGATACACTCGCTTTTTGTTTCCGGCTGGTTGTTGGCAGGGGAGCCTGCTCAGTTTGCAGTCGACGATCGGTCCGCACCACCCACCGTCAACAGACAACAACCCACCAGATACGCTATTCGTCGCGCAGCGTCGTGGCCGGGTCGGTGCGGGCGGCGCGGAGGGCGTGGACGCTCACCGTGAGACCGGCAATCACGAAGGCGCCCCCGGCCGTCACGAGGAATGGAAGGGCGCCGAGCTCAATCCGGTACGCAAAGTCCTGGAGCCAGCGCTGCATGCCGATGTACGCGACCGGGGTGCCGAGCACGAGGGCGACCCCGACGAGTGCGGCAAATTCTTTCGACACCAGGCCGACGATCTGCGACGCCGTGGCGCCCAGCGCTTTTCGGACGCCGATCTCTCGGGTCCGCCGGTCGGCGGCGTGGGCGGCGAGGCCGAATAGCCCCATGCAGGCAATGAGAATGGCGAGGGCCGCAAAGACGGCGAAGATGCGACCGAGGCGTTGCTCGGCGCGATACGCCTGGTCGAAGGTGTCGTCCAGAAACGAGTACTCGAACGACGCGCCCGGCGCGACTGTCGCGAGGGACTGTTCGAGGTGGTCGAGCCCGTCTCGAATGGCATCCGGGGCCAACCGCGCCGTGAGGACGTACGGAGCCGTGAACCGTTCACTCTCTGCACCGAGGAGAGCCACCGGCTCGATCTCATTGTGGAGCGAGACGATGTGGTAGTCGTCCACTACCCCCACGACGGTCCGGGATTGCTCCCCGAACGAGAAGGGTTTGCCCACTGCTTCCTCGGGCGTCCAGCCCATTCTTCGTGCGCCCGTCTCATTGAGGAGCACTGCCCGTTCGGAAGGGACGATCTGGGAGTCATCGATGTCCCGTCCAGCCACAAGGCGTAGCCCGAGAGCCTCAACGTAATTGGAATCGATCACCGCCGGGGCAAACCGGATCGAGCCGTCCTCATTTGGGACATCGTGGTCGGGGGACAGTTCGTCCGGGGACAATCCGAGGCGATAGTCCTGCTTCATCGGCACCCCGTTGGTGACGCTCACCCGTCGGGTCGCAGGGTGCGCCCGGGCCTCGCGGGCCAGGGTCTGCCGGGCCCCCTGTGCGTCGTCCGGAATCTCGACGGTGACGACCCGCTCCCCGTCGAACCCGAGGTCCTTGCTCTGAACGTACTGCAGTTGCTGGTACAGGATGATGGTGCTTACGATGAGCGCCGCCGAGATCGCAAACTGAACCACCACGAGTCCCCGTCGCAGCCAGCCGCCGCGACTGGCCGACGTGGTACTCTGCTGCCGTAGAATCTCCATCGGGTCGTATCGACTCAGCACGAGGGCCGGGTACGCCCCGGCCGCGACCCCGATGCCCAGCACGACGACCGACAGCCCGAGCAGAACGAGACCGGTGGGGCCACTCGTTAGGGACAGGTGTGTCCCGAACAGGTGATTAAACGCCGGGAGGGTCCCCGCGGCAAGGCCGAGTGCGACCAGAAGGGCAACGGTGCTTAGCAGCGTCGACTCCCCCAGGAATCGGCGGATCAGCCGTCCTCGTCCCGCCCCCAGGGTTTTCCGCATGCCGACCTCGCGGGCCCGGCGCGCCCCCTGCGCCGTCGCCAGGTTGACGTAGTTGATCGTGGCGATGAGGAGCACGAACAGAGCCACGGCCCCGAAGATGTAGAGGTAGCGTGCCTGCCCCCGAAATCCGCCCGACTGATGCAGCGGCGAGAGGTAGACTGAGGTCAGGTCTGTGCTGAAGTATTCGAACTCCCGATCCGTGTGCTGGTCTACAGCCCGCTGAATCTGGTCGGTGAGGGTCGATCGATCGACGTCCGGCTCGTTCAGCAGGGCATACGTCTGAAACATGAACATCCCCCATCCATCGCTCCAGCTGTCGCGCTCGGTGAGCCGGATGGGCGCCACGGCGTCGAACTGAATGGTGGACGCTTCCGGCGGGTCCTGCACCACGGCCCGCACCGTGAGGGTCCGGGTCGAGTCCGCCAGGTCGACGGTGAGGGGACGGCCCACGACGGCAGTGCGGCCGAAAAATGTCTCGGCGGCGGAGGCCGTGAGCACCAGCGCGTTCGTCTGGGCGAGCGCCTCGGAGGGATCGCCGTGCAGCGCCGGAAACGTGAACGTCTCGAAGAACCCAGGGCTGGCGGTGAGGACCCGCTGAGATCTTTCGAGATCAGATGCCGGATTGCGGACGGTTCGGGACGGCCGTGGCCGCGTGTGAACTGCTTGCTGAATGGGGGGTACGTTCTGCTCCAGGACGTCCGCCAGGGGATAGGATGTGCGTAACCCTCGGCCGAAGAAGTCTGTCTCGACGCCTACCTGCACGATCCGCTCACTCTTCTGGTGGAAGCGGTCCACCCGGAGTTCCCCGTACAGGTAGAGCCCGATGAGGAGACACACGGCCATCCCCAGCGCCAGGCCAGCGACGTTGAGGACGGCATAGAGGGGCTGTCGTCGAATGCGCCGGATCGCGATCTTGAGGACGTCGCGGAGCATGGCTGCGCGTGTGCGTTCGGGGGGATGTGGATCTGAGTCTGGGGGAAGACGTGCGCCGGACGGATGAGAGAGAGCACCGCACTCTCCCAACGCCTGCATGCCCGGGCATAGTTACTCGTCTCGCAGCGTCCGGGCGGGGTCGGTGCGGGCGGCGCGGAGGGCATGGACACTCACCGTTAGGAGCGTTAGCAGGAGCGCAGCGGCGCCCGCCACGACCAGCGTCCCCACGCCCACGCTTGTCCGGTAGGCGAAGGTCTGCAGCCACTGTTGCATGCTGACGTACGCCAACGGGGCCGCCACCACGAAGGCCACGCCCACGAGAGCAGCGAACTCTTTCGACACCAGCCCAACGATCTGCGTCGACGTGGCGCCCAGGGCCTTCCGGATGCCGATCTCCTTCGTCCGCCGCTGCACGATGTAGGTCGCCAGCCCGAACAATCCGAGACAGGCGATCACGATGGCGATTCCGGAAAACGCCCCTAGCAGGCGACCCGTTCGTTGCGTGGAGCGGTGCAGGCGATCGAAGCTCTGGTCGAGGAACGTGTACTCGAAGGGTCTGGCCCCGCCCATCTCCGTCCACGCCGTTCGGATCTGATCGACGGCCTCTTCTGCGCGGCCCGACTCCAACCGTACAAACACGCGGTTTGCAGAATCGGTGTGCCGGAGGACGAGCGGGCGGACGCGATTGCGAAGCGACTGGTAGTGGAAGTTCTCGACCACCCCAATCACTTCGGTCGAGATGCTGTCTCCGACCTCCTGCACTCGGTTTCCGACGGCCTCTTGGGGCGACCACCCGAAGGTCTCGGCGGCCGTTCGGTTAAGGACCACCGCTGTGGAGTCGGCCGGTCGGCCCGGCTCGAACGACCGACCCGCGACGACCGCGGCCCCCGTGGTCTCCACGAACCGGGGGCTCACGTCGAGTGCACTCATCCCCTTCGAGGCGTCGGGCGGCTTGCCAGCCGGGAGGAAGCTGTCCTGAGACAAAAACCCGAAGAGGCGGTCTCCGGTGCTCGCGGTCACGACATCGGGAGTTCGCCGCACTCGCTCCAAGAAGGCATCCTGGCGATCCCCGAGGGACTGCGCCCGGTCGAGGACAACAACCCGTTCTCGATCGATCCCCAACTGCTTATCCTGAATGTATTCGTACTGCTGCCCCACCACCAGCGTCCCGGCAATGAGCGCAATCGAGACGACAAATTGTCCCCCCACCAGGCCCCGCCGCACCCAGGCAGGACCGCCCCCCGAACCGTGGGTATTGTTCACCTTCAGGGCCTCCGCGGGATCGAACCGAGAAAGGATGAAGGCGGGGTAGCTTCCGGCGAGGAGACCGACGAGGACGATGCCGACTCCTCCCGTCAGAAGCACAGGGCCGCTCAGCAGAGCATCTACGGAAAGCGGCACACCAGAAAGCTGCACAAAGAGCGGCCGGGCGAGGACCGCCAGCCCTACGGCCAGCCCAAACGCACCCGCCGTCGTCAGTACTGCCTCTCCGAGGAACTGTCCTGTGAGTTGAGACCGACCCGCCCCCATCGCTTTCCGGATGCCCACCTCCGTCGCGCGCTCCGATGCCCGGGCCGTGACGAGATTCATGAAGTTGATGCAGGCGATGAGGAGCGTCAAAAAAGCCACCACCGCAAATACGTAGACCGCGGCACGACTGCCGGTGGGGCCAATCTCGTAGCTGGAGTCGGCCTGCAGGTAGATGTCGGTGAGCCGCTGAAGGTTGTACCGGTATTCGCCTCCCTGCTGCGCCACCATCTCCTGGATGGACATCCCAAATGCCTCCTCAATTTTTGGGAGGACTTCTGCCTCCACATACTTATCAAACCGCCGTTCGAACGCAGAGGGCTTCGTTCCCTCCGTCAGGCGAAGGTACGTATAGTAATTGTTGGCCGCCCATTGGGTGCGGATCTTGGGCGGAAGGTCCTGAGCCAGAACCATGCTGAACTGAAGGTGTGAGGCCGAGGGGATGGGTTCGAGGACGCCCGTCACCCGGCGGGTGGCGTCTCTCGTCTGGATCGTCTCCCCCACCACGTCGGTCGTACCAAAGTACTTCCGTGCCGTAGATGCCGTCAGCACGGCGGCATTGGGGCTCGAGAGCGCGGTCTCCGGGTTGCCGCGCCGCAGCGAAAACCCCGAGAAGAGGTCGAAAAACGACGAATCAGCCGTGAGGAGGTTTGTCTCCCGGAAGGACTGATTTCTTATTTCCACCGTGGCGCTTTCCTCCATTCCTACGCGTGTCGCCGCCTCGACCGCCGGGAACGCGTCGACGACTGCTCGGGCCATGGGGGCCGGCGAGAGCGGCGCGTCAGTGTCGATGCCCCCCAAATCAATTTCGGCGGTCACGCGATAGACGTGCTCGGCGCCCGGATGGAAGTCGTCGTAGCTCAGCTCGTGCTCGATCCAGAGCCCAATGAGTAGGCACGCGGCCAGCCCCACCGCCAACCCGACCACGTTGATGGTCGTGACCCCCGGGCGGCTCCGGAGCGTGCGGTACGCGATCTTGAGGTAGTTGCGGAGCATGGTACGTCGTATTTGGGGGTGGCGTTAAGGTGTCGGAGTGTTCGGACGCTGAACATCCGAACCCCCGAGCACTGTCAACGACCAGGATGCGCAGCGTACTCCTGCTCGATGAAGTTCTTCGAGACGACCCGGCCGTCGAACAGGTGGA
>JBDGQN010000269.1:0-9431 GCA_042219055.1 Salinibacter sp. | reverse complement strand
TCGCGGACGGGAAGATCTCATCATAGAGATCGGCCAGGATCATCAGCCGATTGTCTTTGTAGAGCTCAATTCCGCCTGACGTCACGATTTCTTGGATGCGCCTTTTTTCCTGATGAAGCTGGCTTGTCCAGTCCTCTGGTAGCCGTGGAACGTCATTGACCCCGCCACCAAGATCAGCGAGAATTTCCTCAGAGAGATGAAGCAAAGGGAGACACTCGAAGTACCCATAAGGATTATGCTCGTCCGCAGACTTTAGCCACTCGATAGGGCCTGCACTCAATCCCATTCGCGAAAGCAATCCAGCCAGAAAGCTTGTCCCTGATCGCGGTTGCCCTGTAACTATAATCTGCAAAGGATCGGGGCCATTATAGTGCATTAACCGGTTCTTAACCTTCATGTATTTGCTATTTGGTTCGTACAGTTTGCGCAGCGCGCTCTTGATATAAGACATAGCCACCACGCTCGAGTAATACTTCTGGTCCACAACTTCTAGAGTAGAACTACTCTTGTTTGTCCAGAAGACGACTGTCAACCAAATACCCTTCCCTGCACGACGAATGGTGATATGCGAGCTTTTTCATGGACTTAGCTGCCTGTCGAAAGGCAAGCATGAGTTCAGGTTTCCAGCGAATGTCATCTACCGCGATAATGGGGGCGTGAGCTATTGTAAATATATCTGATAAACAAGCACGATATGTGTGCAACCCATCCACAAAAGCAAAGGCGAATTTCTGATCTCCGAGAACACGTTGGATATCTGGAGCCAGCGATGATGAGCGATGAACATCGATGACATCGCGTTGATGATATGTATTCTCTAGAAACCTCTGGTACTCATCACCATCACAGTTTTGTGTGCCTGGTTGCCAAGGATCCACGACTATTACCTTTCGATTATGCTCCCGAGCCTTTTCAGCAAGCCAAACAGTCGTATGGCCTAAGAAGGCTCCAATTTCGAGAAAGGAACCATCATAGAGCTGCGCGGATCGACCTGCAACCTGGGTAAGACGCGTTCGTTGATATTCAGATCCTCTCCCGTGTTTCGGAATCTCTGTTGATACGTTTTCACGATCTGCGTGACTTGTCATAGCCTCCGATAGCTCGGCATCTATCCCCTCTATATCGTCTGCATGACAGAGCGGCGACAGCTGGTCTGTTGCCTCCAGATATCGAAAAAATACTTTCTTCTTTACTGCTCTAAGTTTGCCGATAGGATTGGGCATTGCTCGCATAACCTACTCTCCTTGTCGAACCTGTCGCTGAGTATTTCTCAGCAAGGTCGTCAATGAACGCTCAATATTCTGGAAATACACGTCTTGTGAGTGCTCAGCCTGGACATAATGTCGATTCTTTCGCGACATTTCTACCATCTCGGAACTCTCCAAGTCCTCCATGCTCATCACTGTTCGTTTGATCCCCTCGATACTTGTATCATGAATGTAGTAACCATTATCTTGGATATCGACCCCCGTTTCCGGAGTGACCAAAGGTATCAGACCGGCCATCATGCCTGTCAGTACGCTGCCGCTTTGACCCTCTGAACAACTCAGACTAATTATATAGCCGCACCGATAAGCAATCTCTAAAAACCGGTCTGAAAATACATCAAGGTGACCGTACCGGTTGATATTCGGGCTTGAGTCTATCCACTCATCGTAGAGGTCAACGAAATCTTTCTCCTTGTTACTGGGCAATGGGCCGACCAAGTGCAAAAAGCGATCTGGGCATTCTGAGAATGCCTCAATCAGCAAATCTACCCCCTTGTGAGCCAATCCGTAGGTGCCGATCCACAGGAAGTGCTTGTGAGCGTCATCCCACTCCCTTTCCTTGGTCGAAGAAGACACATAATCTAGTATGCTGACAGGTATCTCATAGATAGGTCCATCATAGCCGATCTGGCGATAAGTGGATGACGTCCATTGGTTGCCAACGACGAATATAGCATCACTCAATAGTGAAGACATTAAATCGGGATATCCTTTGACACGCCTTGGCTTAAGTATAACTCCTCTTCTCTGCCAAATGTCTCTGATCCGCTTTATCTCAGCGACATTCCTCTGGAACGACTGTGCACCTGTCGCATAGTGGATTCTTATGGGCCGTGTTGTGCTGAAAAATGATTGCTCATACGGAAACCCAAACCCGAATACGACATCATACTTATCGAAGGTTAGTGAACCTCGATAAAGGAAGTGGACTACATCGACATTGAACCCCAGCCTGTCAAGCACTTTGGCGATGAGCATCGCCTGGCGTCGATTTGAGTTCTTCAATGGCTCTCCCCGGAAGGGACCGGTCAAATAGCATACCAACGCGTGACGCGGATGATGACCTTCGAGCACGTTTTCGTGTACCCCAAGAACCCGATTATGGTAGTAGCGAGTGTTACGAATCCTCATCTTGCTATTCTGTATTACCTTCGTTAAGAATCCAGACTTGTATAGAGGCGTCTTCTTGATGAGGTGTTTCGCCGCATCAATCGGTCGGCGATTCATGACGAATTGGACCCAACACAAGTTTCCAGACCTGCGTAGTCTAACAAAGCTCCCAAATCATCCAGAGAAACGGAGAAGTGACCATCTGAAGATTGGGAGCGTAGCTCATCATTGGTATCGGCCACATAGTAATAGTAATCTAGGGAAAGATGATTGCTCAACGACCAGTAGCATTCATTGACATAGCGAGCCGAAAACATCTCGATAACAGTGGTACTCTGCTTACAAAATACGAGATTCGCCAACCCAGCACCATGCGGGCCGACAACAGCCTCAGCTTCATTCATAAGCTTGGCTTGCTCAACCACGGGCATCGTCTCCAGATGGACCGTCTCGAACCCGAGCGGTTCCAGGAATGAGCGAACCTCGTCTTCGTTCACGACCCGCCGGCGCCCGGCCCGCGACCGGCTGATGTAGAGACGCCGTTGTGGTTGTGAATCGCCTAAGACGTCGGAAAACAGAGAGCGTACGAAGTCGCTAGCCCACTTGGGAACATGTCCCGATATCCCCGGGAACGACGGGACCGTCAATTTCGAGGCTTGGACATGGGGATGCTCATTCAATGTGACCACCTGCTCGTCGGGTATACCGGCGCGCCGGCTGGTCTCCTTCTGATAGCCATCCCGAAAGTTGTTCAGGAGGAACAACGCATCATTGGAGATCTCACCGTCAGCTTGGCTCAGAAGATGCAGGCGCGGCAGGACGTCAAACATCCAGTGGAAGTACCCTTCGGCGCCTGCGGCGAGATTGACCACCTCGCCTTCAAATCGCTTCGCCGGAGGCAGCTTGATCCGTCCTAAGACTGGATTGACGGGCGAGGGACCAAACCATTGGGACAGATCTTCCAGCAAATAATCGTCCTGGCTGATGACCGCAGTGTGGTCCCAAACGCGACCATCCGGAATACTGGCTACAAAAGCCATTGGTACTTGATGACGTTGATTTTTGCAAAAAGCTGGATGAATCTCGAGATGAATTGATTTCGGCAAAATGCGTTCGATGACGTGGCTCTCTATAACTCTTTGGTAGTAGGTGATGCCATCCCGGCCATATCCTTGTGTTGCAAGCCAGCTTTCGGTCCTAGGCACTATTCCCTTTGGGATGCGCGACATCCGATTCCATCTTACGTGACGTGCTACACGCAAATTAAAAATTGAAAGCATATTCTTCAATAAATGCTTCATTTTTTGTAGTATGATGCTCACTTCAGCAACTCCATTCTCAGTTCCGCATTTTCGCAAGTTCCCTATTTTCTAAAATGCTACATAGCGTAATGGTCATGATTCTTCACTATATCCTGGATAAGGTGGCCGTATATGCCGAAATCGAGCCGGTGCATAGAGCCTATCGTGAATAAATTTTGGCAAAAGCTTTCGATAATCTTTACCGTACATATATCGGATATATTTCCACGTTTGGATCCATTGAGAGGAACGTACGACGGAGGAATACGAAGCTTCGACGTCATTTTGATTTCGCTCAGCCATTTGCTTCAGCTCCTGGTAAAGATCATCACACTGTTTGCTTACCTCGATCCGAGGTGATCTTCTCTTACCCGGATCGATAAATCGGTAATTCAATGGCTCCCCGACAAACTTGTTAAGGGTGCCATGGATCGAACCATCGAGAAGGTCGTCATACTCAACCATTAAATAGTTCATATTGTTATTGGTTATAAATGAAAGCACGGCCTTATTTTTATTGATATATTCAGCTTCAGCACTCGCTTGTGCTTCTTCTTCGGTGAGATCGTTCCGAAACTGTCGACGGCCCTCCAGAAGATGCGCAACGGTTGGTCCTGGGTGACGAAAATTGAAGATTACCTCGCAGGGAAACGCCATTCGCTGATACACCATAGGCATTACGAACGGCAACAGAGGATCTTTCAAGCTCCATTTACCGCAAGATTGCGATTCCAACACCTGCAGAAAGCTGTCAATGGTCAAATCAAGGTGCGGTTGTCTACATCTGCCGATTAAGATATTGCACAGTCTGTTCAACTCACGACTTTCGAACATTCCACTTATGGGGGGAATCGAACCATAACCGGAGATTTTAAAAATGCCACTGATCAACGTAGATCCGGTATGTCCACACCCCAAAATGACAAACCTGCTACTTTTATCTTGATTCATATTCCGATCTTAAGATCATTAAACAGCGGATGGCTTTGATATAGCTCGTCGGACACGGTATCTAGAACTACAGGAACATGCTCGCTTTCGAAATCTTCCCATTTATGCACGAATGGCATCTCTGCCGCCACTTTCTCTTTCTGCTTAGGTTTAGTAATTGTAGCCGTCTAACTTGCAACTGCAGCCATTCGACGGAAACGTTCATCGTTGGCAAGTAAATCATCGTAACTGCCCTCGCTGATGATTTCCCCCTGATCTAACAAATATACCATGTCACACTCTTTGACTGTCGTAAGCCGATGCGCAATCATAATGAGCGTCTTAACCTGTGCGACTTGTTCAATGGCCTTTAAGACCGCGTCTTCGGTTGTGCTGTCCAGCGCATTCGTTGCTTCATCTAGCACGAGCACTTCCGGGTCATGGTAGAGCGCCCGAGCAATGCCGATCCGTTGCCGTTGCCCTCCGCTGAGGCGCACGCCCCGTTCGCCAACCACGGTCTCATAGCCATCCGGGAGTTCCTCTACCATGAACTGATGGACGTTGGCGATCCGGGCCGCCACTTCGACAGCGTCATGGTCGATCTGAGCGTGCGGAACGCCAAAGGCGATGTTGCTGGCGATGGTGCTGTCCGAAAGGTAGATCTCCTGCGGCACATACCCCAAGTTGTTCTGCCAGTTGCGGAGGTTTCCCTCATGGACCTCAACGCCGTCGACGGCCATGATGCCGTGATCCGGGCGGAGCAGGCCGAGAATGACGTCGGCCAGGGTCGTCTTGCCGGCGCCGGTCTCCCCGGCGAACGCGACTGCGTTTCCCTTCGGGATCGTCAGGTTGATCTCACGCAGCGCCGGCACTTCCGCGCCGGGATAGGTAAACGTCACTTCGTCCAAGCGAATCTCGTCCTCGAACGGCAGCCGTTCAGATCGTAGCGGCCCTTGAAGCATCCCATCCAACGACGTCCCCCCGTCCGTCATATCCGCGTAGATGGTGTCCACGACGACATGGTTGAAGCGGACCTGGCTGATGCCCTTATAAACCCGCTGCAGTGCCGGCAGCATGCGGTAACCGGCAAAGGCGTACACGCTGACGATGGGGATGATTTGCCGGACGTCTCCCTCGATTGCCATGAGGTAGAGGACGATGGCCAGCATCGCGCCGAAGCCAAGGGCCTCGATGAGATAGCGCGGGACTTGGCTCAACACGTTCTGCAGCGTCATCGCATCCTTGAACGCCTGCGACGGCCCGATGTACTGACCCACGAAGCGCGGCTCCTTCCCCATGGCCTTGACCTCTTTGATGCCGCCGAAGGCCTCATTCACGGCCTTGAATCGCTGCGTGTTGGCCCACATGCGTTGGGCGCCGATGGCGCTCAGCTTGCGACGAATCAGCCCATAGATCAAGGCATAACCGCCTCCCAGCACGACCGCCACGATCGATGCCAGCGCGGGATGCAGGGCGACCAAGAATCCCAGAATCATGAGCGCGGAGAAGCCGAACGCGCAAACTTGCAGAAGCGGCAGGAGGAAGCCGTTGGCCATCATCTGGGTCTCCTGCAGAATGTTCTTGCCCGCGTCGGCCGAGTTGCGGTTCAAAAAGGCCGCGTAGGGTTGGGCGAGGTAGCGCTCCAATAGCTGTCGGGAGAGCCGATGTTGCGTCGCCCAGGTGAACTTGACCATCACCCACTGCCCGATGGCGAGGACGGCGTTGGACAGCACGACCGCGGCCAGGGCCAAAGAGCCGAGGAAAATTAAGTAGGAGCGCGTGTCCGAGAAGCCGAACGCCTCGTAAGCCCAGCTGAGCCACGGATTCTCATGGACGCTCTCGGGGTTGGAGAGCAAGCTGACGAACGGCAGGATCGAACCGACGCCGACGAGCTGCATGATCCCCATGAGCACCATGACGCCAAGGACGCCAGCCGCCAACAGTCGCTGGCGTCGGGTGAACAGAGCGAGCAGCTTTCGAACCGTATCGATCATGCCAGTAGATCCCACCGCGGGCACCGCATCCGTGAGCTCACGAACCGCTCGGCTCGTCGAGGAGATGCCTGAAATAGGCGACGGTCTCGACTAAGCCGTCCTTTCGAGCCACTGTTGGCTTCCATTGAAGCGTCTCCTGAGCCCTGGCAATATCCGGTCGCCGCACCTTCGGATCGTCTTCCCCAATCGGTTCAAAGCGGATCTCGCTCGAGCTACCCGTCGCCTCGATGACCTCATTAGCCACTTGATGGATCGTCATCTCGTCCGGGTTGCCCAGATTAATCGGCCCCAACTCCCCGGAACGCATAAGCCGAGTGACTCCTTGGATGAGGTCACTCACGTAGCAGAACGACCGCGTCTGCGTGCCGTCACCGTAAACGGTCAACGGCTCCCCGCGCAACGCTTGCGTGATGAAGTTGGGCAGCACGCGGCCGTCGGCCAGTTTCATGCGCGGCCCGTAGGTGTTGAAGATCCGTGCGATGCGGACGTCCCGGCCATGGTGCCGATGATAGGCCATCGTCAGCGCCTCGGCGTAGCGCTTCGCCTCGTCGTAGACGCTTCGTGGTCCGATGGGGTTGACGCGGCCCCAGTAGGTCTCCGGCTGGGGGTTGACCTCGGGATCGCCGTAGACTTCCGACGTCGACGCCAGCAGAAACCGGGCCCCCTTCGCTTGCGCTAGCCTCAGAGCCTGTTCCGTCCCCATAGCCCCAGCACGGAGCGTCTCGATCGGGTGATTGAGATAGTCCTTCGGGCTGGCCGGGCTGGCGAAGTGCCAGACGTAGTCCAGTTGCCCGTCGATGGGAATCGGCTCGGTCGCGTTGGCGTTGCGAAACGTGAAGGACGGGTGATCGACGAGGTGATCCACGTTGCTTTCGGCCCCGGTGAGAAAACTGTCCAGGCAGATGACCTCGTGCCCGTCTTCAATGAGACGATCGCAGAGATGCGAGCCGAGGAACCCGGCTCCGCCGGTGACGAGCGAGCTCGGCATCAGCGCCTCCCGATTCCGTAATACGTAAAGCCCATGGCTCTCAGTCTAGCGGGGCTGTAGATGTTGCGCCCGTCGAAGACCGTGGGCGAGCGCATGGCTCCCTTGATTCGATTGAAGTCGGGCGTGCGGAACTCGTTCCATTCCGTGACGAGCGCGAGCGCATCCGCGCCCTCAAGAGCCTCGTAGGCGTCGTCCACGTAATGGAGCCGATCGCCGAACACCTCGCGGGCAACCCCGTTCGCCTTGGGATCATGAGCCATCACCGTCGCGCCATGGTCGAGGAGGCGCTCGATGACGGCGACCGACGTGGCCTCGCGCATGTCGCTCGTGCCCGGCTTGAACGACAGGCCCCAGATCGCCACTCGCTTGCCTGGGAGGTCGCCTTGGAAGTGGTCGTGGATCTTCTCGAACAGACGCAGCTTCTGGGCTTCGTTGACGCGATCGACGGCCTCGCAGATATGGGCCGGGTGGCCGTGCTCTCGACCCAATTGGGCCAGCGCCTTGACGTCCTTCGGAAAACAGCTGCCGCCGTAGCCGGCACCGGGGAAGATGAAGGCGTAGCCGATGCGACGGTCGGCGCCAATGCCCTTGCGGACCATTTCAACGTCGGCATCCACACTTTCGCAAAGGTTGGCGATCTCGTTCATGAAGGAAATGCGGGTGGCGAGCATGGCGTTGGCGGCGTACTTGGTCATCTCGGCGCTGCGAACATCCATCGTAATGATCGGGTTCTCCGTGCGCACGAACGGGGCGTAGAGCGCGCGAAACTCGTCGGCGACGTGCTCGCTGTCGGTACCGACGATGATCCGATCCGGCTTGAGAAAGTCTCGAACCGCGTCCCCCTCTTTGAGGAACTCGGGATTGGAGGCGACGTGGAAAGCGCGAACGGTGCGCGCGGCCATCATCGCGCCGAGGCGTTCCGTCGTGCCGACGGGCACCGTGCTCTTGGTGACGACGATGGTGTCGTCCTGGATGACATCCGCAATGCCTTCCGCGACATCAAAGACCGACTCCAGATCGGCCGAGCCGTCATCGCGCGACGGGGTTCCCACACATATGAAGACAATCGACGACTCTTGGACGGCGTCGGAAATGTCTGTGGTGAACGAGAGCCGGCCTTCGCTCAGGTTCCGCTCCAGCATTTCGCCCAACCCCGGCTCATAGAACGGCATGCACCCGTTCTGTAGCTGGGCCACGCGGTCGCCGTCGATGTCCATGCAGACGACGTGGTTGCCGTGGTCCGCCAGACAGGCTCCCGTGACGAGGCCGACGAAGCCGGTGCCGACAATGGCGATGTTCATAGCTTAGACGCTTCCTGCAGTGAGAATAGCTCTATGGTCGAGCAGCAAGGGTCAATGTGCAAGGTCGGGTGTCCGGGATGCAACGTCCGAGGTCCAAGGTCCAATGTCCTATGTCCAAAGTGCAAAATCAACGGCGAACTGCATGCGCTATGCATCCTGGTTGCGCAAATAGCGGATGAAGCCCATGATCATTCGTTTGACCTGTGCCGTCTGCTCATACACTCTATCGAATTCGGCTTCCGACATGTAGTTCTAATCGAGGGCCACGTACAGATGCGACTGGACTTCCGTTGCCGAACGCAAGGCATATCCCAAGAACTGGATGAAGCCTTGATCACTGGCACTGTCGAACCCTTCCGCAATGTTCGCCATGATCGAGACCGATGCCCGCTGGATCTGATCCCTCAACCCGAAGTCTCTGGAGAACGGCGACCGAGACGTGACGTCGTAGATCGCTCGCGTCAGTTCACGGGCAGCTCTCCAAGCCTGGATGTCTTCAAATCGGTCAATGCGCATCGGCCGTCAACTTCGGACTTCGG
>JBDGQN010000268.1:0-14786 GCA_042219055.1 Salinibacter sp. | reverse complement strand
CAAGGACCCGACCACCTTTACGGTCGTGTTCGAGGACACGGCTGCCATCTCGGGTCTCATCGTAGCCCTCCTCGGGGTGCACCTCGCCAGCGCCCTCCACATGCCCGTGATCGACGGCATCGCCTCCATGGTGATCGGCTTCCTCCTCTGCAGTGTGGCCGCTTTCTTGATCTGGGAGAGCAAGAAACTCTTGATCGGCGAGGCTGCCACGCCGGAACTCCGCGATCAGATTCGCCACCGAGCCCTCGCCGACCCCGACGTAGAGGACGTGCGGCGCCTCCTCACGATGCACATGGGCCCTCATTCGCTTCTCCTCAACGTGGACCTCACGTTCCGTGAGGACCTCGACGCTGCCGGGGTGGAGGCGACCATCGACCGGCTCGAAAAGACGATCCGCGAGGAGCACCCGACCGTGCAGTACATTTTCATTGAGGCGGACGCCATCGCAAAGGCCGGAGCGTGACAGCTTCTTCTCCGTCCTCCCAACACAAAGAATTTCCTAACCCTGCCGGTCTCCTCACTCGGCTCTTTAACACGTGATTGCCCAAATCGTCCGTCCCGTCCATTGACGATGTCCCGGAAATTCAATATCCATCATCTATCAGTTCCCGCGCAACCGGAAAGAACTTGCCGCCGGCTCCCCTTCGCCCCGGTGCCTCTGTTTTCCTAAGCTCTTCCCTCGCCCCTTCATGCGGACGCTCCTCCCTCGCGCCCTCACGGCCACGCTCTGCGCAGGCCTCGCAGCGCTGGTCCTCGCAGGCTGTAACACGATGTCCTCCCTCGTGACCCGCAAGGTGACGGAGCGGGTGCCGAAAGACACGATCCTGGTGGCCACCCAGGCCGACACGACTGCCCTCGCGCCGAAGGTGGCTCGCCTTTACGTTCTGGAATCCGAGCTCCTCGCCACCGAGGACAGCGTCCGTCGGGCCCACCTCCTCAATCAGGCCATGGCCGAGCTGTCGAGACTGCTCCGCCGTCGGCCCGAGGCCCTCGATCAGCCCGCGGTCCGCTCCATTTACGGCGATCTGACCGCCGAGTATCGGCGCTACCACGGATATCCCAGCAATCCCGACTCGATGCTCCTGGCTCGCGGTCAGATCTTTTCCGTCCGCGCCCGCCTGTTCGCGTCGCTCGAACAGGTCGAGAACCCGCTCCTCAACGTGAAACCCACCAATCCCGAGGCAAAGGTCGAGGGGGCCGAAATCCCGATGACCTCGAACCGGCTGGTAAAAGAGAGCACGACCTATCTCAAGAAAAATCCCAGCCGACACGTCAATCACTGGCTGAAACGGGTGCAGGTGTACGGCCCCATGATCGAGCACATCCTGGCGGAGGAGGGCGTGCCCCGGGAGCTGAAGTACCTCGCCATGATCGAAAGCGGCCTCAACCCCGATGCGCGAAGCTGGGCCGGGGCCGTGGGCATGTGGCAGTTCATGCCCTCCACGGCGCGGCGGTACGGGCTCACGATCAACGCGTGGGTCGACGAGCGGCGCGACCCGGAGAAGTCGACCCGGGCGGCGGCCCGCTACCTGAGCAATCTATACGCCGAGTTCGGCGACTGGCACCTCGCCCTGGCGGCCTACAATTGCGGAACGGCGTGCGTGAAGAGTGCCCTGCGTCAGAGCGACGTGGAGAATCCGTCGTACTGGGACATCCACGAATACCTTCCCCACGAGACGCAGGGCTACGTGCCGATGTTCATCGCCGCGGCTCGCATTATGGAGAACCCGGAAGCGTTCGGCCTCAAGGCTCCGGAGCCGGCCTCTCCGCTCGCCTACGACTACGTGCCCGTCCACGGAAGCCGACTTTCGCTTAGCACCATGGCCCGCCTCGCCGACACCACGCGCGAGGCCATCGAATCCCTCAATCCGGAGCTTCGTCGCTCACGGGTGCCGCCCTCTAAGGAGCGGTACTACCTGCGCATTCCGCTCGGCAGCTATCCCCGGTTCGCCTGGAACTACGCCCGGCTTCCGGAGGAGCAAAAGCAGCCGGCCACGACCTACGCCGTGCGGCGGGGCGACACGCTCTCCGAGATCGCCGTGCGGTTTGGCACCTCGACCGACGTCCTGCAGCGGCTGAACGGCATCGAGGGAACCATCATCCGTCCGGGCGACCGACTGGTCGTGCCCGTGCAGGAGTACGAGGGTGCCCTCAGCGCCAGTGGCCAGCAGCAGCCGATGCGCGTGCAATACGGGACGCCGACGCCCGTGCGCCCGCTCGAGGAAATCGAGACGGCCCGCGCGACGCCCCCGTCTTCGTCCGACGCCGACACCACCGCGACCGCGGACGCCTCGTCGGCGGCCCCTCGAACCGCGTCGAGCGCCCCGCAAACCTACCGGGTCCGCCGGGGCGATACGCTCACCGAAATTGCTCAGCAGTTCGACGTGACCATTCAGGAGCTCCAGGTCTGGAATGATCTGGACGGGACGCGTCTCTATCCCGGCCAGCGTCTCCGGATTCGCGATTAGCGCGCTACAGGTCGGGAGGTCGAACGGTCGAACCGTCCTCCTCAATAGTGTGAGTGGGACCGGGGTGTGACTGGCTCGATGTGCGACGGCCGTGGCCGGCGGTGCGCCGTCGGACGTCCCTCTTCGAGCTCCCGAACGTTCCAGCTCACAGGGTTGAACTCCTACGTGTCCTCCGACTCGGACTCGTCGTCATACACCTGCCGAACGGTCTCGGCGATCTCCACCGCCACGTTTCGGTTGTAGCGGAGGGCCAGGTCTTTGTACTTGATCACGTCGTAGATCGTCCCGATGAGGCAGAGCCCACCCGTAAAGAGGTAGACCAGCCCCAGCGCAAACTCCTCCATGTAGAGCCGCTGCAGTCCGGCCACGCCTGCAAATCCGACGGCCGCCAGGAGGAGAATATGAATCGGGTCGCGGCGGCGCGAGCGGTAGATGCGCGCAAAGTGCTCGGCCTGCTCGTCGCTCATCTTGTTGAGCAGGCGGGCGACCTCGACCTGTTCGTCGCCTTCGAGTTCGGGGAGATGCTGCAGAACCTTGGACATGGGCAGAAAGGCTCGTGGGGAAGAAGGTGAGATTCAGCGCGGGCCCCGGGCTGCAGTGCGGCAGAGCGTCCCGATGTGATACACGAGCACCCCGACGACCGGTCCAGCCAGCGGATGTGCCTGCCAGGACGCCGTCCAATGCCCCCGGGCCAGGTGGGCGATGGCCGTCCCGAGGCCGTCGCCCGGACAGGGCAGGCCCAGTCGCTCAAGGAGGCACAGGTTGATGCCGCCGGAGGCCTGCGGATCGATGCTGGCCGCGGCGACGAGGGCCGTCGTCCAGAAGACCGCTTCGAGCGGCACGGCCCGAAGCCCCTGCACCAGGGAGCCCCCTGTGTCGCGAATCGTCGACATTGCGAATTGGGCGTTCGAGGGGGATTTAACACTCACGTTCACTACGTGCCCGGCGACGCAACTGTTACTCCCCCCGTCCAACGCGCTGGGGCTTCGTTTGCTCGGCAGAGAGGCGCGACCAGACGCGCTCGGCGAACTCGTAGAACGGCTGCTTCTGGTGCAGCCAGCCGAAGTGAAGGACGTACGGCGTCAGGTCCACGTACTCCCCCAGGCCCGGCAGCGACTCGGCGATGCCGAGAAGCGTGTCGCGCAGCGTGGCGTTCGGGATGCCGCGCAGGCTGTACACGAAGGCGCTGGTGTAGAGACGATACGACACCTCCCGGAAGTCCGGATCGTGGTCGGTGAGGCCGTCGATGTAGTCGAGCTGCGGACTATTCCGGCCCTGCAGCCACGGAAATACGTGGAGGTCGAGCTTGCTCATGGCGAGGGCCAGGCTCCACTCGCACGTTTCCTCGCTGCGCCCCTCCTTGAGCCGGCTCCGAAAGTGCGTCTCGTCCGACCGATCGAGAAAGTCCGCGGCCGTCTCACAGACCTCTCGGGTGCAGGCCTCGTCCTGCGCGTAAATCATCCCGGCCTGCACGCGAGGGAGCCGGGTGAGCCCGAATCGGCGGAGGGTGCGCGGGCGGCGGCCCAGCAAAATGTCGATCACGACCCCCGGTCCCTTCGGGCCGCCGAAGAAGTGATCGGCGTTCTGGAGCCCGGTGGCGGTAAACGGAAACGCCGCGAACTGCTGCCACAGCGGACTCGGATCGCGACACCACACCATGTCGGCGTCCACGAAGAGCGACCGTTCGAACGCCTTGAACTCGTGGAGGTGGTGCTTGAATCCGACGATCGAGCGATGCTTTGGGGGGAGGTCCCCGAGCACGTCGAAGTGCTCGTCGAGCCTCCGGCGCTCCAGCACCGCCCGATGCTCCTCCGGACAGAAGAGCGCCACGGGCCGATCCGGGTCGTGGCGGCGGAGCGTGTGGACCGACGCGACGGCGTGCTTCACGTACCGGTCCGGGCCGTAGCTGTGGAAAACGTAGCCTTCACGGGGGGCGGACATGGTGAGTAAGGACGAATATCTAATTGTCGTATTCTTCAAAACCATCGTCCTCCGATTGGTCCATCCCGGATTCGGCTGCGACATCTTGTTCGTTGGGAACACGGTGGAAGAACATTTCCAGGCCCAATTTTGGAGAGAGAACTCCGGTCAGTCCACCCATTATTCAGACACAGATCACCGGGGCGGGAGCAGTTTGATGTCATCGATATCGACCTTAGAGGTACTCCCAGTTGTATCTGAGTCTCCAGAAATTGTGATCGATACTGGGCGGTCGGGCGGATTGCTCCCAAACACCTGCCGATAGTCGTTCACAACATTTCGTTGAACCACCTGCCACGTTCCCTGGCGGGGCTCTGCGCCCGAATCGACGACAATGACCTTCAGGGGCCCGAAGGATACCACGGTTCCCACAGGGAGCGACGAGCTGTAGGTGTACTTGATGCTCTTCGGACGCCCGAGCCAGTCCTTGCCGAAGGTGACGTACACGGCCCCGGCAGTGTCGTTCTTTCCGCGCTCACTCGCTCCCTTCGGAAGGGTTAGCGCCCGCCACCGCCATTGCAATCGAGGATGCGTCTCAAGATTCCACTCGAATTCTTTCCCGTTGCGCTGCGAGAAGCGAATGTACTCTCCGTTCGTGTAGAGGCGGACGAACTTATTTCCATTCTCTTTCAGAACCTCGAATTTCTCGCCGGGCTCCAGGGCCTCTTCGGCCGGTCGAACGTCGTCTCGCGAGTCTACACGAATCCATTGACTGGGAGTGCTTCCTGTGGCATACTTCTCGAAGTTTTCCACAACGTGGGCCGACTGCGCGCGCACGCTCGAAACGCCTCCCATCTCAAGAAGCGAAACGGCGAGTACTCCCCATGTGACGGACATGATCATGCGTTTCATACAGAGCGCCACAACGTGAAAAGGGTCGATCAAAGAGGAGCCCCGCACCGTCTCGTTCGGCGGCCTTCACCACTCCTGTAGCCGTACTCACCGCGACAGAGGTAACGGCGTCTTGCGGGTGAAAATCACGCATACGGCTGAATCCGGTGAGTGTGCACAGGATCCAATTCGGCTACTACGGTATTGGAGATTCCGGCAACGACCGGGCGGGAAACGCCGTCAGAGCCGGCCTGTATCTGGAGAGAACTCTCGGCCATTTTCTGCAATTCGGTCCGATGCCCCTTCCCGATTTTCTCATTATCGGCGCACAGAAGGCCGGCACCACGTGGCTCCGCGCCCTCCTCCGACGCCACCCGAACGTCTACATGCCGGATCGGGAGATTCACTTCTTCAACAAAGAGCAGAACTACGACCGAGGGCTCGACTGGTACGCCCAGCACTTCCGAGGAGCCGATCCGGATGAGCGCATCGGGGAGAAAACCCCGAATTACCTGTGGACCAACGTGCCGGATGCGGGAAGCGATGCGCCAGCTCCGCACAAACACGTCGCCGAAACGCTTCCCGACGTCCGACTCATCGCCATTCTCCGCGATCCGGTAGCACGGGCCCTCTCTGCATACAACCACCACATGGGCCGGGGGCGGCTCCCCCCTCACGTGTCGATGGATCGCATACTCTTTGGCGAGTACCAGTCGCTCTGCCGGCGGCACGGCATTTTGACGATGGGCGAGTACGACCGTCACCTCCGCGACTACCTGAGTGTCTTTGACCGCGACCAGATCCTCATTCTCATCTTCGAAGAAGACGTTGTCCACGATCCGGAGCGGGGCCGGCAGCGTACCTGCTCCTTCCTCGACCTGGACCCTGGGCTGATTGCCGAGGAGTCGAACGAGGCCCGGCACGTCCACTCCTTCAGCAAGCCTCGGGCGTACCTGAACTACTGGCTCCCTCTTCCCTTTGTCCTCACCCAGCCGGTAGACCTCTTCGCGTCGTCCTGGAAGCGCGAGCCCTCTCCCGAGACCCAAGCCCGTCTTCAAGAGCACTACGCCCCGCACGTGGAAGCCCTCGCTGATCTGCTGGGGCGCCGGATCGAGGCGTGGTTGTGAAGGGGCGAAGGAACGTCCTGCCGCCGGCGTTCTCCCTTCTGATTTTGTCTTTCCGTTCCGGACCGATTGGAACCTTCAATCGGCGGCCCTCGTGCGGAGGAGAGTCGTGATTTTGCTCCTTTCGCGAATGCGCTCCCGCTTCCAATGTCGGCATCCGACGACCGGTCCCTCGTGAGTTGCCTCATGGTGACCGCCGACCGTCCGCAGCTCATGCGGCGATCGATCCGGTGCTACGAGCGACAGACCTATCCCAATCGCGAGCTCGTGGTCGTCGACGACGGGGAAACCGACCTGGCTCCGATCCTTGAGAATCTGCCCGCCGATGAGGTTTCCTACGTGACGCTCGACCCCGATGTCGATCACGTGCTCGGCGCGCTCCGAAACGTGGCGCTCGACGAAGCTTCGGGCACCTACCTGACCCAGTGGGACGATGACGACTGGTACCACCGGACGCGGCTCGAACGGCAGGCAGCGGTGCTCGACGATGGGGCCGACGCGTGTGCCCTTCATGGGACCCTCATGCACCTCGACGCCCCGGAGTACTTCTACCACCCCTACATCGGCCTGCTTGACGATGGGGTGCCGGGCAGCCTCATGCACCGTCGAGACGAGGAGGCGCGCTATCCCGAAATGCCGCGGGCCGAGGACACGGTGTATCTCGACCACTGGCTCGAACAGGACTACCGACTGCTGCCCCCCTCCACCTCGCACCTGTTCATCCGCTGCTTCCACGGCAACAACACCTGGGAGCGGAAACACTTCCTCACCCGGATGCGCAACACGCCCCGCGACGCCATCGCCTACGTCTGGCATCGCTACGTGCGGGGCAACCTGTTCCGCCACCGGCGCTTCCAACTCAGCGACGCCGCCTGGGACGCGTTCGAAACCTATCTGCAGGACTCGACGGAACTCAACCTGTTTCGACACGCCCCGGACGACGCCCCGGCCGCCGCGCTCGCTCAGCAATAAACGCTTCCCCGTCCGTGGACCTTTCCTCCCTGTACGAGTGGGCCGTGCGCCTGAAGGAGCGTCTCGAGGCGTGGGCCGAGACGCCTGTGGGCCGCTGGACGCTGACCCTGCTTCGCCACGGCGTAACGCTCGCCGTGCTCGTCTACCTCGCCTACCAGATGACCCGTATCGGGTGGGGCCGCATCTGGGCCTCGCTCCCCACGACGCCCTGGTTCTACGTCCTCTTCCTGGCGCTGTACTTCCTGCTCCCCATCTTCCAATCCCTCGGGTACAGCCTGATCTGGAACCGGCCGTTTCGACGCCTCTTCCCCGCATTGCTCAAATCGGGCGTCTACAACAAGGAAGTGCTCAACTACTCGGGCGAGATGTATCTCTTCTCGTGGGCCCGCCAGCGGCTGGCTCTCTCAGACGGCCAGATTGCTCACCACATCAAGGACAACACGATCGTCTCTTCGGTCGCCTCCACCACCAACGCGGTGGTTCTGCTCGGCCTCTTCCTCGCCTCCGACTTGGTGCGGTTTCCCATGCTCTCCGACCAGACGTGGATCTACATGGTCGCCGGGGTCATCGGCATCATCGCCCTCATCGCCGTAGGCGTTCGCTTCCGCCGGTCGGTATTCAAGCTTTCCGGCCGACTCATTCTCGCGCTGTTTGCGCTCTACTTTGGGCGCCTGCTGTTGCTTCAGGGCCTGCAGGTCACGCAATGGGCCGTCGCACTCCCGGAGGTGGCCCTTCAGACGTGGTTTACGTTCCTCGCGGTGCAGATCATCACGAAGCGCATTCCGCTCATGCCGAGCCAGGACCTGTTCTTCATGGCCGTAGGACTGAAGATGGCCGGCGCCGTTCAGGTGCCGGAAGCGGGGCTTGCCAGCGTGCTGGCGATAAACAGCGTATTGGACAAAGGCGTTGGACTTTTGCTTTTTGCCGCTGTGTCGTGGTATGACCGACAGCTATCCCTCTCGTCTCTTTCCTCCTCCAACGGGTCTTCCCCCGAACTAGACGATCTCTCCGAATCGGATTCCGCTCCGGATCCCGAGTATCAGGGGGTGTCCTCATAAGGGCACTGCGCCCGTCTTGCAAACGGGGACTTCGGGCCGACCCTCTGAGAAGTCCCTCCTACATTTTCTGGAACGAACAGAACAGCATGAGTACAGCACTTCAAAAGGTGAGCAACTTCTTCGTCTTTCACTACTACAGCCTGACGGAATGGACATTCCCTCCGGGAATGCCCCACACAACTGCATGCAAGATGATTAGCGGCACCTACGAGCCGGAAGTGTCGAACGCCGTCAAGTCGGCCCTGTCCGGTGGATCGGTATTTATTGACATCGGAGCTAACGTCGGCTACTTCAGCAAGCTGGCCGCTCCCTTCGTGGGAGCTGAGGGAACCATTTACGGAGTGGAGGCCGACCACCAGAACTTCAGTGCACTAGCTGAAAACACGACAGAGTACCAAAATGTGGTTCCAATCCACCTAGCCCTTTCCGACGGATGCTCGATTTTGGAGCTACACCGCAGTTCGCACTCAGCCTGTCACAGTCTGGCGGACACTGGCAACTACATGACGGAAGACATCTCGCGCGTTCCAGCCATCACTCTGGACTTCCTCTGGAAAAATTATCTTGATTCTCAGCCTATCGATCTATTGAAGATCGACGTAGAGGGGGCAGAGATGAACGTGCTGAACGGAGGGAACGAGCTCTTTGGGAGCGGAATGATTGACACGATGATCGTCGAGTATTGTCCCGAAATTATGAAGCATGCCGACATTGATATCAACAGCTTCTATCACAAAATCGCTTCTCACTTCGAGGTTAAGGTTCTAGAAGAAAAGCACCGTGTTGTAGACGGAAGAGGTGATATCTGCACTCAATCTGACTTCCATATGCTCACAGAACATCTATTAGAGTTCGGCGCCGCGGAGAACGTCAATCTTCTTTGCAATCTCTCGTCATGACTGTCCTTTTGAGTAATCGAGTCCTGCCAGTCTCCCTGACTCTCCGGATCTGAAGGTTCTTTGAGAGTTCGGGGCAGACCGTTCTCCAGGTCTCGGAATGAGGGGAATGATATTGTCGCCCGTTTCGGGGTAGAGTGATCGCGACTGTTGTCCTTTCTTCAAAGAGGTGTCTACTTAGCGCATGCGTCCTTCCGTTATCACTGTCAATCGGCTCATGTGGATGTCACTTCGCGTATTGGCGTGTTTACTGGGGCTGCTTCTGGGAGCCGAAAGGGACGCGCACGGTCAACTGCGGCCGCTCAACTACCGCGTCTTCTCGACGATGCAGGGGGCGGTGGGAGGCAGTACCCCGTTTTGGCACTATGCCAACGCGCGCGGCCAGTTTCGGCCCGGCGCCACGGCAGACTGGGTGTCGGGCGCGTCGCTCACGTTGCCGTTCCAAGAGAACGGCGGGCTGGACGTAAGCGTTGGAGCCAAAGCGGTGAGCCGCATCTCCGACGCCACCAACACCCTTCACTTCCTCCACCTCTACGGAAAAGCGCAGTACCGGGGCCTGCGCCTGAGTGTGGGACGGTTTCCCGAAACGATCGGCGCCACCTACCCACCCCTCTCGATGGGCTCCATGATTGTGAGTCGAAATGCCCCCCCCGTGCCGAAAATCAAGCTGTTTACGCCGGACTACGTGGACGTGCCCTTCACCGACGGGTATGTGCAGGTCCGGGGACGGTGGTCGGACGGAGTGCTGGGGGTAGATCGGACCGTCGAACGGGCCCGGCTTCATCAGAAAACGTTCTACCTGAAAGTCAACGTGGGACCGCTTGCGGCCAGCGGGGGATTGATACAAAACACGACCTGGGGCGGCAAGGGGCAATCCAACGAATTGATCGACTACCTTCATCTCTTCGTGGGCAGTCAAGCCGGGACGGAGAACGATCCCAATCGGGTGGGCAACACGATCGCGGCCTACGACTTCGCGCTCCAGTACACTCTGGACGACTGGCAAGTCCGAGCGTCTCGCCTGTTCTACCTGGAGGACACGGTGTCCATGCGCTTCCGGAGCCCGTGGGACGGGATGTGGGGCCTCAGTCTTCAGCGCACCAACGGCCACAGCTGGATCAACGGGCTTCTCTACGAGCACATGAACACCATCAAGCAGGATTCTCCTCCGGGCGTGCCTCGGGGACGGGCTGGCTACTACACCCACCACATTTACGAAAGTGGCTGGACGTACCAGGGAACCGTACTGGGAAATCCGCTGATCGTGTTTTCTCCAGAACAAAATCAGGTGGTCAACAACATGATCATCGCCCACCATCTGGGCATTCGGGGCACCCCGACGCCTCGGCTCGGCTACAAAGCCCGCCTCACCTACAGCCGGAACTACGGCGTCTGCGCGGACCAAATCGTCACCGGCGCGTGCCACATTGCTGCCTCCGAGCCTGTTCCTCCCAACCAGAAAGTCCGCCCGCGCGGCGAGCTACGAGAGGACCAGTACTCCGTGTTCGTTGAAGTTCGGTATCGCCTCTCGGAGGCTCCGGGACTCCAGCTTGTCGGCTCAACGGCCGTGGACGTGGGCGAATTTTATGAAGACCGCTGGGGAATCAGGATCGGTCTGCGGTGGAGCGGGTCGATTCCCACTCCTTGAGAAACCCGGAAGGGAGGGCCGCATCGGGCCGGGCCCGACCGGGCCATGGTCGTCGAGCCGAGCGACGAACAGGGGCCACGCCGGTACATCATCCACCATCACGTTGTCCCGAGTTACCTTTGTGATCTTGAACGCCCTCGAACTCGTGTACAGGCTCCCTGCCGCTCCCCATACGAGCTGCCTCTCTAGCAGGCTGTTGCACATTGGAATTTGAGTGTTCGCCCAAATAATTTATTGCGGTCAATTACTCCTCATTAGCAAAAAATTGCCCCCGAGCGCCTATCCTAGGCAAATTTGTTTGGCAAATTTAGAAGGGATTGTGAAGATAGATCTATGCGCAACAGGCTGCTAGCGTGACCTCCACGTTCCTCCTCGGTCTGGACTTCGTCAAGAGCAGTCCTCCATTACTGGTCTGCTGCCACGTGACCCTTGCAGGAAGCGACGGGAGCCGGAGCCGATTTTTAAGATCCAGTCCCTTCACGCTACTCGCCGATAGGTTTGCAGACTCCTTCCATGGCGACTCCCACGGAACATCCATCTCATGCCCATTTAGCCACTGAACGACGCGATTCGTCCCCTCCCGCCGGGGTCCTCGGTCTCCGATGGGCCTGTTATTCGTAACTCAGGACTTCTCCCCATGTACAGATCGCGGAGGCATCCAGACGCACTCGTGGGAGGGGGGGCGCCGACTGGCGGCCCGCGCTTCCTCCCTGACGATGGTGGCCCCGCGGCCTCCCAACGCGGCGTCCGTCGACGACGAGGCGTCGTTTCCCATAATTCGCCTTGGGCCGTTCGGACCTTCCTCCACTTTTCCTTCTGCCGACGTTGCCGATACAGGCCTGGATGATGACGGTCGACATTGCGTTTCACGCCCAGTGTCAGACGGTCGGGGCGTCGGACCTGGCGAGCATGCTCCTGGCCCAGGCCCTCATCGACCAGGGGCTCAATTTTCTCACCTACGCCGGCACGTCGGCCCTCGACGCGGTCACGGTCGACCAGGAGGAGCTGGACGACCTGTCGGTGCCCGACGAGAGGGAATAGTTCCGGCCGCAGTTGGCCGACGGCGGCCCGCGGCCTACGCTCAGCACGTCTCCGACCTGCCCGACCGCCTCCCCGAACCGGCCGGGATCACCCTCCGGACTCGGTCTTCCCCATCACCTCCTTCCGCTTCTTGCGGAGACTCTTCATCAGCGTGTCGAAGCCTCGCTGGCGGATCACCGTCTGGAACGAGCGGGCGTACCCTTCCGCCGTGCTCACCCCATCCACGATGATGTCTTCGGCCTTCCACGTGCCGTCGCGCCAGTGCAGCACGTACTCCACCGGCGTGGTTCGGCCCTCGTACTTGGTCGTCGTGCGGACGAAGGCACTGTCGCCGTGTACCTCAATCTGGTCGTAGGTGACCTTTGAGTTGTACACTCCGAGGTCGCTCATGGACTGGGCCCGCACCACGTCGCGGAAGACCGCCACGAACTCCTCCTGCTGTTTCTCACTCAGGTCCGCCCAGTGCGGCCCGAGGGCCCGCTGCGCCATGGCCCGAAAGTCGATGACCCCGTTGATGAGTTCCTTCAGCTTCTGGCGCTGCTCGGCGGTGTACGTATCGTCCCCCTTGAGGATGGACTTGATCTGCTGGTCTCGTTTCTCCAGCATTTGGCGGATTTCGGCCGCTGTGGCACTTCCTCCCTGCGCCTGTGCGGGAGCCGTTCCCGCACTCAGGAGGAGCACTGCGGCAAGGACCGAGGACACGAACAGGCGGACGCGAGTCATAAATGGAGCATCGATGGTGAACAAAAACAGTTGGCGGGCACCGGTCCCGGAGCTCGGCCGGATTCCCTCTTGCAGCGCGCCGTGGCACGCCACGAACTACGCACTGCGCAATCCGCATTATCGAGTCGTCTCAAGAAGTGTACCGTTCCGGGCCCGATCGGCAAGCGTCCCCGTGGCTTTGAGGAGTTTCAGGACGGCGACGTTGTAGCGCTTCACCGCCTCGAGGTACCGGGCCTGAGCCTCCAGGTCCGCCCGTACGGCCTTCACGAGGTCCTCCGTATTCCCGAGTCCCAGGTCGAAATTGACCTGCTCCGTCCGGAGCCACTTCCCCGAGATGGTGGTGGACCGATCCCGGGATTCCACGTCGGTCTTGGCCGTGAGGAGCGAGCGATAGGCCTCCTCCACCTCGAACCGGACGAGTTGTCGCGCCGCCGTCCGCTGGTGCTTCACCTCACTGAGTTCGGCCTTGGCCTGCTCCACCCGGGCCTCCGTCTGCCCGAAGTTGAGGCTCTGCTGGATGCCGATGCCGGTGCGCGTGCCGGTGCCCGCGAATGCGTCCCCCACGAAGGGATTTTCGGGGTTGGGCCGCTGGGGAAGAGAGATGCTCTGCGACACGCTGGCCTGCACTCCGATCTTCGGGTAGTAGTTGGACTGAGCCACGTCGACGAGGGCCTTTCGGGCCTTTACCCCGGCCTCGGCCTGCGCGATCTCCGGACGATTTTGCAGGGCGCGCTGGAGGTAGTAGTCGAGCGAGTCCGGATGAATCGAAAAAGAGATCGGCCGGAGCTCGTCGGTCGCGGGAACCACCGTGGTGCCCTCCGGCAGAAAGAGCAGCCGCCGCAGGGCCGACCGGGCCGTCGCCTGGTTCTGGTTGATCTGGACGACGCGGCGTTTCACCTCCTCCTCGGTCAGGCGCGTCTGGAAGAGATCGGCCTGGCTCACGCTCTTGTCTCCCTCCTTGAGGAGACGCTTGATCTCCCGCTTGGCCCGATCGACGACCTCCTGCGTCCGGTCGGCAAGCCGGTCGAGGGCCTCGGTCAGCAGCAGGTTGTAGTAGACCTTTCCGGTGCGGGCGGCCACCTCCAGGGCCTTCCGCTCGACTTCCGCCGCCTCCACGTCGACCCCGTGCCGGGCCGCCCGGATGTTGCCCGAGAGCTGTCCCCAGGTCCAGATCGGCTGGCGCACCGACACCTCGAACCGGGCAAAGGGGCGCAGCGCACCGAGGGCCCAGTCGTTGTTGACGTCCGGCTGCAGATAGATATTGTCCTCCGTCGCGTCGGGCGGGACGTCGTCGAGCCCCGGCGCGAACGAGTACGCCGTGCTCACGGAGACGTCCGTGAGGAAGCGGTTGGCGCGGGCCTCCTCGCGCCGGGCTTCCGCAAACCGGTGCTGGGCACGGCGGCGGTCGACCTCCGGACTCTCCTCGAGCGCCCGGGTGATGGCCTCCTCCAGGGAGACCCGCACCGTATCGGCCGACGGGGACGGACCGTTCTGAGCCGTCGCGGGGGGTCCGCCCCCGAACGGCAGTCCGACGAGGAGGACGGTGAGGAGAGCGGGGACGGACGCAAACGAAGCCATTCCGGAAATTGAGGGATTACGAACCAACGCTGCCAATCAGCCCCTCCCCCGAACTGTCCAACAGAACGGGAGCCGCCGCGCGTTGGGGGAAGGTAACGCTCCGAACGGCTACGGTTCGGCACACGCTCGGCCCCACCGCGTAGAGGAATAGGCCTTCAAACACGCTCAATGTTCCTTCCCACCATGTCCACGAGCAACAGCCCCCGTCCCCTCGGGGAGGTTCTCAAAGAGGTGATCGACGACCTCGGGGTGCAGGCGGAAATCGACGAGGCTCGTGTCGTCGAAACGTGGGCGAGCGTGGCCGGCACCAAAATCAACAGCGTCACCGAGTCGGCCTGGATGGACGGCTCGACGCTGTACGTCAAGATTACGTCCGCCGCTTGGCGCCAGGAGCTTCACATGAACCGGCGCAAGTGGCGCGACCGCCTCAACGGCGAGTTCGAGAAGGACCCCGTCGACGAGATCGT
>JBDGQN010000267.1:10606-13190 GCA_042219055.1 Salinibacter sp. | reverse complement strand
CCATCAACGCCGCGATCTCGGTCTGTCACGAGGCGGGCGGGGGACGCGTCGTCATTCCCGAGGGGAACTGGAAATCGGGCACAATCCGGATGGCCAGCAACGTGGACCTTCACATTGAGGACGGAGCCACCGTGCACTTCGTTCAGGACGTGGAGGCGTACCTTCCCCCGGTCCTCGTGCGCGAGGAAGGCGTCGAGAGCTACAACCTGTCGCCGTTGATCTACGCACGGGAACCTTCGACGGAAAGTGGACCCAGTTCTGGGAGGAGTGGTACGAGAATACCGACGGCGGGGGCGACCGGGTGGCCGCCGCGAAGGTCCCTCTCGACGAGCGTGACTACGGATGGGAAAATGGAGGCATCCGACCAAACTTCGTCGTGCCGTTCAACGCGAGAAACGTGTTGATCGAGGGCCCCTCCTTTGTCAATTCCCCGATGTGGAACCTCCAACCCACCTACTGCGAGAACGTCATCATCCGGGATGTGACCATCGACAACCAGTCCGCCAACGGCGACGGCGTGGTCGTCGACTCCTCGAAGAACGTGGTCGTCGAATATATTGAGGTCCGCTCGGGCGACGACGCGGTGGTGATGAAGTCGGGCCTCAACGAGGACGGTCGGATCATCGACGTACCGACGCGAAACGTCGTCATCCGAAATTTTACCGCGAAGGAGGTGCGCACCGGGAGCGGGGGTGTCGTCTTTGGAAGTGAAACGTCCGGCGGGATCCACGATGTATACGTCACGAACGCCTACTTTGAGGGCACCGACAAGGGCATCCGCTTCAAGACCGCGCCGCGCCGTGGATCCTACGTGACCAACATCACCGTCGAGGGGGTTCGCATGAAAGATGTGGAGGGATCGGCGATGAATTTCAATCTGCAGTACAACCCGTCGGCGTCGGGGTTTACGATGGAAGACGGCGGGCCGGGCGAGGCGGAGGGCCGGTTCGCTGCACCGCGACTGTTCGACCTTCAGTTCAACGACATCCACGTCGACGGCGTCCCCCGGGCGCTGGAGACGGCGGGGCACAAAGATCAGCCGATTCGAGAGCTCCGTCTCGAGAATGCGGTCTTCCGGAACGTGGAGCAGGGAATCGAACTCGAATGGCTGGATGGGGGACACCTAGAGCGGGTCGAGGTGCAGAGTGAGAACACGCCCTTAGCGCTGAGGCACGTGCACAACGTTCACCTCCAGTCCGTGTCGCTATCGGGCTCAACGCCGCATCTGGTGGTCGAAGAGAGCCAGGAGGTGTACCGGGACGGATCGCAGATTGCCGGGGATGACCAGTGACATGCCCCCTGTCTCTTCTGGAAAACCCAGACGCCTGGGCGTTTTGTTAATTTTAACCGACACAGACCTGCCGCTTGCACGTTTCGTTATCCTGCAGAGCGCTCCCTCTACTCAAACGACGTTGTGATGAGCCAGTCTCGCATCCGTGATCTGCTTCGACGCTGGATTGAGAACCGGGCCCCCGAGGAGGGGGTTCAGTGGCTGACCGAGAAACGTGACGAGATTGCCGCGGGTGCACCCTCGCGCGTCTTCTATACCTCGTTTAGCGCCGTGCCTCGTTACCTCGGGAAGACAGACCTTGAATTGTCCGCCTCCGAGCAGGAGAGGGCCGACGAGGTACGGACGGGCTGGCAGCCGGCCTCGTGGAGCGTCGACCAGGCAGGGCGCATCCTCCTCGCCCTTAGCCTTCCCCACGACGATTCCGACGACTACCGGGCCGAGCTCGATCGAGTGTTCGAGCACGGCGACGTGGGCGAATCGGTGGCGCTGTGTTTGGCCTTGCCCCTGCTCCCCCATCCGGAGGCGCACCGCGAGCGGGCAGCGGAGGGCGTGCGCAGCAACATGACCGCCGTCCTGGCAGCCGTGGCCCTGCGCAATCCGTATCCGGCCGAGCAGTTCGACGATCCGGCGTGGAACCAGATGGTGCTTAAGGCCGCCTTCGAAGGGCTTCCCTTTCGGGAGATTTATGGGCTCGACGATCGGGCCAATCCCACCCTGGCGCGCATGCTGGTCGACTACGCCCACGAGCGCTGGGCGGCCGATCGGCCGGTGTCGCCCGACCTGTGGCGCCCCGTCGGGCCCTTCGCGGAGGGGGAGGCGGTGGACGACCTGGCCCGCGTGCTCGCCGACGGCACGCCCGCTGAACGAATGGCGGCCGCCCTGGCCCTCCACGACAGCCCCGACGAACGGAGCGAGGAGATTCTCGCGGAGCACGAAGACCTTCGCCGCCGGGTGGCGGAAGGGGGCCTCACCTGGGACGACGTTGCCGAGGAGCACGCCACCGCGTAGTCACGTTCTTTCGCTGTTTTCACTCCATTGACGTTCCGCCCCCCCTATGCCGGATTCGACGTTTCAGGACCTGATGTTCATCGACCCGCACGTGCACATGGTGTCGCGCACCACCGACGACTACGAGGCGATGCGCGACGCCGGAGTGGTGGCCGTCATCGAACCGGCCTTCTGGCTGGGCCAGCCCCGCACCGACATCGGGGCGTTCAAGCACTACTTCAGCATGCTCGTGGGCTGGGAGCGGTTCCGGGCGGGGCAGTTTGGCATTCGGCACTACTGCACCAT
>JBDGQN010000267.1:1086-10596 GCA_042219055.1 Salinibacter sp. | reverse complement strand
GCTCAACGCCAAGGAGGCCAACAACGAGCCCCTCGCGGAGGAGGTGATGGAGCTTCTGCCGCTGTACGCCTGCAAAGAAGGGGTGGTGGCCATCGGCGAAATTGGGTACGACGACATGACCGACGCCGAAGAGCGCTTCTTCCACGAGCAGCTGGCGCTGGCGAAGGAGCTGAACCTGCCCGTCATGGTGCACACGCCCCACCGCAACAAGAAGGAGGGCACGAGCCGCTCGATGGACCTCTGCGAAGAGCACAACCTCGATCCCTCCCGCGTCGTCATCGACCACAACAACGAGGAAACCGTCGAGGAGGTGCTGGACCGGGGCTTCTGGGCCGCCTTCACGATCTACCCGGAGACGAAGATGAGCAACGAACGAATGGTCGAGATCGTGCGCGAGTACGGCTCGGAACGCATCTTTGTGGACAGCGCCGCCGACTGGGGCGTGAGCGACCCTTTGGGCGTGCCGAAGACGGCGAAGCTGATGCTCCAGCGCGGCATTTCCGTCGACGACGTCCGGGCCGTGTGCTACGAAAACGCCTTGGCTGCCTACAGCCAGAGTGGCCAGATCGACGAAGAAGACTGGCTGGACCCGCCCCCCATCGATCAGCGACAACACTATCAGGGAAATTCGGTGCTCCGGGGCGGGCGCGATCCGGTGGTCGAAGAGCCCACCGAGCGGCGGGAGGAGAGCCTGATTATCGACTGACTCCCACCCCGCTCCGGGGTCTTCCACGCACGTCCGCCAACAATGGACACGACCCTCTCGCGTACAGATCGGGTTTGGGCTTATCTGCAGCTGCTGCGCCCGGCCAATGTGGTGACCGCCTGGGCGGACGTGCTGGCCGGTGGGGCCGTGGCCGGGGTTGCCGTCACCCTTTCGGACGGCCTGGCTCTCCCTCACGGGGGGGCAGTCGCCTGGCTGCTGGCCGCCACGACGGGACTGTACGGGGGCGGCATTGTTCTCAACGACGTGTTCGACGCTCCGGTAGACGCTGAGGAGCGACCGGAACGCCCCCTCCCGAGTGGCCGGGCCTCGAGGGTCGGCGCCGCCGTGCTGGGAAGCATACTGCTCCTGCTGGGCATCGGGGCGGCGAGCCAGGTCACGGTCGCAAGCGGCCTGCTGGCCGCAGGGATTGCGGGCGGCGCGGTGGCCTACGACGCCTGGGCGAACGATCACGTCGTGCTCGGCCCACTCACAATGGGACTTTGTCGTGGAGGAAACTTGCTTCTGGGCGTGAGCCTCGTTCCGACCCTGCTGACGTCGGTCTGGTATCTGGTGCTCATTCCGGTCGCTTACGTGGCGGCAATTACCGCGGTGGGACAGGGAGAGGTTCACGGGGGAACGCACCGGACGGGCTACGTCGCCTTGGGCCTCGTGGGGATTGTGCTGGGCGCGCTGTTAAGCCTGGGCCTCAGGGGGGACTACGAGTTTCTGTACGCTGTGCCGTTTGTGATCGTGGTGGGGGCTCGCGTGCTGCCGCCGTTCGTTCGGGCGGCCCGGTCTCCGGAGCCCGCTCCCATCCAGAAGGCCGTGAAGGCGGGGGTCACGAGCATTATTCCCCTCAACGCCGTCCTGGCCGCCGGCTTCGGGGGATGGGCCTACGGGCTCGTCGTGCTTGCCTTGCTGCCGCTTTCGATGGGCCTTGCGCGCCTTTTTGCCGTCACGTAGTCCACAGGGAAGGCCGACCCGTTTTGCACCCTCCATAATCCCGCTTCGATGATGGAACCGATTCATCAGGACTTTTCCGTTCAGTTCTCCTACGACATCCGGTTTACGGAAAACCTGTTTGCGCCGGACAATCCCCTGCTTGCAAACACCGTCGAGCAGGAGGGAGAGGACGCCCCAAAGAAGCTGATCGCCGTCGTAGACGAGGGATTGCTGCCCCACCACGAGGAACTCCTCGATCGGATCGGCGCGTACGCTCAGGCGCACGCCGACACGCTGACGCTGGAGCAAGCCCCGATCGTGGTCCCGGGCGGAGAGGCCGCGAAAAACGACCCGGCCCTAGTCGATCGGCTCCACGAAGAGATCTACGAGGCCCGGCTCGACCGGCACGCTTTCGTGATGGCCTTGGGGGGCGGCGCGGTGCTCGATCTCGCGGGGTACGCCGCCGGCACGGCGCATCGCGGCATTCGCCTGATCCGGGTCCCTACGACGGTCCTCTCGCAGAATGACTCGGGGGTGGGGGTCAAGAACGGCGTTAATGCCTTCGATACGAAAAACTTTCTGGGGACGTTTGCGCCGCCGTTTGCCGTTCTGAACGACGCAACGTTCCTCCCGACCCTCGATGACCGGGACTGGCGAGCCGGCATTGCCGAAGCCATCAAGGTCGCCCTGATTAAAGACGAAGCGTTTTTTGGGGAGCTTCGTGAGATGGCGTCTGCTCTGGCCCCGCCTGCTCGGGACCTGGACGCCATGAAACGAGTCGTCCACCGCTGCGCCGAACTGCACGCCGACCACATTGCGACCTCGGGGGATCCGTTCGAGATGGGAAGCTCGCGCCCGCTCGACTTCGGCCACTGGGCGGCCCACAAGCTGGAGGAGCTGACCGGCTACGACCTGCGTCACGGGGAGGCGGTGGCCATCGGCATCGCCCTGGACTGTGTCTACGCCCATCTCGGAGGACGGCTCGACGAAGATCCCCTGGAAGCGATCCTCTCCCTGATGGACGCGCTCGGCTTTGACCTCTACGTGCCGGAGTTGACCACCCGTCTGGAGGACCCCGAGCATCCGGACTCCTTGTTTCAGGGGCTCGATGCGTTTCGGGAGCACCTCGGCGGTCAGCTTACAATTATGCTTATCGAGGACATCGGACAGAGCGTCGAAGTGCATCGGGTCGATCGTGATCGCTACCGAGAGGCCGTATCCTTTCTCCGCTCCAGGCAAAACGAACGCGAGCCCCTGGAAGTGACCCGGTAACCCCGCGCTTTTTTCCCTGACCAATCTCACCGGCCAATGCGGTTTGCGATGAATCGCGTGCTCAACGGACTGATGATGGTGCTCTTTGCCACGGCGGCCATCGTGCAGTACAACGATCCGGACCCGGTGCTCTGGATGACGATCTATGGGAGCGCGGCGCTCTGCACTGCGTTCTTCCTGGGCGGCCGACTTCCCTTCTGGGTCCCGACGCTGCTGAGTGTGCTCTATGGGACCGGAGCATTGTACCTGTCCGCTCAAGTGTTCGGGGGAGTGGGGTTTTTCGACCCCACCGGGCAGGAAATGATTGGCGTCAAGGAGCCGGGGAGGGAGATGCTGGGCCTCCTCTTCACGGCGGGGTGGACCGCCGCGCTCGCGGTTCAGGTCGGAAGAAGAGTCTCGACGGAGAAAGAGAAGCGAATGTCACAGACTCAAGAGTAGCAATTTGGGTGCAGATTCAAGCAATCTCTTTGAGGTAGAGTCATTCCGAGCGGAGCGTAGCGGAGTCGAGGAATCTTATCGAGGTCGCTGGAATCGCCGGAATCAAAGCACTCCCTCCTTCTGAAAGCTTCTTACGCCAAAGCTGGAGAGCTTTCAACCCAAAGCAATCGATTGAGGATACATTGAGACCGTGCGTGTCGACTCCAACGGGTCTTTCCATCTTACGTACTGCACCAACATCCATCCGGGAGAGACCTGGCAAGAGGTTTCTCAGGCCCTGGAGCAGTACCTCCCGCCGATGAAAGCGGCCCTGTCTCCGTCCGCCCCGTTCGGGGTGGGGCTGCGCCTCTCCGATCAGGCAAGCCGTCAGTTGCTCGACGGCGACCGCCTGCCCCGCTTCCGGGACTGGCTTGACGAGCAGGGACTCTACGTGTTCACGCTCAACGGCTTTCCGTACGGCCACTTTCACGGAGAGACCGTCAAGGACCAGGTCCACGCGCCCGACTGGCGAACGTCCGAACGGGTCGCCTACACGCGCCGCCTCGCCCGCATCCTCGCCGCGCTGCTCCCGGACGGCATGACGGGCAGCATCTCGACCTCTCCGCTCTCGTACGCCCCCTGGCTGGAGGAGGGGGAGCGGGCGGAGGTGCTGCGGGCGGGAAGCCGCCACCTCGCCGCGGTGGCAGCCACGCTGGCGCGCCTGGAAGAGGAGACCGGCCGTCACTTGCACGTCGATCTCGAGCCGGAACCGGACGGCGTCCTCGAAAACACCGAGGAATCGGTGACCTTCTTCGAGGAGTGGCTCCGGCCCGTGGGCGGTGCGCATCTCGCCGAGACGCTTGGCTGCAGCGAGGCCGAGGCCCGGTCGCTTCTGCGCCGGCACGTCCAGCTCTGCTACGATACCTGTCATTTTGCCGTCGAGTACGAATCGCCGGCCACCGTCTTCGATCAGCTTCGCGCGGCCGACGTTCCCGTCGGCAAAATCCAACTGAGCGCCGCCCTGCAGGTCCTCCTCACCGATAGAAATCGGAAGAACATCCGGGATCGCCTCCGGCCCTTCGCGGAAGACACCTACCTCCACCAGGTCGTTGAGCGTCGTGCCGGCGGGGCACATCGGGCCTATCGCGATCTTCCGGACGCGCTCCCGCACATTACAGACGAGAACGCCCGGGAATGGCGCATTCACTACCACGTCCCGCTCTTTGCGGATGGCTTCGACGGGCTGGGGACGACGCGCGATTACATTCCACGGACCGTGGAGACCTTGCAGGAGGATCCCTTCTGCACGCACCTGGAAATGGAAACGTACACCTGGGGCGTGCTTCCCGACGCCCTCAAAACCGACCTGCAGACCTCCCTGCAGCGTGAGTACGAGTGGGTCTGCTCGACCTTCGAATGAACCGAGATCCGAGATGAAGAAAACAGTCGTTCTCAATGTCGTCGGACTGACGCCGGGGCTGCTCGGGGAGCACACGCCCTTTCTGTCCGAGTGGGCATCGCGCGGACAACGGGCCTCCGTAGAGCCGGTGCTGCCCGCCGTGACCTCGCCCGTTCAGGCCACCTATCTGACGGGCAGGCCGCCGCGCGACCACGGCATCGTGGCGAACGGATGGTATCTGCGGGACCTCTCCCGCATTCGATTCTGGATGCGCTCGGGACGGCTCATCCAGGGGCCGAAGATCTGGGACGACGCCCGGACGGTGGACGACGACTTCACCTGTGCAAACCTGTTCTGGCGCTACGCCACGTACTCGGGGGCCGACTACGTGGTCGCCGAGCGGCCCATGTACCCGTCCGACGGGCGCAAAATTCCGGACCTCTACACGAGCCCTCCGGACCTGCGCTTCGACCTGCAGGACGAACTGGGGCAATTTCCGCTCTTCAACTTCTGGGGCCCCACGGCCTCCATCGAGTCCAGCCAGTGGATCGCCGAGTCGGCCAAACTCACCGACGAAGTCTACGACCCCACCCTCACGCTCGTCTACCTGCCGCACCTGGACTACAACCTCCAGCGCCTCGGGCCGGAGGATCCGGCGCTTGCCGACGATCTGGAGGCCATCGACGCGATATGCGAAGACCTGATCTCGTTCTACGAGGATCGCGGAGCGCAGGTCATCGTCGTCTCCGAGTACGGCATCGACTCGGTCGACCGGCCGGTGTCCCTCAATCGCGTCCTGCGACGAGAGGACCTGTTGACCCTGCGCGAAGAACTGGGGCGCGAACTGCTCGTGCCCGGCGCCTCCGACGCCTTCGCCGTGGCCGACCATCAGATTGCCCACGTCTATGTGCAGGACGAGTCCCGGCGTGAGGAGGTGCGCGACCTCGTCGCGTCGACGCCCGGGGTGGACCGGGTCCTCGACGCCGACGGAAAAGCCGAGTACGGGCTCGATCACCGCCGCGCCGGGGACTTCGTGGCCGTGGCCGAGCCGGACGCGTGGTTCACCTACTACTACTGGCTCGACGAGGACCGGGCGCCGGACTTTGCGCCGACCGTCGACATTCACCAGAAGCCGGGCTTTGATCCGGCCGAGCTCTTCATGGACCCGGACCTGTGGGCGCCGAAGGTGCGGGCCGGAGCGCGCCTCCTTCAGAAAAAGATGGGCTTTCGCTACCTGATGGACGTGATCCCCACGCACGGGGAGCTCGTCGGCGGCTCGCACGGACGCCTGCCCGAGACGCCCAGCGACGGACCGCTTCTCATCACCCAACAGCCCGACACGCTTCCGGACGATGCCATTCACGCCACAGACGTCCGCGACATTATTTTTTCCCACCTCACTGAGCGGCGACCTGACGATGTCCCTGCGAAGAACGACGAACCGTCACGATGATCCGTACCGCAACACCAGCTGAGGACCGAAGGGGGGATCTCTCCTGCGATCTTCGCCTCCCGACGCTGGAGCACATCGCGGGGGCTCACCCAATCCCCTGTGGGGAACGGAACGCCCCAGTGTTCGGACGAGCCTCCGTATTTCTCACCGTATCAGACTCCCTTCTCTCAACTCCACATGAGAAATCTCCTCCGATCTCTCCGTTTCGTGTCGGTATTGCTCCTTGCTACTCTCCCGTTGACGGTCGGGCTCCTTCCCGAAACGGGCCAAGCGCAGCCCCTGTCGGACGATCAGGAAATTCGGGGATGGAATATTCTGACCGACAGCGTGGAAAGCGGACTGACGACCATCGAACGAGCCGCCGAGTACGACATCAATCACCTCCAGATCTCGCACCAGACGATTATGGACCTGCGCCACGTGCGGGACGAGGATCGGCTCGCCGCTGCCAAGACGTTGACGAATGCGGCCCACGACGCCGGGATTCAGGAGGTCGCCTACTGGGATCACGCCCTCTACCCCCTCGACTACTACCCCGATCGCTTTAAGACCGGACCCAACGGCACCATCGACCTCGACGACCCGGCGTTCTGGGAGTGGCTGAAAGACGACTACCGGGAGATGCTGGAGATTGCGCCGGACATTGAGGCCCTGATCCTCACCTTCATCGAGACGGGCGCCCGGGTGGAGAACCAGCACTCCGACGAACTGGAGACGGACGCCGAGAAGCTGGCGGCGGTGGTCAATGCCGTGGCCGATGTCGTCATTGACGAGCACGGGATGAACCTCTACGCCCGAACGTTTGCCTACGACCAGGAGGAGTACGACCGCATTACGTCCGCCATCGAGCTCTTCGAGCACGAAGAGGTTCGGCTGATGATGAAGGAGACCCCGCACGATTTTCTGATGCCCCATCCGCCGGATTTTTTCGTTGGGGAGTTCGATCGGCCCACCCTCGTTGAGTTCGACCCGACCGGGGAGTTTCACGGACAGGGCATCGTCTTGAACACATTTCCCGAGGTGTTTTTGGACCGTGCGGCAGCACTCCACAAGCGGGACCACGTGGCGGGATACGTGGCCCGCATGGATCGCTACGGGGACACGCACATCGTCAATCGGCCGACCGAGATTAACGCGAAGGCCATTGACATGTACTTCAAGAATCCGACGACGACCTCCGTGTCCGACGTCTACGAGGCCTTTATCAAGGACCGGTACGGGGAAGACGCCTATCCGATGCTCAACAACGCCTTCCGAAACGGGCGGGACATCACGCTGTCGATGTTTTACACGCTGAATACGAGCACAGCGAATCACTCCCGCCTCAACTACGACCCTTACTCGTCCAATTACGCGCGCCACGTCTCCGGCCGGTGGCTGGATCCCCCAACCACGTACGTACCACGGGGCGTCAACAAAGAGTTTCACTACTGGACGGACATCATCAACACCCTCGCCCCGGAATGGGCCAAAAAGGGAGGTGCCCAGCTCAACGAGTTGACCCCCCAGCAGCGCGCCTGGCTGGACGAGAAGGAACGCATGAACGAGGAGTATCTGCGCTACGTGCTGCAGGAAAAAGACCGCGGGGTGGCCCTGGCGAACGAGAACCTCGACCACCTGGAGGCGGCCAAACCCCACCTCACGGAGACACAATACGAGGACCTCTACCACCACTTCCAGCACACCCTCCTCACCATGAAGCTTCACCGGGAGACCGCAGCGGCCTACTGGGGATTTCGGGTCTACGCCCGGGGGGAGGAGCACCGTTCGGACTACGTGGTGAACACGCTCGATCGGGCGCTGGACGCGATGTTGACGATCGCCGACAAAATTGAAAACTATCCCGTCAAACCGCCACAAGGGCAGTGGACCTGGAGCGACGACGCAGAGATGGCCCGCCAGTACCACGAATGGATTACGGAGACGGGCTGGCCCGAAGACATGTACGACCATTCGGTGAGTTTTGGGGGCGAGACGTATCCATGACGACGGGCATTCACCACTGCGCTCGAACTGGTTTCAAATACTGATCTGTGCAACCGTCCTGATGAAGGAGGTCGATGCGTGTGGGCGTTTGGGGTGTGGGAGAACGTCCACACGCCCACCCCGACAACGGTCGCATGCGCGTCAAGGAAATTCAGAATGGGTCCGATCTTTGTTCCAGCCAGGCCGATTGGTCCCAATTTGGCCGAAATCCCGCCTGGAACGTCCGCTTCGCTCCCGGTTCCAGGCGCTGGGAACGCAGTGACCGAGTGCTTTCAGAGTGCTATCTTTTCGTCGGTCTCCTCCGGAGACGGATTGCTCTGCGTCCCGCAGGGACCGGAGAAAGCATAGCCGGGGACCGCACTGAATCGGGTTCAGCACAGGCTTGCGTCCCCGGCGAAGCCCGATCTCACAAAACTTACGCTGTTTGCTTGACGCCCAACAGTGTGAAGTTGTTTGGTTTGAAGGAGGCTCGACGGCTGAAACCCGAAAATAATCGGTCGTCGACCCCTCCGGCCTTCAGAAAATGGCCGCTCGGAGACCTGCGCTTGCGAAACGACCGAAATTTCTCATGTTTGAGCGAAGCGAGTTCGAGAAATTTCAGTGGAGCGAGCAAAGGTCTCAGGCCATTTTCTGCCAGCCGAGCCCTTTTCGTCCATTTTGGGGCTGCCAAAATGGACACTTGGCCAGGCAGAAAGCACGCAAATTTGGATGATCAGCTTATCGGATCGGCGAAGTGGCAAAAATCCACCAGATTTGAGAAAACTGGCCCTTCCCCGAAAACAACTTCACACCATAGCAAGAAGCAGGAGACCGCCGAAGAACTCTGAGGAACGTTGAACGCCAATTTCTTCATCGAACCGAGTGAGACCGACCCCAATGGCTGATTCCTATCGGATGGGCATCATCGGGGCGGGGGCTGTCGCCGATCTGCACGCCCGCGCCATCGCCGACCTTGACCATGCTCACCTCGTAGCTGTCGCGCGCCGTACCGAAGAGCCGGGACGCGCATTTGCCGAGGAGCACGGGTGTACCTGGTACGCCGACTACGAGCGGCTCCTCGACGAGGCCGAGGTGGGGGCAGTCACGGTGGCCACCCCGAGCGGCGCGCACCTGGAACCCACGCTGGCCGCCGCCGAACGGGGCGTCCACGTTCTCTGCGAGAAGCCCCTTGAGATCACGACGGATCGCGTCGACCGCATGATTGCGGCGGCCGAGGCCCACGACGTCAAACTCGGCGGCATTTTTCAGCACCGATTCAGCGACGTCCTCCGCACGGTGCACGAGGCTGTGGCGGAGGAGCGCCTCGGATCCCTCGCGGTGGCGACGGCCTCCGTG
>JBDGQN010000267.1:0-1076 GCA_042219055.1 Salinibacter sp. | reverse complement strand
ACTACTACCAGGGGACCTGGAAAGGGACGCAGGCCCTTGATGGGGGCGGGGCCCTGATGAACCAGTCGATTCACGCCGTGGACGCCATCGCGTGGCTTGCCGGGACGAGCATGGGGCTCAATGCCCACGAGACCCCTGTCACGGAGGTGCACGCCTACACCGACGTGCGGGCCCACAACCCAGCGAATGTGGAGGTCGAGGATACCGCCGTCGCTGCTCTGCAGTATCGGGACGGCACCCTTGGACACATTCTGGGCACCACGGCCGCCTATCTGGGGACCCGCCGGCGCCTCCGCGTGGCCGGGCGGGACGGAACCATCGAGGTGGCGGGCGACGAGCTCGTGCACTGGCAGTTCCGAGAGGAGCAGCCCGAAGACGAAGAGATCCGGGCGTCCTTCGGGGACGACGAGGAGGGAGGCACCTCCGATCCCATGGCCATCGATTACGAGAAGCACACACGGAACATCAAGGCCTTCCTCGACTGGGTCGACCGCGATGCGGAGTACCTCCTCACCGGTCAAGAGGCCCGGCAGGCCGTCGCCATCATCGAAGCCATTTACGACTCCGCCAAGACGGGACGCCCGGTTCAGCTCCGCTGACTGAGACCAGGCGACGACTGTCGCAGCCCCTATGGTCGAAGGATGATCGACCTCTCCCATCCCCCGGGCTGGGCTCGCCCTCAGTTCGAAAGCTCAAGACCGAAGACTCAGAGCAAGGGGTATCCGGTTGAGCTCGAAATCGCTGGGAAGCATCCCCATCGAGAAGTCCCGTGCCCGTCAATTCTCCGTCGCAGTATCTCGGCGGCCCTCCTCCCACTGTATCGGACTGGAAGTCTCTCGGCAGATCCTCCGCCGAGTACGTCTCAGGATGTGTACAATCCGGGCAAGAGCGGAATCGGCCCAAGGAATTGCGCCCTGGAGGACTACTGCTTCCTCAATCGATCTCTTTGGGATCGAAGCTCTTTCGATTCGGCGTGGTGAGCATTCATTCGAGCTAAATGCCTTGATACCGACGCTTTCAACGGACTCTGTGAGATTCACTCCGAGAGCACTCGGTCACTGCGTTCCCAGCGCCTC
>JBDGQN010000266.1:0-15512 GCA_042219055.1 Salinibacter sp. | reverse complement strand
CGCCGCCGAGACCTTCGAACTCATCCAGGAGATGATCTCCGGTGTGCGCGGCATCAAGAGCGACTACGGCGTGGGCCTGGGGCAGGAGATTGCGGCCACCGTGAGCGTGCCCGAGGACGACGCGGCGCTCGGCGACACCGTGCGGCAGTATGCCGATTACTTTGACAAGCTCGCGAGCGTGACGGACCTCACCGTGCAGCCGGGCGCCGAGAAGCCGACGGCGAGCGCCTCAGTGGTCGTGGGGCGCTGCGAGGTGTTCGTGCCCTTGGCGGGCATGATCGACCTGGAGCAGGAGCGGGAGCGGCTCCGCAAGGAGATCGACGAAAAGGAGGGATTCCTGGAGAGCGTCAAGCAAAAACTCAACAATCCCCAGTTCGTGAAAAAGGCGCCCGACGAAGTGGTGGACCGTGAGCGGCGGAAGAAAGAGGATGCGATCGCCGAGCTGGATCGGCTTGAGGAAAATCTGGCCGACCTGGAGAGTGTAGAACAGGCTCCGTGATTGTTTCGTTAACCCCTCAATTTTTCTGCATGCGTGAGGATCTGCGGGCATTCACATGTCTACGTTCAGAAGCTTCCAGAGCCGAGATTCCCTGGCTCTCTCCCCACGTTTCTCTTTTCTGCACGGTCCCATCCGCATGACCGCCTCCGCTGCTCCTCGTTCCCTGCTGTTCGTCGCGGTTGCCGCTCTGCTCGCAGGCCTGTTGGGGGCGTGCGGAGGAGGATCCAAGGGCAAAGATGCAAAGGTCGTCAATCCCCGGCTCGTGCAAACCCCGGAGGGGCGGCGCGTCTTTGCGGGGACCCTGGTGAATCAGGGCAGCTCCACCATTAGCATTGCCGAGATTGAGGTCGCCCTGTACGATAATCGTGGGTCCCGGATCGAAACGATGCGCATTCAGGTGGAGGACGTGCCTCCGAACGACTCGACCGAGTTCAATCAGGTCATCAATTCAGACAAACCCATCCAGCAGGCCCAAGTGCAAGGGATTCTGATTCCATAGCGGGGCATGCGTCGTCAACGCGACTGCCTCGTATCGCCGTCCAGGCCGTACGACGAGCCCGAGCGAGAAGACCCTTTCTCAAAAGTAACTTTTTTGCAACCGGCGTTAAATCTCCGGGCCTTTAACTGTCATTTTACCCAATCCGAGGAGGGCGCCTCTCTGTGCGTGTTCCCGGACGAGAACCTCCCGTCCGCAAACGCGGGCGCTCAGTCGCATTGTCGGCTTCCGATCATTGATCCGGCCCGAGATCAATGCGTCGCGGCTCTCGTCGTCCAGCTGTATGCAGGGAACTACTCGCGGTCGCGGTTCTCCTCGCGGTATGGATTGGGGGTGGACCAGAGGTGGCCCGGGCCGACGAGGTGCCGTACCGTCAGTACACCACGGTCGATGGGCTGCCCGGCGACCGCATCGAAGCACTTGCGCAGACGCCAGATGGTCTGCTGTGGGTGGCCACGCAGGGAGGATTGGCCGTGTTTGATGGGGACGAGTTCCGGAAAATTCCCCTCCCAGATTCTATTGCGGCGTTCTCGGTCAACAGCCTGTATCCGAGGCCGGACGGGTCGGTGTGGGCGGGCACGCATGTCGGCCCCGTACTGAAGGTGCGCCCGACCGGTGTGGAGCGTGTTCTCCTGACGGATACCGCGGCCCTGACGCAAATCCTTTTTCCGGGAGATGCTGTCGTCTTCGTAACCACCCGGGCCGTGTGGCGCCTTCCCCCGGACGCAGAGCAGCCCACCCGACAACCCTTCCAGTACGAGATGCGCCCCCCCACGGAGGCGGCAGGGGCCCCGCCGCACGTCGGAACCGGTGCGTGGGGCGCAGCGCTTGGCCCGGACGGGACGCTTTGGATTCTGGACGGGCGCCGCGGGCCCGGTCGGGTTCATCCGGACGGGTCGGTCACGTTCCCCAACAGTCCCACCGTCAATGCGAGGCCGGGTGCCCTCTGGCGTGTAATGAGTTTTACGGGGAATGGCACTGCGCTCATCACAAAAGGGAGTTCCCTGTACCGGTTTTCCCCCTCCACAAATGAGCTGAAGCTCGTCCTGAACGATCTGAGCAGCTCGATGATGGTGCTGCAGGGCGGGATCGCGTATCTGACCCGAGAACACCGTGTACTCCGCTACGAGGCGGCCAGCGGGGACCCGCTTGAACCCCTGCCCCTCCCGGGCGTCTCGCCCGAAACGGTCGTTCGGACGCAAGGCGAAGGCCTCTGGGTCGGGACCAGGAGTGGCCTTGTGCACCTCATGGCCCCAGGGGGGCGCCACGTAAAGGCCATCCGGGGAACCGCCGTCCAGCACGTGACGGACTTCTCCGACGCTGGGGCCCAACTCTGGGTGGGCACTTGGGGGAGCGGGCTCCTGCAGATTCGCCCCCGACGCCGCCAGGTGACGCCGAGGAGGCACGACAAGTGGGTGGCGCTCCGCTCCAGGGACGGCTTCCTCCACGCCATGCCTGCTGGGGAGGAGGCCTGGTACAAGAGGAAACCGCAGGCCGGATGGCAGCGGCTCAAGGCCGACTATGACGCGATCCGCGGAATTGTCGACTCAAGCGGGACGGGCTTCTTCTGGCACGACGACGGCGTCTACCGGCACTCCCAAACGCCCGGCGAGCCCCCGACCCAACTCTTCTCCTGGCCTTCAGACGAGCGGGGCCACTACCAGCTGGCGCTCGGGCCGAACGGCGATCCGATTCTCCGTGCCAAGGGGCATTTGCTCCGCCTTCGCCGAACCGACGGAGCGGTGATGGACACCCTCGCCTCGTTTCCCGAGTATGCCCGGGCACTGGGGATTTTCATGCGGGTCGGCCCTGAGGGGCGGGTCTGGTGCGCCTTCGAAAGCGGAGGGCTCCTGCGCGTCGATCCGAGCGAAGGAGAGTCGAACGTCCTCCTGGAGGAAAGGTCTCTCCGAAACGTGCGGCCGGTGGGAGACAGCCTCACGCTGGCCTACACCCGGCAAGGGCTCTACCTGCTGGATGCCGAGAGCGGGGCCGTGCGTCGCCACCTCACGCAGGCCGACGGGCTTTTCTCCAACGTGATCAACGGCGCCTATCTAACGTCCGACACGCTATACGTCACCCATCCAAACGCCCTCACCCTCCTTCCACGAAAGACGTTGTTTCGAACCCTGTCCTCGCCGCCGACGCTCCTTACGGCCCTAGAGGTGAACCTCGAAGGCCGCTCCCTGCGAACCGACTCGATCCTGGGGGCCTCCGAGCGGACCATCGGCGTTTCCTACACGGCCCCCGAGCTTCGCTACCCGGATCGGGTGCGCTACGAGATTCGCCTCGTCCCCCACGACGCCGGATGGCAGACCACCGAGCGCGACTTTGCGCGCTACACGGACCTGGAGCCGGGCACCTACCGCTTCGAGGTGCGGGCCCGGCTGGGCACCGCGCCGCCGGGGTCCAAGGCGACGTATTCCTTCACGATTCCGCCGTTCTTCTACGAGACGTGGTGGTTTTGGCTTCTGGTCGCCCTCGGACTGGGGGGCCTCGGCGTCGGGGCCTGGCGCTGGCGCACCTACCGGCTCCGCCGGCGGCAGGAGGAGCTGGAGACGGCCGTCCAATCCCGCACCGAGGAGCTGGCCGCGGAGAAGCAAAAGACCGAGGCCCAGGCCGAGCGCCTCGCCGAGCTCGACGAGGCGAAGAACCGCTTCTTTGCCCACATCAGCCACGAATTCCGGACGCCCCTGTCGCTGATTCTGACCCCCCTGGAGGAGGCGCTTCGCGACGCAACGACGGAGACGATCGCCTTCGGCACCGAGCAGGTGAAGCGCATGGTTCGGAACGCAGAGCGTCTCCAGCGCCTCATCGAGCAGCTGCTGGACCTGGCCACGCTGGAGGCCGGTCGGATGGAGCTCGACCGTCAGCCCGGCGACCTGGGCCGGGTGATACGCCGGACGGCGAAGGCCTTCACGTCGATGGCCGAGCGGGAAGGAATCGATCTTCGGGTGCGCGCCGTCGGGGACCGGCTTCAGGCCCGCTTCGATCCGGAGAAGGTCGAATCGATTGTCAACAATCTGCTGTCAAACGCGCTCAAGTTCACCCCGAGCGGCGGGCGGGTCACCGTCTGGATCGGCGAGCGGACGACGCCCCGCGCTGCCGGGGACGGGGCGGCCCGTGAGGCTCTCCTCAAGGTGGCCGACACGGGGCCGGGCATGGACGCTGAGACGCAGAACCAAATCTTCGAGCGCTTCGAGCACGTCGATACTTCGGACACCCGCGAGCATGAGGGCGCGGGGCTGGGCCTGGCCCTGACCCACGAGCTCGTCGAGCTGCACGGGGGCACCATCGAGGTGGAGAGCACTCCGGAGCGGGGCACGACCTTTACGGTGGCCCTGCCCCTGGTGTCGGCGGCAGAGGCTGCGACCAGCGGAGGGACGAGGGGCGATGGAGCCTGGACGCGTAGGAGTGAGGGAGCGAGAGGCGATGGGGCGAGAGGCGAGGGGCGAGGTGATGCTCTGCCCGCCGAACCGAGGGCTGCACGGGGCGACTCGTCGGAGGGACGCAATGAAGAAGCCTCAGGCGACGAGGAGGCGGGGGAAGAGACGGCCACGGTGCTGGTGGTGGAGGACAACGCCGAGATGCGGGCCTACCTGCGGAAGCAGCTTTCGCCCCACTGGCAGGTTCAGGCAGTGGCGGACGGGGCTGAAGGCTGGGACGCCGTGCAGGAGGAGGCCCCGGACCTTGTCCTCAGCGACGTGATGATGCCGGGCCTCAGCGGCTTCGATCTCTGTGAGAAGATCAAGGACGATCCCGACCTGCGCGACATCCCGGTGATCCTCCTGACCGCCCGGGCCGAACGGGAGGATACGATTGAGGGCCTCGAGCACGGGGCCGACGACTACGTGGCGAAGCCGTTCGACGTGGCCGAATTGCGCCGTCGCATTGCCAACCACCTGACGGCGCGCGAGCACCTTCGAGAGCAATACCGGGACGAAGTGCATCTCGGATCGCTCGACACAGTGGTGGAGGAGCAGCACATTTCGTTCCTCGAGACGGTCACCGAGACGGTCGAGCTCCATCTCAGCGATCCCCAGTTCTCGGTCGACCGCCTCGCCCAGGCCGTGGCGCTGAGCCGCCGGCAGCTCACCCGCCGCCTGAAGGAGGCGGTGGGACAGACGCCGGCCGCCTTCATCCGGGCGCGTCGCATCGGACGGGCCAAACAGCTGCTCGCGGACGACGCGCAGACGGTCGCCGAGGTGGCCCGGGCCGTCGGCTTCCAGTCCCCCTCTGCCTTCTCGAAGGCGTTCCGGGAGCAGGTGGGGCATCCCCCCTCCGAGCACGGCGAGCGGTCCTCAGGCTGAGGAGCCGTCCCACTCGGCCCCTTCATCTCTCCGCAGTTCTCAATTCCGCCCGGATCTCGGGGGGCATGTCGCTTGCGACCAAGAAATTGTCCCACGTCCGCGGACCCTGAGGGCGTTCTTGTGTCGTCCAGAGAGCCGAGAAGTACCGCGGGTCCTCCTTTGTCTTCCCCGGTCGCGTCGCTCTGCCCCTCGTGTCAGACACCGCCGTCGTGCTCATCATCGAGGAGCGTCCCCAGCTGGGGGATCGCCTCCGCGCGCAACTGAAGGGCCCCTGCCACATCCTGGAGGCGACCCGTCTGGGAGAGGCCCGGGCGCAACTGCAGGCGGGGGGCGACCCTCCGGAGCTGGTTCTGAGCGACCTGCGCGCGACCGACCGGACCGGCCTCACGCTCTACCGCCGCCTGCGGGCCGACCCGTTTCTGGAGGCGACCCCGGTGCTGCTGGTCGCGCCCGCAGCGCCGCCGGAGGACACTGAATCGGGTGCGGACCCGGGACCGGTGCTCCCAGAAGCGGTGGAGACACAGGTACTGCGCCGCCTGGTGGGCCATCATCTCGCCGTCGAGGGGGATTCTCCCGGGCCGCCTGTTTCTCCGGAGGCGTCGCTGTCTGAAACCATTGAAACGGTGGTCGAGACGCGGCTGGGGGAGCCGGATTTCACGGTCGAAGAGCTGGCCGACGCGGTCGGCCCGAGTCGGCGGCAGCTCACGCGTCGGATGAAAGAGGCGTTCGACGCCACGCCGGCCGCCTACGTGCGGGCCCGGCGCCTCGACCGGGCCAAGGTCCTCCTCGCGGCGGGATTCGACACCATCACGGCCGTGGCGGAGGCGGTGGGCTTTGCCTCTCCGTCGGCCTTTTCGAAGGCCTTTCGGGAGGCGACGGGGTGCGCGCCGTCCACCTACGCCGAGCGGCACGGGGAGTAGCAGGTTTCCGTCTGTTTGCAGTCGACAGACGCCGATTCACGCGCAAAATGTCGCGTCAGAACATAAGATTGTCCCACATTCACGGATGGTATACCCTATGCTGAGATGTGCACATTCTTGAGGCCGGGTGCTGCCACGAGGAGTGCTCTGCGCGAGCCGACGATAAGGTACGACCAGTATCGGGGAGCCTATCAGCGGCGGCGTAAGCGGATGCTCCGACGCTCTTGGAATCTGAAGGTGGGTTTTGTCGGCTGACTGGCTCCGATGGACGCCCAAAACACAAGCATCCCGCGGATGCATCCCCGATCCTGAATGACAGCGAATGGGGGAATCTCATTTCCCCCGTGTCAACCGACCTTGCATTTCACAAGCTTTGCATTCAGCCAACTTTGCATTACGCCGGCTCTCGGCGTTGGAATCCTCTGCGCAACCAAAACCAGCTTCCTTGTCCATGTTTGAACGATCCTATCTCATTCGTTTCTATACTCCGATGTTCGTCTTTCTTATCGCGGGAGCGGGGTTGCTTGCCATCCCCACGCGGGCGCAGCAGCCGGACACGCGTCGCGGCGGGCAGCAATTTCGCCGCAACGGGCAGCTGCGGGAGCGTCTTAAGGCGTTGCCTTCTGAGAAGCGCCGAAAGATACGGCGTCGTCTCGAAAGGGAGTGGATTCTGAGCTCCTTCTCCGGATTCCCGACGGCGAGGCGCCGGAAATCCGAGTCGAACTTGGTGATGCGGGCGGCCGCCGGCCTGACTGGGGTATCCAACAGTTCCACCTCGATCGCAGACGTCGACGGGGACGGCAACTTAGACCTGCTGATTACCGGCTTCGGCGCAAACTTCAACCCGACGGCGACTCTGTACCTGGGGGACGGGCAGGGGGGGTTCACCGAAGCGGGCGCTGGTCTGACTGGGGTATCCAACAGTTCCACCTCGATTGCGGACGTCGACGGGGACCAGAATAAGGACCTGCTGATCACCGGCGAGGACGCAAACGGCAATGAGACGTCGACCCTGTACCTGGGGGACGGGCAGGGAGGCTTCACCGAGGCAGGCGCCGGCCTGACCGGGGTCTCTGAAGGTTCCACCTCGATCGTGGACGTCGACGGGGACGGAAATAAGGACCTGCTGATCACCGGCTTCGACGCTAACGGCAACCGAACGGCGACCCTGTACCTGGGGGACGGGCAGGGGGGCTTCACCGAGGCAGGCGCCGGCCTGACCGGGGTCTCTAGCAGTTCCACCTCGATTGCGGACGTCGACGGGGACGGGAACCAGGACCTGCTGATTACCGGCGACGCCGCAAACGGCCCGTCGGCGACGCTGTACCTGGGCGACGGGCAGGGGAGCTTCAGCGAGGCGGGTGCTGGCCTGACCGGGGTCTCTAGCAGTTCCATCTCGATTGCGGACGTCGACGGGGACGGGAACCGGGACCTGCTGATTACCGGCCTGGACGCAAACCTTAACCCAACCGCGACCTTGTACCTGGGAGACGGGCAGGGGGGATTCACCGAAGCAGGTGCCGGCCTGGCCGGGTTCTTCCTCGGTTCCACCTCGATCGCGGACGTAAATGGGGACCAGAATAAGGACCTGCTGATTACCGGCCGGGACGTATTCGCCAACCCGACGGCGACCCTGTACCTGGGGGACGAGCAGGGCGGATTTACCGAAGCGGACGCCGGTCTGACCGGGGTCTCCAGCAGTTCCACCTCGATCGCGGATCTGTACGGAGACGGAGACCCTGATTTACTCATAACCGGGTTCGGTGCGCTTTTCTCCAGGCCCTCGACTCGGATTTACGTAAACCGGCAAAACCAATCCCTCCAGAACCGACCGCCTACGTTTATCCGCTCATTTAGTTGGGACCGTCCCCTGGCTCCTGGAGTGACGCTGAAACGGACCATTGAGGCGGGAGACTTGGATGGGGACGCCCTCTCTATTCAGGCTCCGGACAATCCAAACATGTCTATCAACGACGCCGGAAACGGAACCGCGGAGGTCACCTTCACGCCCACTCGGGAGCAAGGGGGGAACGTGGTCGATATGTCCGTTGAGGCCAGCGATTCGGAGGGAGCGACTGGGTCCTTCTCGACATCGGCGGAAGTGTCGGCGGTGGTGGCGGCCTTTCCTGCCGGCTTGGCTGGGAGCTTTCGCGGTTCTAGCTCGATTGGGGACGTCAACGAGGACGGGAATCTTGACATTCTAATTACCGGCAATGCTGGGACTCCTACCGACATGGTCCCGACGGCAACGCTGTATCTAGGGGACGGGCAGGGGGGGTTCTCAGAGGCAAATGCCGACCTGACCGGAGTTCGGCTTAGTGCTGCCTCGATTGCAGACGTAGACGGGAACGGAGTCCAAGATCCGCTGATTATTGGCCTGGATGCTAACGGCAATCCGACGGCAACATTGTACCTGGGAAACGGGAGTGGAGGCTTTTCGGAGGCGGGTGGGGGCCTGACTGGAGTGTACCAAGGCGCCACCTCGATTGCGGACGTGGACGGAGACGGGAATCCGGACCTCCTAATTACTGGCCAGGACGAGAACTTCGACCCGACGGCGACGCTGTACCTGGGGGATGGGCAGGGCGGCTTCAGTGAGGCGGGCGCCGGCCTGACCGGGACCCAAGACGGTTCCACCTCGATTGCGGACGTGGACGGAGACGGGAATCCGGACCTCCTAATTACTGGCCAGGACGAGAGCCGCGACCCGACGGCGACCCTGTACCTGGGGGACGGGCAGGGGGGGGTCAGCGAGGCGGGCGCCGGACTGACCGGGGTCTCCGACGGTTCCACCTCGATCGCGGACGTCGACGGGGACGGAAACCAGGACCTCCTGATCACCGGCGAGGACGCAAACGGCAACCTGACGTCAACACTTTACCTGGGAAACGGGCAAGGGGGCTTCAGTGAGGCAAATGCTGACCTAACCGGGGTCGTTGTTGGCGCCACTTCGATTGCGGACGTCGACGGGGATGGGAATCAGGATCTCCTAATTACCGGGAAAGGTCCTGACTCAGATGGAGACGGCTTCCGTGACCCGACGGCGACGCTGTATCTGGGGGACGGACAAGGAGGTTTTAGCGAGGCAGGCGCTGGACTGACTGGAACCACTGACGGGTCTACCTCGATCGCGGATGTCGACGGAGACGAGGATGAAGACCTCCTGAGTACCGGACTTGCCCCTATAACACGGCGAGACTCGCCGGTCACCATCCTGTACGAGAACCTCTTCAACAATCCCCTACCCGTAGAACTGGCCGGCTTCGAGGCGCAGGTCGACGGCAAGACGGTCCGCCTCACCTGGCAGACCGCCTCGGAGACGGGCAACGCCCGGTTCGAGGTGCAGCGACGGGTTAGCGAACGGGCGAATGGGGGAGAGGGGACGTGGACGACGGTCGGCTCCGTCGACGGCGCCGGTACCACCTCGGAGGCCCAGTCCTACCGCTTCGTCGACAAAGACCTGCCCTTCGCAGTCGACGTGCTCACCTACCGCCTCCGGCAGGTCGACACCGACGGGAGCGCGCAGTTCTCAAAGACGGTCACCGTCGAGCGGGGCGTGACGGAGGTGGAACTGCTCGGCACGTACCCGAATCCCGCCCGGAGCCGGGCGACGGTGCGCTACGCCCTGCCGAAGAAGCAGGAGGTCAGCCTCACGCTCTACGACGTGCTGGGGCGTGAGGTGCGGACGGTGGTTCGCGCCGAGCAGTCTGGGCGGCACGAGCGGCGGGTGGACGTGAGCGGGCTGCCGAGCGGTGTGTACTTCCTGCGGCTCCGGGCCGGGGGGCAGACGCGGACGCAGAAGCTGACGGTGGTGCGGTAGGGCGGCTCCGCGTCTCCTGATGGAGGCCTCTTCGGCTTAAGCGGGCCCCGACCCACGCTTTTCAGGCTCAAACGCCTATCATCTAACGAGGCTGGTCTTTGCCCAATAATTTTGAATAAACGCTGTAGACTCATGAGTCACTTCCGCTCAAAACTCCTCCCCTGCGTGCTCTTTGGGATCCTCATGATTGGACGCGCTCCCACGTTCTCCCGTGCCTATATCGGGGGGACCGCCGGGCTTAATTTCGAGCAGGGCAGCGACATCAGGGACGCGGCCGGAAATCTCGATCAAAGCGTCGCCTCAACGAAGCAACCGGCTACCACCTTGGGCTTGTCTTCGAGTTTGGCGGCGATCGGTTTCGCCTGCGGCCCGACATCACGTTTCGGGACGTCGGCACCTGTAATCTCCCGGAAGATGCGAACGTGGGCGATCCCGTACCTCAATCCCTCCGTGCTGGTGGGCCCGATGGGGACTCTGCCGAGGCAGTGAAGATCCAGCCCGAGGTGCGAGACCAGTTTGGGGGGACCGACTCCATCCCCGATTAACATCACCATTGGAAACGAGACCATCGACCCGTCCGAACCCCCTAAATTCAGCGCGCTGAGCGTTCGGCTCAGCCTCCTGTTCTGACCCGCCGGACCAATCATACGCCGGGACGCTCTTTGGTGAGTGCCGTCCACCGCTTGTGCAGACGCTCGGCGATGGCGGTTCCGCTGTCGGGTTCGACGCGGCGGAGGTGGGTGCGGAGCGCAGGCCAGCCCACGAGCCGCGGGGCCCGTGTCACCGTCGTGTCCTGGACGCGGACGGTGACGGTCGTCCCAGTCTGCGGGTTGGAGGTCCTCCACGTCCTCGACACCGTGAGAGCGGTCGGAACCCGCACGCGGACAGTCCGCGAGGAGTCGGTCCGGGCCGCCAATTCCGGCTGTACATAGAAGGTGTCCACGAGGAGCACGGGGCCGCCCGCGGGGCGGCCTCCCCGCAGCGCCAGAAGAGAATCATTCAGCGGATGCGTGCTTCGCAGAGACGCGCCTTTGTAGGAAAGGCGGAGGTAGCGAGCGGCGAGACGATGGGCAAGAGAATCAGACCGAGCAGTGGTGTCGGCCTGAGAGACGAGGGACTTTTTGTTGGGATCCTCGCCCCCACATCCGGAAAGCAATAATACGGCAAAGAGAACGCCCCCCGTCAGAGTCTGAACGAACGGGGCCGTTGCGTGCAGGGGGAAGAAGCGATCGAAAGCAAGCATGTCAGTGCGTTCGTGTTGCGTCGGCACGCCCGCGAAAAGGTCGGTCCGGCGGACCGAGCCCATTATCGACTGTTCGGAAGGCTCGGGAGCGAGAAGGCGCTCCAACGAGGAGAAGCCCTCTCTTTTTGGGTTCAGGGTAGGGAATCCCGGTCATAGAGGCAATGGCAGCAGGGGGCATCCCCCGAGTGTCCCCCAGAATGTCGCATCTCCGACAGGAATTGTCCCAAAAGAATAGATGAGGGCCCGTTCATTGAAGGAGGCGTGCTTGTTTGATTCAAGCAAAATCGTAGCAACATCGCGGCCTTCCGAGAATCGTGTTCTTCAGTAACATGTCCGCCTCTCGTTGGACTCTTCCCGCCGACCGGCTGTGGCCGGCCTCGTTGGGCCGGGGCTTGGTTATTCTTGGAGTTGGCCTGCTCGTTTTGGGAAACTTCTCGCCGACGGCCCAGGCCCAGGAGGTAACGACGGACCGGTGGCTCTCGGTCGAGGACGCGTGCCCCAACGGCGGAGCGGTCCAGATCAAGCCCGCTGCGATTCTGGCAGAGAGGAAGAGGGTGAAGACCTGGCGGGTCGAGTTGCGAGTTCCGGAGGGGTCGGCGTGCTCGCTCCCCCGCCCCCGGCGCCTCCATCTGGTGATCGACGGGAGCCGTGTGCCGGGGGCATTCGCCCCGGCGGATGGGGCGGCCGAGGCGCAGTTGGCCGTTTCGGGCACGACGGCCCGGAAGATCACCCAGGCCCGCGGCGTGCGCATTGTCGAGAACGCCATTGATAGGCGCGTTCCAGACGTCTTTCAGGCCGACCTGCGGCGGCTCATGAAGAAGGCCTCGGCGATCGCCCGGCGATCGGAGGGGAGCACGGCGGATGAACAGACACCCGGGACCGACTCCTCGGCCGAAGACGAGAAGACGTCGCCCCCGAAAGACCCGTCTTCGGGAAAGAGCACAGGGCCTGAGGAGAGGAAGGTCTTCAGGAGGGTGGACGAGAGCCCCAGCCTCGTCGGAGGTCCGAATCGGATCCAGAAGCTCCTCCAGTATCCTGATTCTGCCAAAGCGAAAACGCTTGAGGGACGGGTGTTCGTGGAGCTCATCGTGACGGAGAAGGGGCGGGCCCAAAACCCAAAAGTGGTGCGCGGGGCCCACAAGATTTTGAACGAGGAGGCGCTCCGGGTGGTGCGAAAGCTGAGATTCGAGCCGGGACGACTACAGGGGGAGCCGGTGAAGACGCGGATCACGGTTCCGGTCACGTTCCGGCTTCCTGACGAGGAGTGACCGAAGCCCGGCGGGTCGCCGGATAGTGCGAGATTTATCTGTGAACGGCATACCATGAAAAGCCATGATGCGATTGATCCAACCACTTCGGGGAAACGCGGTCTCTCTCGGACTCTTTTTCCTTGCGGCGGGGGCGTTGGCGGGCGGCTGCGGCTCTACAGGGCCGGCGACCACGAACAATCGGCCCTCTTCCTCCGCGTCGGCCACCGACCCGAAGACGGAAGAGACGGTGCCGGCTGATTCGGGGGCTACCGGGCCGGACGAGGCGGAAACGGACGCGGACGCGACGGAGCCGAGAGCCGCCGAGCCGGTGAAGGTGCTCCGTCCCTCGGAGGTCCGGGAGCAGATCGAGGAGGTTGCTCAGGACTGGTACGGGGTCCCCTATCAGTGGGGCGGAGAGTCCAAGAATGGGATTGACTGCTCGGCGTTCGTACAACGCGTCTACCGGCAGGCCTTCTCCTACCGGCTACCCCGGGTCACGGAAACGCAGGTGCAAACGGGGGGAAAAGTTCCTCGGAGCAAGGTGCGGGCGGGCGACCTGGTGTTTTTCCGTCCAGAAAACGAGTGGAATCACGTCGGCGTGTATCTGGGCAATGGGACCTTCGCCCACGCCTCCTCCAGCGACGGTGTCACCAAAGACCAGTTCGGCGCGCCGTACTGGAACCGATATTACTGGACCGCGCGCCGCCCGCTCAAGCCCTCAGTGCTTCCGGATTCGCTCACGTCCGAGTTGGTCGCGTATCGGTATCCGGACTCCACGGCTCAGTCCGATTCGACGGGCGACCCGTCCAAGACGCAGCAGGAGGGAACGATCACGATTGCCTCCTGCAGCAACCCAGACGTTGAATGCGCCAGCCCGAACACCTCGACCACCGGACGCACATCGTCTGGCAAAAAGACCGTCGCGGCGGCCGACACGACCACCCGGAAAGGATGGTGAGCCGCTTTGCGTGCATCTCGCCCGGTGCATGTTCTCGCCTACGCAAAACCCTTCTGCAGAACGATCATCCCCGATGACGCCCGCCAGCGATCCGGTCCGGACGAGTCCCTCGATGAAGGGACCATCCATCGATCGTTCGTCCACGGATCGACAGTGCGCGGCCCGGCCTACCGCTCGGCATCATCAACACTCAGCAGAGTTTCCCCCGAGAATCGCCATGATCTTCGATCTGCGTCGTGTCGGCTACGGATTTCTCCTTCTTCTTCTAACAGCGGGAGCCGCCCAGGGCCAGGGATGGTTCCGGGGACGAGTGGGCCTTCAGATGAAAGCAAGTTCGGTGGAAAAGAGCATCGCGCCGGGCATACACGTCGACGCACAGGCGCAGATTGCGGGACGGTTCGCCCTCGTCGCGGGCGCGGGCCTTTCCGCCTACGTTTTAGAGGGGCGCCGAAGCGGGACGTACACGGTCGACCCGGCGCTTTCTCTCCGGATTGCACGGCCGAGTCGGTCAAGGGGGGCCAACATTCTCTCGGGCGGAGTGGGCTATCATTTCCCGTTCGGGGACCGGGCACTAGGGCGGGGGCCCACCGTCCATCTCGGGATTGGTCGCATTTGGGCCCTTCGGGAGTCGACGCTTTTCGTGGACCTTCGTCCCACTACCGTGCTCCGAGACGGCGGGGTCTCCGTGTTGATGCCGATCCGAGCGGGGGTCGTCTTTTGAGGCCCGTTCTTCCGAATAAAAAGGGCTCCATAAAGAAGGCTCCTACTAAAGACGAAAGCCCTGTTCAGAAGAGGGCCACCCTGCGCCATTCGAGCCGAACGGGGAGATTTCCACAGGATCCGGTGCCGCTTGCCCCTTCTCACGAAACGACTGTTCACTGACCGGTCTCGTTCGCCCGGCAGATGCACTGATAACCGCATGATCCTATCATGACTTGTATGGCGATCGATCTTCGTTGGCGAAAAGCTCTCGTTCTCACGGCGGGTCTTTTGCTCTGGATTGGAGGGAGCCTGGCCACACAGGCCCAGACCCGATACGGCGGAGGTCTTCAACTGACGGGGAGCACCACCGCGAGGGGGGCCGGGCCCGCGCTCCACGTCCGGGCCTCATTTCCCATGAACCGCGAGTTCTCGCTCGGACTTGGGGGGGGCGTTTACCGGATTCAGATTCGGGGGAGGGAAGAAAAAGGCGTATGCGCTTGATACGAATGCGTCTTTCATCGTGACCCTCCCAAATCCGACGCGCAGCTCCCTGTATTTGCTTGGGGGCGTCGGGTACCACATGCCCTTTGGATCCCGGTACGCTGATCCCACGGCTGTAAGCGGAAAATTAGAGGTCAAAAGTGGACCGACGTTCCGCGTGGGCCTCGGAAAGGTCTGGCAGTTTCGCGTGCTTTCCCTCTACGTAGAGCTGGTCCCGAGCCTGTTTTTCCGGCGAGACCGATCGGATCTCCTTCTTCCGCTGCGGGGCGGTCTTATCTTTTAGTGGCTCGGCCCCAAACTGCTCGGACATGCCCGCCTGTAGGCTCTCGTTCGTCTCCTTCTCCAGAGCTGTCCCGAGCCCTCGTTCCCACGCAGGCCGGGGACGACTACAGCGGCGTGATCAATGCGGGAAGCAGTCGGGACGGTACAAGCGACGGAGTAACGTGGGGACCCTGGCCGGTGGCATGTACGTTCTGCGGCCGGAGACCGGGAGGCAGACCCGCACCCAGAAGTTAACGGTGGCGCGGTAGCGAGATGCGACGGCGAGTGCCTTGTCCACCACACATCGTTGCCCAAACAGAAAAAGGGACCCTGCAGCCGAGCGCTGCGGGGTCCCTTTGCTGTGTCGAGGCGGAGCGCCGCTAATACTTGGGCACGTCAGGGTCGATCTCGTCGCTCCAGGCGAGGACACCGCCCGCGAGGTTGGATGCGTCGTAGCCCTTCTCGCGCAGGAACTCCGTCGCCTTTGCCGAGCGGCCGCCGGAGCGGCAGTGCACCACAATCTCCTCGTCCGGGTCGGCCTCCAGCTCGTCGAGG
>JBDGQN010000265.1:0-7046 GCA_042219055.1 Salinibacter sp. | reverse complement strand
AAGAGGTAGGAGGGGAAGGGAACCGATCGGTTAACTGGTCGCGTGGGGGGGCGGGTCGATTATGGGTCCGCCGGGGTGGGGTTGACGACGCGGGCGCCCTTGGTGGGGATGGGGGAAATCCAAGCTTCAGTGGGCATGTCGTGCTGATCGAAGGCCTCGACCATGGCGTCCCGCACGCGCTCAGCGTCGGTTGGGCCGTCGCACCACGCGAAGAGGGTGGGGCCGGCGCCGGAGAGGGAACAGCCTAGCGCGCCGGTCTCCATCGCCGCCGCCTGTACGTCCGAGAAGCCGGGGACGAGGGCGGCCCGATGCGGCTCGACGATCAGGTCGCGCAGGGCCCGGCCGATGAGCGCGAGGTCGTCGCGGTAGCAGCCCGCGACAAACGCGCCGAGGTGGGCTGTCTGGCGGACCGAGTCAGGAAGTGGGATCGTGTCGGGAAGGCAGGCCCGAGCCTCGCGGGTGGGCACGATGCGGTCGGGGTGGACGAGGACGCATCGGACATCGGACGGAACCGGAATGGGGACAACATCCGGCGGGTCCATCGCGCGGGTGAGCACGAGGCCGCCGTACAGGCAGGGCGCGACGTTGTCAGGGTGGAGGTCCCCGCTGGCCACGGCCTCTCCGGCCAGGGCGTGGGGGAGCAACGCGTCCACCGACCATTTGCCCGGCAGAAGTTCGGCCCCGGCCACGACCGCGCCCACTGCGGAGGCTGCGGACCCGCCGAGTCCCGAACCCAGTGGAATGCCCTTCTCGATCGACACCTCGAATCCTCCGTCGATGCCCGCGGCGTCTTGGAGGGCCCTCAGTGCCACCGTGGCGGTATTGTGGGAGGGATCTGTGGGCAGGTCGGTGACGCGTCCGGTGATGGTGTTGATTCGGATGACGGGCGCGTCGATCCGGTGCACAGTCACCCGGTCGCCCAGGCCGTCAAGGGCACTGCCCAGCAGGTCGTAGCCTACGGCGACGTTGCCCATCGACGCCGGGGCGAATACAGTAACTTGGTCGGCCATTGGGTCATTTTTTTCATTGTCTCATTTTCGGTGCGGCGTTCGGAGTTCGAGCCCAGGTCTCGCATCTCAAGAATTTCGGTCTTTTCCTTGTCCCGCCGCCCACGCTCCCATTCATCCGTTCTCCCATTTCCACATACGCCCAAAGGCCCATTCCCAGTCACCCCCATGCGCCGCCTACGACATCAGCCGGAGCAGGTCGGTGAACACACCGGCGGCAGTCACCTGAGGACCGGCGCCGGGACCCTGTACGATGAGGGGGGTTTCGTCGTAGCGGGCCGTCTGGAAGCGAACGATGTTGTCGGTGTGGTTGATGCGCGCAAACGCGTGGTCCTCGGGGTATCGGCGGAGGCGGACCGAGGCCTCGCCGTCCCGCGTGACACTGCCCACAAAGCGGAGCACCTTGTTCTCGGCCTGGGCGTCCCGGAGGATTTTGGTCATGGCGGCGTCGTGCTCCGACAGGCGCTCAAGAAACGCCTCCACGGAGCCGTCCCGGAGAGGCTCGGGGACCAGCCCGTCGATCGCCACCTCGTCGAGCTCCAGGGGCACGCCCATCTCGCGGGCCAGGATGACGACCTTCCGCGCCACGTCCATCCCGGAGAGGTCGTCGCGGGGGTCCGGTTCGGTGAAACCTTCCTCCTTGGCTTGCTGGAGGATCGCGGAGAACGGACGGTCGCCGTCGAACGCGTTGAAGAGATACGAGAGGGTGCCGGAGAGGATGCCCTCGATGTGATGCACCTGGTCGCCCGTCTCGGTGAGGCTGTTCAGGGTCTGGAGGATGGGCAGTCCGGCGCCGACCGTCGTTTCGTAGAGGTACCGGGGACCGGGTCCTGTGCTGGTGGCGCGGAGGGCGCGGTAGTCGTCCCACGAGCCGGTGTTGGCTTTCTTATTGGGCGTGACGACGTGGACGCCGCGTTCGAGCCAGTCCTGGTACTGCTGGGCGACCACCTCGCTCGCCGTGCAGTCGACGATCACTGTGTGGGGGTGATACTCGGTCTGAACGTGATCGACGAACTCATCGAGGTCGGTAGGGCGGCCTCCAGCCAGATCGTCGCGCCACGTTGCGAGGTCGAGGCGCTGTTTCGCCCGGAGCATCTTCGAGGAGGTGGCGATGCCGCGCACGCGAAAATCGATGTCCTGCTCCTCACGCAGGCGATCGGCCTGATCGTGGATCTGATCGAGGAGGGCCCCGCCGACGTTGCCGGCCCCGATGACGCCGATCGACAGGGTGCGGTTCGACAGATAGAATCCCCCGTGGGCGGCGCGCAGGGCCTGACGGGCGTCGTCCCCGTCCACCACCGCCGAGATGTTGCGCTCCGAGGAGCCCTGTGCGATGGCCCGTACGTTGACATTTGCGTCGCCGAGTGCCCCGAAGAAGGTGGCGGCGACGCCGGGGGTGCCCGCCATCTGGTCCCCAACGACGGCGAGAATGCTGCAGTCGGAAGTGACGTCTACCTGCCGGATCTGGCCGCGGTCCAGTTCGGCGTAGAAGGCCTGCTTGGCGGCTGCGCGCGCGACTTCGGCCTGGGCCTGGGGCACGGCAAAACAGATTGAGTGCTCGGAACTGCCCTGAGAAATCAGGATGACAGAGACGCCCTCGTCCTCCAGCGCGTCGAAGAGGCGCCGGGCAATGCCGGGCACGCCGATCATGCCGCTGCCCTCCAGGTTGAGCAGGGCAATGTCGTCGATTGTAGAGAAGCCCTTGACGACCGACGTGCCGTCGCCGTCGAGGTGAATGCGGGTGCCGGGCCGCTCGGGAGCAAAGGTGCTGCGGATGGTGATCGGGATCTCGTGCTCGACCGCTGGGGTCAAGGTGCGAGGATGGATAACGCCTGCGCCGAAGTAGGCCAACTCCATCGCCTCCTCGTAGGAGAGCGAATCGAGGCGGCGGGCGTCGGGAACGTAGCGAGGGTCGGCGCTCATGACCCCGTCCGTGTCGGTCCAGATCGTAAGGGCCTCTGCTTCGAGCAGGGCCGCAAAAATGGCGGCGGAGTGGTCCGAGCCGTTGCGGCCCAGCGTAGTGGGCACCCCGTCGGGGGTGATCGCGATGAAGCCCGTGGCCACGATGACGTCGGCGTCCGCATGGTCGGCCCGCCATTCGGCGAACCGCTCTCGGGTGGCGTCCCAGTTCACCACTGGCCCCAATTCTTCGTGGGTGACGACGAGCACCTCGCGGGCGTCGCAGACGGCGGCGGACAGGCCCTGAACGCGAAGCACCCTGCCTAGCACGCGTGCCGACCACAGCTCGCCGTACCCGGCCACGAGGTTGCGTGTCGTCGAGGGCACGGTGCCCATCAGGCGGGTGGCGCGGAGCACGTCGGCAAGGTCGGCCACGTCCTCGTCCAACGTGTGGAGCAGGGGGGCGGCGGCCTCCTCGTTCAACAGGTCCGTCGCGACGGCCTGCTGGTCATCGCGGAGCGCCTGGAGGTGCGCGTCGAGGTCGTTGTCTTCGGTTGGGGCCCGCTCGGCGAGGTCAAGCAGGCGATCGGTGACGCCGCTCATGGCCGAAACGATCACCGCCAGGGGCGGCTCGCGGGCGTCGAGGAGGGACGCGACGTGCTCGATACGGTCCGGGTCGGCGAGGCTGGTGCCGCCGAACTTGTGGACCTGCCAGTCGGCGGACGCAGGGGCGTTCGAATCCATACGGCGGAGAAGGGTGGAGGAAGAGCCCAAGTTTGAGGATAGCGCCGAGGTCGACTCCCAGTCGGGCGGCCGAGTCTCGAGCCAGGAGAAGCGAAAGCGGCTACGGCGTGGGGGCGTCGGAGCCCAGTTCGACCACGATCTCAGTCAGAAGACGGTGCAGCTTCGAACGGGCCGGGTCGAGGCTCGGGGGAGCCTCGGTGGACGCTGGGGGGACCTCGCCCGTCGGATACTGCTCGGTGAGGAGCGTGACGGCCATCACGCGAAGGTCCATGTGCCGTGCCGCAATGACTTCGGGGATCACGGTCGTCCCCACGGCGTCGGCCCCCAGACGCCGGGTCATCCGATGCTCGGCGGCCGTCTCCTCGTTCGGGCCGAGGAGAGCCATGTAGATGCCTTTCCGGAGCGACACGCCTTCGTTCCGGGCCACGGTCTCGGCCATCCGTCGGAGGCTCGGGTCGTAGGGCTCGGTCATGTCGGGGAAGCGCGGGCCCCAGTCGTCCACGTTGGGGCCGACGAGGGGATTCTGCCCCTGAAAGTTGATGTGATCGGTCACCAACATCAGGGTGCCGCGTTCGAACTGCGGCGCCACGCTACCGGCTGGGGCCGTCAGAAAGAGCGTGTCGACGCCGGCGGTGGCGAGCATGCGCACAGGAAACGTCACCTCGCGGGGCGTGTGGCCGTCGTACAGGTGCATCTGCTGCTCCAACTCGACGACCGGCGTCCCGTCGAGGACGCCCGTGGTGAGCGTTCCCTCTGCGGTGGGAAGATGGGGAATGTCGGCACAGGGTCGGGTGGCCTCGGTCGTCGCCTCGTCCAACAGGGGAGCAAGGGCGGTGTCGTGCAGGATGCCCACTGCCGGAGACGAGTCGATGGACGGAAGCGCCGAGGCGGCTTCTTCCACCTGTCGGCGATACGCGGACGTGCCCTCGACGGTAAGGGCGGACGAATTGGGAGCCAGGGACATACGGGGGGAGGGTGAGCAAATTCACGGGGGAGACGTGCCAGGGCGTCCGGGGACGGGGCAGAACCTACTCCTCCATGTCTTCGAGGATGCTCCAGATCTTCTCGATTTCCTCGGACGTGGCGTCTTTGTCGTCGGAGGACGTCTTCTCCGATTTCTTCTCGCGCTCCGGCTCAGCAGGCTCGCCGGATTCGTCGGCGTCCGAGGCAGGAGTGGCGGGGTCGCGCGTGCTGCTCTCGTCGGCGGAAGACCCTGGACGGGGGGGCGCAGGGGCGTCTTCGGCGTCGGCGAGGTTCTCATCCGCAGCGGCGTCCTCGTCCGCAGCGTTGGGGCTTGAGGACGGAGAGGGACGGGAGGCGGGTTCCGTCTCGGAGGCAACGTCGTCCGTAAACACCTCGGAGGGGGACGGGTCGCTTTCATCCGCCTCCTTGTCGGCAGTCTCCAGGGGCTCAATTTCGGAAGACGAGGTCGGCTCGTCCGATGGAGTCGTCTCTTGGGGTTCCCCGTCCTCCTCGTTCTGCGCGTCGGAGACCGACTCCCCGATCTCGCTGAGTTCCTCTTCGAAGGGAGAGAATTCGGAGGGTTCGTCCGTCTCGTCGTCGGCCGAAGGAGACGACGACGCGTCCTCTTCGACTGCTTCGTCGTCGAAAGAGAACTCGCCCTCCAGCTCTTCCGCCTCCGGGGTGGACGCCTCCTCCTCGTCTTCCGTGTCGGCGAGGTCGGGAGCGGAGGGCGGATCCGACGGCCCTCCCGGGCCGGACGAGGTTGTCGGCTCGGGCGGGGGCGAGGACAGCTCCGGCTCGTCGACCGACGACTCGGCGGGGCGGTCTTCGATCGATGATTCAGACGGTCTGTCGTTCTGATCGAAGTCCTCTAAGATCTCGAGCTCCGAGTTGAGAAAGGCCCGAAGCCGGGCAATAATTTCGGTGCGGCGGCTCCGGAGGCGCTGGCTGTCAGCCTCCAGCTGCTCGCGTCGGGCCTGGGCTGTTTGCTTGATTTCTTTCGCCTCCGCCTTCGCCTCCTGCACGATGTTTTTGGCCTTCTCGCGGGCGTTTTCGAGCTGCTGCTCGGCGTTCTCCCGCGTCTGGTCGAGGGCCTCTTGGAGGGCCTCCTCCACCTTCTGGTAGTGGTCCATCTGATTCTCGAGCTCCTCAACCTTGTTCTCCAGGCGACGTTGCTCCTCCTGAATTTCTTCCCACTGCTGGGCAACCATGTCGAGGAAGGCGTCCACCTCCTCGGGATCGTACCCGCGGAGGCTTCGGTCGAAGTCTTGCTTCCGAATGTCGAGCGGCGTCAGCTTCATGGCGGCGGTCGGTCGGATGATGAACAGCAGGCGGCAGGTCTCTTTACGCCCCGGACGGCCCGACGACTTGGGGACCCGCGGACAGAAAAACGACCTCGCCTTCAGTTTACCCTGTGTTCACCGAAAGGCGACGATACTGTTTCTGCTGCGTTCCATTTCGAGGGGGGATCACTCGTAGTCCCGCGGCCCAAAGATGGAGGTGCCAAGTCGGACCATGGTGCTGCCCTCTTCGACCGCCACCTCGAAGTCATTGCTCATTCCGATGGAAAGTTCTCCCATCTCGACCTGCGGATTGCCGGTCGCATCGTAGGTCTCGAACAGCTCACGCATCCGTTGGAACTCGCCCCGCACGTCTTCGGGGTCGTCCACGAAGGAGGCCAGCGCCATCAGGCCCCGGACGTCAAGGTGATCGTACTGCGCGCAGTGGTCGAGGTAGTCGTGCGCTTCCGACGGGTCGAGCCCGTACTTCTGTTCCTCGCCTGTGATGTTGACCTGCACGAGGCAGGGGATCGTTCGGTCGTTCTTTGCCGCGCGCTTGTCGAGTTCCTTCGCGAGGCGCGGACTATCGAGGGCGTCGAACCAGTCGGCGTGACGGGCGATATACTTGGCCTTATTGCGCTGGAGGTGGCCCACCATGTGCCAGGTCACGTCGCCGCCCTCAACCATGCCGGGTCGGGCCTTGGCCTTGTCGCGCAGCTGTCGGGCCCGGTTCTCGCCGAAGTGCTCCACCCCGGCGGCTTTTCCGGATTCGATGGCCTGCATAGGAAAGGTCTTGGAGATGGCGACGATCGTGATCTCGTCAGGGGACCGCCCGGCGCGCTCGCAGGCCTGGGCGATACGCTCACGGACAGACTCCATCCGCTCAGCGACGGCCTCGGGACGAATCTGCTCATTGATCTCCGGCGTGGCGTCCGGAATTTTGTTCATGTTCGAAGACTGGGATTGGGAGTGAAATCGGAGCGAGAGTGAGGACCTCTTGGTATCAGGTGCGGTCCTGCTTGATCCAGTTCGAGAACGGGTTCTCGTCGAAGTGATTGTCCATCGTTCCTCAACGGGACATCGGTCTGAGGACTGGAGACGATTGAAGGTTGAAGGTGGGAAGGTTGAAGGTGGGAAGGTTGAAGGTGGGAAG
>JBDGQN010000264.1:0-10829 GCA_042219055.1 Salinibacter sp. | reverse complement strand
TCTTCACGTCCATGCCCGACCCGACGCCCCTCGTTGAGTTTGACGCTCTGACCAAGACGTATCGCGAGGGGAATCAGGACCGTATGGTCCTCCGAGACGTGTCGTTGCGACTTGATCGGGGGGCCTTTTCCGTGCTCATGGGACGCAGTGGGGCGGGCAAGAGCACCCTCTTGAATCTGATTAGCGGCATCGACCTCCCGACCGCCGGACACGTTCGCATCGGCGGCACGGACCTGACGGCCAAATCCGAAACCGAGCGTACCAAGTTTCGGCGTGCCAATATCGGGTTCGTCTTCCAGTCATTCAATCTGATCTCGACGCTCACCGTGGGCGAGAACGTCCGGCTTCCCCTGGAGCTGGCCGGAGAGTCGCCTCAGGCCGATCGGGAGCAGGCTCGGGCCATGCTGAACCGGGTGGGCCTCGCCGACCGGGCCGACGCGTTCCCCGATCGGTTGTCGGGCGGCGAGCAGCAACGGGTGGCAGTGGCCCGGGCCCTGGCCCACGACCCGCTCCTCGTCCTCGCCGACGAACCGACGGGCAACCTCGACTACGAGACGGGTCAGGAGGTGCTTTCGCTCCTCGGCGACCTCGTCCGCGACACGGACACCACCCTTCTCGTGGCCACGCACGACCCGGAGGTGCTCCCCCGCGCCGACCGTGTGCTGCACCTCCGCGGCGGTACGTTGCACGAGGAAGTGCCCGAGTACATCGCGCCGAGCCATTAGGAGAACGAGCGAGTGGGGGAATGGGAGACCCGGTACAGTTCCTCGTTTCCCACTCCCACTTCCCCGCTCTCGAAGGCGCGCTCCCCCTCTCCCCCTTTCTCCCATTCCCAATCGAAGATGACGCTCCTCCAGCGCTCCAGCCGCCGCTATCTCACCCGCCACCCGTGGCTGATGGGCCTGTCCGTGCTAGGCGTGGCGATCGGGGTGGCGGTGGTCGTGGCCATCGACCTGGCCAACACCAGCGCGATGCAGGCCTTCCGGCTGTCTGCCGAAACGGTGACCGGCACGGCGACCCACCAAGTTGTGGGAACGGGGCGGACGCTCGACGACAACGTGTACCGGCGTCTGCGGAAGACCGGAATTGAGCCGTCGGCCCCGGTTGTGGAGGGGTACGGGGCGCTGAAGCGAGGGGACCGCACGTTTCAGATCATAGGCATCGATCCGCTTGCTGATGCCCCCTTCCGGCCCTACCTCGGCACCGGCGCGGCGAGCAACCTCGACTTGGGCGCCTTCATGACGCGGGACGTCGCCCTCATGAGTGCCCCGACGGCGAAGAAGCTAGGGCGCGAAGTGGGGGACACGCTGCGCGTGGACATCGAAGGAGACACCTACACAGTGACGCTGGGCGGTCTCATCGAACCGCGCAACGAGCGCACTCGCCGGGCGGTCGCCAATCTGCTCGTCGTGGACGTGTCGACGGCTCAGACGCTCTTCGACCAACCCGGTCGCCTGAGCCGCATCGACCTCATTGCTCCCTCGAATGAGTCTGCCCAATCTGCATTTCTGGATCGAGTCCGTCGCGTGCTGCCGGACGGGGCCCGGCTCCAGCGGTCGGACACCCGGACGGAAACCGTCGCCCAGATGACGGAAGCATTCAACCTGAATCTGACGGCGCTGAGCCTGCTGGCCCTGATTGTGGGGGCGTTCCTCATCTACAACACGATGACGTTCTCCATTGTCCAGCGCCGAGGCCTTTTGGGACGCCTCCGTGCCCTCGGCGTCACCCGCGGGCAGATCTTTCGCCTCGTGCTGGGCGAAGCCGCAGTGCTCGGGGCGGTGGGAAGCGGCCTTGGGGTGTTGCTCGGCATTGTGCTGGCGTCGGGCCTCGTGCAACTTCTGGCCCAGACGATCAACGATCTGTACTTCGTGGTGCAGGTAACGGACCTTTCTCTCTCGACCTGGACGCTCGCTAAAGGCGGGCTGCTGGGCGTGGGGACCACGCTGGCGGCGGCCCTGGCCCCTGCCCGGGAAGCGACGAATGCACCGGTCAGCACCGTCCTACGCCGCTCGACGCAGGAGACCACCCTTCAGAAGCGGGCCCCGTGGTGGGCGGGCCTCGGCGTTCTCGTCGCTGGGGCCGGAGGCCTCTTGCTCCTCGTTACCCAGCACAGCATCTGGGCCGGATACGGAGCCCTCTTCTGCCTCCTCGTGGGGGCAGCGCTCCTGGTCCCGCTGCTGGTGATGGGGCTGGCCAACGGCGTGCGTCCCCTCCTCGGCCGGCTGACGGGCGTCATCGGGCGCATGGCGGCACGCGGCATCGTGGCGAACCTGAGCCGAACCGGCGTGGCCATCGCGGCCCTCACCGTCGCCATCGCCGCCACGGTCGGGGTCGGCATCATGATCGACAGCTTCCGGGGCACCGTATCGAACTGGCTCCAGCAATCCCTGCAGGCCGACGTGTACGTACAGCCCCCGAGCCTCGTCTTTCGCCGCTCTACCGCCACGCTCGACTCGGCCGTGGTGGCCCGGCTGCGCGCCACGGGGGGAACCGCCGCGAGCTACTCGGTCCGCCGCGTCACGGTACAGGCCGGCGTGGGCCGCACGCAGCTCGTGGCCGTGGAGCCCGGCCCCCAGACCGCCGACATTTACCAGTTCAAAAGCGGCTCTCCCGAATCGGCGTGGGACGCCGTCCGGACGGGCCCGTCCGTGCTCGTCTCCGAGCCCTACAGCTACCGACACGACGTGGGGGTGGGGGACACCCTGCATCTCCAGACCGACCGGGGCCGGCAGCCGTTCGCCATTAAAGGTGTGTACTACGACTACGCCTCCGACCTCGGGGTTGTGCTCATGAGCCGCTCCACCTACGAGCAGTACTACGACGACCAGGGCGTGTCCGGACTGGCCTTCATGGCCGCCGACACCACGTCCGTCGACGCCCTCATCGCAAACATGCGCGACAACGTGTCGGGCCTCCAGGACGTGGTCGTCCGATCGAACAAGGCCCTCCGCGAAACCTCGATGCGGGTGTTCGACCGCACGTTCACCATCACAACGGTGCTCCGCCTGCTGGCCATTGCCGTGGCGTTCATCGGGGTCCTGACTGCCCTCATGGCCCTGGCCCTGGAGCGGCAACGCGAGATGGGCGTTCTGCGGGCCACGGGCATGACACCCCCACAAGTGGGCGGCTACCTCACCCTCCAATCGAGCCTGATGGGAGCCATCGCCGGCCTTCTTTCGCTTCCGCTCGGCTACGTGCTGGCGTACGTCCTGGTCTTCGTAATTAACAAGCGTTCTTTCGGCTGGACGCTCCAGTTCACAGTGCCGACGGATGTGTTGCTACAGGCCGTCCTCCTGGCGGTCGGCGCTGCCTTCCTGGCCGGGCTTTATCCCACCTGGCGCATGGCTCGGGCAAGCCCCGCCCTTGCCCTTCAAGAGGGGTAATCGGACCGGGGGGATCAACCAAAAGGATCGGTCCTCGTTTTGGTCGTTCAATCTGGACCGTGAAACTGAACTTCCCAGGACTCGGATGGAGCTTGCTGCCCAAGAGGTCCTTCTGGTGGGAACCCTCATCGTTCTTTCGATTCTCTCGAAGGCAGCACTCGAACACTTCAATCTCCCGGACCTCTTCGGATACCTGCTCATTGGCGTCGGTCTCCGAATCGCCGACGCCACCTGGGCACTGATGACGCCTCGGGGCCCCGAGCTCCTGGCCTTTCTTGCTGAATTTGGGGTAGTGGCCCTCCTCTTTCGAGTCGGGCTAGAGTGCAATCTCAAACACCTCATCCAACGGCTCTCGGGCGCGACGGTCATCTTGCTCGTAAATGTTGCCATCAGCCTGATCGCGGTTCTTGGAACGACGCTCGTTCTCCTAAACTGGTCCCTCCTCCCGAGCCTCTTCGCCGCCGTGGCCCTCACCGCCACTGGGGTTGGGGTGTCGGTGCGCATCTGGCGCAACACCGACCAGCTCGGCTCCGCAAAAGGGGCGCTGATGCTCGACGTGGCGGAGCTCGATGACCTATCCGGAGTGGTGCTCCTGGCCCTCCTGGCAGCCCTCGCTCCCCAACTCCAGTCCGGGATGTCGGTTGATCTCATCGGTCCCATGGCCCTCACCCTGGGGTACACGCTGGGCAAAATGGCCCTCCTCATGCTGGGCGGACTCCTCTTTTCCCAGTACCTGGAGCGTCCGCTCACGCACCGGCTCCACACCCTGCAGCCCGACCCTGCCGATACGATGATTAGTGTCCTCGGCGTGGGCCTCATGGTGGCCGGACTCACAGCCCTGCTCGGCTTCTCGGCGGCCATTGGGGGCTTCTTCGCCGGGCTCATCTTCAGTCGCGACCCGCTGTCCGTCAAGATCGACGCGTCGTTCGACTCGCTCTATGACCTCTTCGTCCCCTTCTTTTTCGTCTACATCGGGGTCCAACTCGACCTTTCGATTCTGGTCGACAACCTGGGGCCGGTGCTTCTCTTGTTTGTCGTCGCCGTGGTCAGCAAGGGCCTCGGGGCGTTCCTGCCGGTCATGAACCGGTTGCGCCCCCAGAGTGCTTTGGTCTTTGCCATCGCCCTGATTCCCCGCTCCGAGATCACACTTCTCATCATGAAGCGGGGCTTCGATCTCGGGGTCGTTTCACAACAGGCCTTCGGGGTCGTCGTAGCAGTGGTAGTGCTCACGATGGTGGGGGCGCCTTTGGCCCTCCCCCTACTATCGGCAAACGTCGCGACGAAGTAGCCGTCCTGCGTGCCCCGTCTCTGTAAAATTTCACGGAGCGGCGAACGGGGCTCTATGCGGGTCGTTGAGGCATTCTACTTCCGTAGACCTCTTTTCTGCACGCCATGACCCGCTCGCGTTCCGCACTTGTCCTCCTCATTGTGGCCGCGGCCGCGCTCGGCCTTGGGGCCTACTGGCTCACGGCCTCGTCCGAGGAGTCGGCCCTCCGCACCTCCGTCTCCGCCACGGAGGCCATGACCGGCGACACCACCGGGTACAAACGGGCGACCGACGTGCGGCCCTTCACGTTTCCGAGCGACCACGGGCCGCACCCCGGCTACAAGACGGAATGGTGGTACGTGACGGGAAACCTCACCGGGCCCGACGCCCAGCCGTACGGCTACGAGCTTACGATCTTTCGCGTCGGCCTCACGCCTCCCGACGCAGCCCCTGATTCCGCTACCTCCACCTGGCGCACGAACCAGCTGTACATGGCCCACTTCGCCGTCACGGACGGGGCGTCGGAGACCTTCCATGCCTTCGAGCGGTTTCAACGGGGCGGCGCGGGGCTGGCCGGGGCCCAGGCGAATCCGTTTCGCGTGTGGCTCGACGATTGGTCGATGACCAGCACCGGCGACACGACCTTCCCGATCCGATTGCGGGCCCAGGAGCAGGGAATTGGGATCGACCTCACGCTCCGCCCCACCAAGCCTCGTGTCCTCCAAGGCAATCAGGGCCTGAGTCAGAAGGGGCCCGGCACCGGCAATGCTTCGTACTACTACTCGTACACGCGCCTCGCCACCGACGGTCGTCTCGCACTGAAGGGCGATACGCTCTCCGTCACGGGCCAGAGCTGGCTGGACCGGGAGTGGAGCACCTCCGCCCTCGGTCCCAATCAGGAAGGATGGGACTGGTTCTCGCTCCAGCTCGACGATGGGCGCGACCTGATGTACTACCAGCTCCGCCGGACGGACGGCTCGCCCAGCACATTCAGCGAAGGGGTGATCGTAGGCCCCGACGGATCTACCCAGCGATTGGATCGGGCGGACGTGTCGGTCAAGGTGCTCGACACATGGACGACGCCGGACGGGACGCACACCTATCCCGTCGAGTGGACCCTCCGGGTTCCCGACGAAGGCATCGACCTGGACATTACGTCTGTGATTCCGAACCAGGAGCTCGACGTGTCCGTCCGGTACTGGGAGGGCGCGGTTCGCGTGGAGGGCTCGGCCACTGGCCACGGGTACGTGGAGATGACCGGGTACGGAGAGAGCTCCGCGTCTCCTGCCCTCTGACTCGGGGCCACCGGCGCTTCTGATCGCAACGCGATCTTCTGCTCTCGATCCTCCTCCCCGTGGAAACGCTGAATCTGCCGACGTACGAGTTTCGCACCGGCGAGCGCAACGGGAAGCGCATCATCTACGACCCGCGCCGCGACCAGTACGTCCGCCTGACGCCCGAGGAGTGGGTGCGACAGCACTTCGTGCAATATCTGATTCAGGAACTCGACGTGCCCTCGGGGCTCGTAGCGATTGAAGCGTCATTCCAGTACCATGATCAGCCGCGGCGGGCCGACGTGATCGTGCACGATCGGCAAGGCACTCCCCTCCTTCTGGTCGAATGCAAAGCCCCTCAGGTGTCGATCGGGCAGGATGCGTTCGATCAGTGCGCGCGGTACAACATCGTTTTGGAAGCCCCGTACCTCGTGGTGACGAACGGCCAGATCCACTACGCCTGCGCCATCGATTTTGAGCATCAACGCTATACGTTCCTCGATGACCTTCCCCCCTACGACCAGCTTCTGAGCGAGTAGACCTACGCTTCAGGGGTCCCGGCAGGACGCCTCTACGCCGAAATCCACACTCCCACGTCTACCCTTCCACACCTCCAATCCTCCATACCCAAACCACATGCCCTACGACCGCGAACGTACCGTTGCCTTCCGTGCCGTTCAGGCCGCCGCCGAGCTGTGCCAGTCCGTCCGGGCGGACTTTGACGACAATGTCCTGAAAAAAAACGACCGCACCCCCGTCACCGTCGCCGACTTCGGCAGTCAGGCCCTCATCTGCCAGGCGCTGCAAGACGCCTTCCCCGACGACCCCGTAATCGGGGAGGAGGACAGCTCCGCCCTCCGCACCGACGCGAATGACGGGGTGCGCGACCAGCTTCTCGCCGAGGTCCGTGAGCACCATCCGAACGCCGACGCCGAAACGGTCTTCGACTGGATCGACCACGGCACGGCCGAGGCTTACAGCGACCGGTTCTGGACCCTCGACCCCATCGACGGCACGAAGGGCTTCGTGCGGGGCGACCAGTACGCCATCGCCCTCGCCCTGCTCGTGGACGGCCAGATGCAGGTGGCCGCCCTCTGCTGCCCCCATCTCCCCAACGCCCTCGACGCCGATCCGCCCGAGACGCGGGGACAGGCCTTTCTCGCGGTGCGGGGCGAAGGCGCCGTACAGAAGCCGCTCTCCGACGACCGCGCCCCGACGCCCATCCACGTGAGTGACACCACCGACCCGTCGCAGAGCCGATTCACCGAGTCGTTCGAGTCCTCGCACAGCTCGCACGACCTCGCGGCAAAGACCGGAGACCGCCTCGGCATTACGGCCGATCCCGTCCGCATCGACAGCCAGGCCAAGTACGCCATGGTGGCTCGCGGAGAATCCGAGATCTATCTCCGCCTCCCCCGTCCCGGCACCGACTACACCGAACGCATCTGGGACCACGCGGCCGGGGCGCTCGTGGTGAAGGCTGCGGGCGGCACCGTGACCGACATGCACGGCGAGCCGCTCGACTTCACCCACGGCCGCCTGCTCGAAGCCAACACCGGCGTCGTAGCCACCAACGGCGCCTTTCACGGCGAGGTCATCGACGCCCTCGCCGCCGCCGAGGCCTGACTCCACACTCTCTGTTCCCCTTCGCTCGCACCGCCCCCCTCCCTCCTCGTCGTGAACGCATTCCTCCTCTGCGCCGGCTTTGGCACCCGCATGCGGCCCCTCACCGAGGAGACGCCCAAGTCGCTGATTCCGGTGGCCGGGGCTCCGCTCCTCGACTACCTCATCGACGAACTCACCGCATGGTCGGCCCTCGACGCCATTCACGTCGCGGTCAACCACACCGATGCCCCCGCCTTCCACGAATGGGCCGTCGATCACCGCCCGACCCTAAACGCTGAGGACATCGAGCTGCACGTCCACGACGACGGGGTGGAAACCCCGGACGAGCAGCTAGGCATGGTCGGGGACCTTCAGGTTCTCCTGCGGGAGGTCGGAATGCCCTCCGACGGGGCCCTCGTGAGTGGAGGCGACAGCCTGTATCGCTTTCCCCTCCCCCCGATCCTGAACGCATATGCCGGCGCGACCAACCAGGTACTTGCCCTCCACGAGCCCGTGCCCGAACGACGGGCGCACAGCAGCCTTCTCAACATCGAGGGGCGCCTCGTGACGGAGGTGGTCGAGGACCCGACCGGAACGGCGTCGGAACGGATCTGTCCTTCCTGGACGCTCTTAAGCCCCGAGGCCTTGGAAATTGTCGAGGAGTACCTGGCGGACGATGGCCCCCCGGACCAGCTCGGGACCTTCCTGAACCGAATTGCCCGCGAGGACTCGGTCCAGGCCGTCCGCCTGCCCAAACAGAGAGATCTCCGCCTCCACTGCAACACGGTAGACGAACTCGAACGGGCCCGTCAAATCTTCCGGGACGAGCCGCGGCACCTCCTCGACCCGAACACGGTGCGCGACTGCCTCTTCGGGGCGTGATGCATGATTTGTGAAATGTGGCTTGTGACGTCGTCCTCACGCACATTCTCCTCACGCATCACGCATCACGCCTCACGTCTTCCCCAAACGCCTCGCGCAACTGCGTGCAGGCCTGCTCGAGGACCGGGATCTTTTTCGCGAAGCAGAAGCGGAGTTGATACCGCCCGTCCGTCGGGTTTTCGTAGAAGGAGCGGCCGGTGACGCTTCCGACTCGTGCCTCCTCGATGAGCGTGTCGCAGGCCGCCTTGTCGTCTTCAAAGCCCGGCGTTTCGCCCGCGAGGGGTCCAAAGTCCGCCAGGACATAGTAGGCGCCCGCCGGCCACGGCACGTCAAATCCGATGGCCTCCAGCGTGTCGCACATCAGTTCGCGCCGCGTGGCGTAGTCGGCTTGCAGGTCCGCAACGTAGTCGTCGTCCAGGTCCTCAAAGGTCGCCAGGGCCGCGTGCTGGAGGGGACGGGGCGCGCAGATGTAGAGGAGGTCGTTCATGAGGCCCATCTTCTCGGCCATGGGGGCGGGGGCCACGCCGTAGCCCAGGCGCCACCCGGTCACGTTGTAGGCCTTGGAGAAGCCCGAGATCGTGATCGTGCGCTCGTAGGCGTCCGGCAGGCTCGCCAGCGACACGTGCTCCGCCCCGTCGTAGAGCATGTACTCGTAAATCTCGTCCGTAATCGCCACGAGGTCGTGGTCGTGCAGCACGTCGACCATCGTCGAGAGCTCGTCGCGCGTCCAGACTTTTCCACTCGGATTCGCGGGCGTGTTCACGACGACGGCTTTCGTATCGGCGGTCACCGCCGCCTCCATCCTCGCTCGATCGAACGTCGACTCGGGCCCCCCGAGCGGGACATACCGAATTGTCGCTCCCGTCAGCTCCAGAATGTTGCGGTGGTAGCCGTAGAAGGGTTCGAAGAGAAGTACTTCGTCGCCCTCCTCCAGGAGCGTGAACGCCGCCGTGACAAAGACGCCGGTTGAGCCCACCCCCACCACGACCTCCTCCGGCGACGTGGCGGGCACGTCGTTGTAGGCCTGCTCCTTCTCCAGAACGGCGCGGCGCAGGGGCTCGATGCCCGCATAATGGGAGTAGATTGAGTCGTCGTTGCGGATCGACCGATGGGCCCGGGCCTTAATCGGCTCGGGCGTCGGCAGGTCGCACACGCCCTGCCCCAAATTGATGCCGTCCACCTCGTTCACCCGCCGCGTCACAGAGCGGATGTCGCTTTGCTGCAGGGAGTCGGCCCGGGAGGCGACGGACGGAGACGTGGTCAAATCCATGAACAGAGCTCGGAGACGAGAAAAGCAGTACAGTCACGGAACCGCCAAGAAAACGCTCTCGGGACCCGCATGCAACCCGACGGAGCAGGAATCGAACGACCAAGGGAACCAAGCCACCTGCAAGCCGAATGAAGGGAGCGCTTTGCGATTCCTGTCCGCCTTCCATTCTCGCTCAACCGTCTAGGTGCCGTGGCATCCCGCTCTCCCAACGACTTTTTGCAGGAAGCCGTTGAAATGGCCGTCCAAAACGTACAGACCGGCCAGGGCGGCCCGTTTGCGGCCCTGATCGTGCACGACGGCGAAATCATTGGGCGAGGCACCAACGTGGTGACCACGCTCAACGACCCGACCGCCCACGCGGAGGTGACGGCCATCCGGCGCGCCTGCGACGCACAGGATGACTTCGAACTGCAAGGATGCACCCTGTACGCCACGTGCGAGCCGTGTCCCATGTGCCTGGGGGCCGCCTACTGGGCCCGCCTCGACCGCGTCTATTACGCCGCCACCCGCGCCGACGCCGCGGCCGCAGGCTTCGACGACCACCACATTTACGAGGAGCTTACCAAACCGCCGGACGACCGCCGGATTCCCATGGAGCAGATGCTCGCGGACGAAGCGCAGCGCCCCTTCGAGGCCTGGCTCGACTACGAGGAGCGGGAAGAGTACTGACCCCCTTCCCCCCTTGCCTTATACCAATTACGACGGTTTATTGTACACCGCCCCCTGAATTTACTGACTGACGAAGGGTCGACCGGCCGGTCGACCCTCCACGGGAGAGAAGAGTTTCGGGGAGCAAGAAGGAGATGCAAATTCTCCGAAATTGTACAGTCATCCGTCATAGCCGGTATAAGGGCGTCTCGTGTCCCCCCCTCCACGAGCACAGTCTGCGCCTGATCGGCCTCCGCTACGTCCTGGAGGAAAGAACGAGTGACCTCACGCTTTGGGAGCGGACGCTTTGGGAGCGGCAGCCGTTTGGAGCGAATCTGGTGTGCACTGCAGAATCAAGCAGTCTATTTGAGGTAGAGTCATTCCGAGCGGAGCGTAGCGGAGTCGAGGCGCCCTGAGCGAAGCGAAGAAGTACTCCAAGGGGTGAATCTTCTCGCGGCCGTCGGAAACGACTGTAGGAAAGCAATCACTCACACTGA